>DWUR01000016.1 GCA_019120635.1 Candidatus Corynebacterium intestinavium | reverse complement strand
GACAGGGACACCCGGATCGTGTCACCGATGCCCTGGGAGAGCAGCGCGCCGAAGGCCACGGAGGACTTGATGGTGCCCTGGAAAGCCGGGCCTGCCTCGGTCACGCCGAGGTGCAACGGGTAGTCCGTCTTCGCCGCCAGCTGACGGTAGGCCTCCACCATCACCACCGGGTCGGAGTGCTTCACGGAGATCGCGATGTCCCCGAAGCCGTGCTCCTCGAACAGCCCAGCCTCCCAGACGGCGGACTCCACCAGCGCCTCCGGGGTGGCCTTGCCGTACTTTTCGAGCAGGCGCTTATCGAGGGAACCCCCGTTGACGCCGATGCGGATCGGAACGCCCGCGTCCCCGGCGGCCTTGGCGACCTCCTTGACGCGACCGTCGAACTCCTTGATATTGCCCGGGTTCACACGCACCGCGGCACAGCCGGCCTCGATGGCCTGGAAGATATAACGTGGCTGGAAGTGGATGTCAGCGATCACCGGGATCGGGGACTTCTTCGCGATGATCGGCAGTGCCTCGGCATCGCGAGGCTTCGGGCAGGCCACGCGAACGATGTCGCAGCCCGACGCGGTCAGCTGCGCGATCTGCTGCAGAGTCGCGTTGATGTCGTGCGTCTTCGTGGTCGTCATCGACTGCACCGAGATCGGGTGCTCACTGCCGACTCCCACGTCGCCGACCATCAGCTGGCGGGTCTTCCGGCGCGGCGCAAGCGTGGGTGGAGGTCCATCTGGGATTCCCAGAGAAATGCCGGACATGAAGGTCTCTAGCCCCTTTCGAAGAAAATACAGTGCTGCGGATCAAGCAGCGTGCCCTTCCCAGCCTAATACCGCTCCGGCGCCAGCGGGCAACGCCCCCGCCGGTGCGGTACGGACTGGGTTGCAACTAGAACAGCCGCACGGGGTTGATCACGTCCGCGACGATGACGATGGCGCCGAAGACCATCAGCAGCAGCGCGACACCGTAGGTCAGTGGCAGCAGCTTGCGGTAGTCCACCGGCGGGCCCGGCTGCTTGCCCCTACGGCGTCGCAGCCCATCGCGAATGCGCTCGTAGATGGCCACGGCGATGTGCCCGCCATCGAGCGGCGGCAGCGGCACCAGGTTGAAGGCGGCCAGGAAGAGGTTCAGGCTGGCCAGCATCATGAGGAACAAACGCCACTGCTCGTGTTGCACCAGCTCCCCGCCGATGCGGGAAGCACCCACCACGCTCATGGGGGAATCATCCGCGCGCTCGGCTCCGAAGATCGCCGCGACCACTCCTGGCACCTTCGCAGGCAGCGCGACCAGCCCCTTGGCCGTCTCGGAGACCATGTAACCGGTAAACGAGAGGGTCCCGCCCACCGCGGTCACCGGGTTGTATTCGACGTTGCCCGGCAGCTTGATCGTGATGCCAATCGCACCGGCCAGTCTCGTGGAGCCGTCCTGGTTGCGCCGTTCCACGATGTCGACGTCGACCTGCTTGACCTCGTCGGTGCCATCGGAGTGTTGCACGCGCATCGGCACGGTGAGGCGATCGCCCACGCTGAGTTCGCGGCCCTGCGCGGGTGCATCACCGCCTGTAGCGCTAGCCGCGTTCTCCGAGACGAGTCGGTCAATGGCCTTGGTGAAGTCCGGGAAGGTGGGCACCTCCTGGCCATCCACCTCGGTGATGGTGTCCCCCGGCTTGATGCCCGCAGCGGCTGCGGGGCCATCGCCCGTGCAGTCCGCCAGCGTGCCGTCTGCCCCCTGAGTCGGAGGGGCGCACTGGGTGGACTGCACGGTGGTGCGGATATCCGCCTTATGGTCGGGCAGGCCCCAGATATTCGCCACCGAATAGAGCACGATCAGGGCGACAAGCACATTGACGGCGATGCCGCCGGAGAGCACGATGACCCGCTGCCACCAGGGTTTGCGGTACATCGCGTGGGGCTTTTCTTCCTCGCTGAGCTCGTCCAGCGGGGTCATGCCGGCGATCTCGCAGAAGCCGCCGAGCGGGATCGCCTTGATCCCATACTCGGTCTGTGGCGCCCCACCGGCCGGGTGGGAACCAACGTCCGTATCCGTCGTCAGCGGGGCCGGATTCGCCGGGACGTTAGCAGCGTCGACGTCGACGTCGGCTGTTCCAGCGGTGGCAGCTGACCGTACCCTCTCCCTCGGTGCGGTCGACCACAGGGTGGGCCCGAAACCGATGAAGTATCGGCGCACTCGCATGCCGAAGGCGCGGGCTGCGAACATGTGCCCCGCCTCGTGCAGCGCAATGCTGATCAGGATGCCGAAGGCGAAGAGCAGTACTCCTAGCCCAAAAGCCACGGGCGCATCCTCTCGTGTGCCAGTGCGCGGGCCTCGCGCTCGGCCTCCAGGACATCCTCCAGGCACGTCGGGGTGGACGCTGCACCGGAGGCGGACATCACGGCTTCAACCGTGTCGACAATGCGGGGGAAGGCCATATTCGCGTTGAGGAACTCGATCGCGGCTTCCTCATTCGCCGCGTTATAGATCGCGGGCATGACCCCGCCTGCCTTTGCTGCCTCGCGGGCCAGCTCCACCGCGGGGAATACCTCATCGTCGAGTGGCTCGAACTCCCAGGTGGCGGCCTGCGTGAAGTCCAGGGGCTGCCCCACCCCGGCCACGCGGTTCGGCCAGCCGAGCGCGAAGCTGATCGGCAGCTTCATGGACGGTGGGGACGCCTGCGCGATGGTGGAGCCGTCGCGGAAAGTCACCATCGAGTGCACGATCGACTGCGGGTGAACGGTGACCTCCACGCGGTCGGAGGGCATGTCGAAGAGCAGGCAGGCCTCGATGAGCTCCAGGCCCTTGTTCACCATCGTTGCGGAGTTCAGCGTGTTCATCTGACCCATGGACCAGGTGGGGTGGCTGGCCGCCTGGAGCGGGGTGACCGGCTCCAGCTGCTCGCGGGTCCAGCCGCGGAACGGCCCGCCAGAGGCCGTCAGCACGAGGGTGGCCACCTCGTCGCGGCGGCCAGAGCGCAGGCACTGCGCCATCGCAGAGTGCTCGGAGTCGACGGGGACGAGCTGCCCCTCATCGGCGGCGTCCAGCACCAGCTGGCCGCCGGCAACGAGGCTCTCCTTATTCGCCAGCGCGAGGCGCGCCTGGGTGCCCAGGGAAGAAAGCGTCGCCTCGAGCCCCTGGGAGCCAACCAGAGCGTTCAGGATCACGTCCGTGCTCTCCAGCTGGTCGCCGAGCTCCTCCACCAGGTCGCGAGCAGAGTCCTGGCCACGGATGCAGTGGCCGCCAAGCTGAGCTTCGACGAAATCGGCGGTGCGGTCGGAGGCTACCGCGACTCGCTCTGCGGGCAGACCAATCTTCTGGGCCTGCTCCAACAGCAGCTCGGGCTTGCTGCCGTGGGCCGAAATCCCAACCACCTCGAACTGTTCGGGATTGTCGAAAACCACCTCGAGGGCCTGGACTCCGATGGATCCAGTGCTCCCGAGAATCACCACGCGAGTCTTATCGAAAGTCATGGCCATATCCTAACCCGCCCGCCTCCTCCCCTCCTACACCCGAGTAGGGGCTGTATGGCGCGTGGAGATACCTACATTCTGTGAAATCTATGGCAAGATGAGTGTGATTAACTGATCAGACGTCAGGAGGATTCCGTGGCTCACCACGAAGCAAAGGTTGAAGTTTTCAACGGCATTTCGACCGAAGATGTACCATCCGCGGGCTGGGGCTGGAGCGGCCTGAGCAAGCGCGCCGTCGTTCTGTCCGGCCTTATTTCCGTCGGATTCCTGGTGTTCATGCTGGTTGGTAACCACGAGGGCAACGTCGAGAACATCTGGCTGATCGTTCTGGCGGTACTCATCCTCATCGGTACCGCATGGTTCGCTTTCGAGCCGAAGGCCAAGGAGCGCACCACCGTGACCGCACGCAACAAGGCCCAGGGTCACATCGAACCAAACTGGACCGAGGATCAGCGCAACAACACCGGTGTGTACGCCGACCTCACTCCTGAGGAGAAGCTGGCGCTGAACATCAAGGAGTAGCAAAGCTACCCCGTTAGCGGCACGCCAGGCGTCTGGCACGACCGATGGCCCCGAAACAAATTTGGTTCGGGGCCATCGCTGCATTCACTGGTACTCCCGCCCACCCCAGCGCCATCCCAACGTCACCACGGCAGTGGCACATCTCCCGTGCCGCCCCAACGTTGTAGCCCAGCGAGAATACCCGGCACCTTGGCGCGGCGAGGGCACCCAGAAGGCTAGTCGAGGGTGAAGCCGGGCGGCAGCCAGGAAGAAAACGGGTCGGCGGTCGTGCGCTCGCACGTGGGGCACAAAGTCTCCGCCGTGCCGTCCTCCCCTTCCCCGGCCGGAAAATCCGCTCCGCAGCGGTGGCACTGCGAGACCGGGAAACTGGTGAGTTCGCGTACGTCCCCGTCGACCAGGTCGGCTAGCCGCAGCTGGCCGCTGCACGGTCCTTATCGGCCACTGCCCTGACCCTCCGGCGGGAGCTCACTTGGAGGAACCCCAGGATAATGAACGCACCCACGGCCATCTGGGACAGGATCGTGAAGACAGTCAGTGGCCATTCCTGCAGAAACACTGGTTTAGATCTCCTGGCGATTCATGATTTCACCGTGGTTGGTATCCCACTCGTTCGCATCGCGGTGCGGGTGAATGACGAGGTTGGGCTTGGTGATGCTCGGATCAGGCAAGGGTGCGACGGCGCTGATATCGCCGTACTTCTCCCGCAGCTCGTCGATCGGACCCCAGTCCAGGGCACGCGACGGGCAGGCCATGACGCAGGCGGGCTCCTCCCCCTCCGCACGCAGGTCGGCGCACAGGTCGCACTTGCTCATCTGCTTGGTCTCCGGGTTGAACTGTGGCGCGGAGTAAGGGCAGACCCACTCGCAGTAGCGGCAACCAATGCACTTGTCGGGGTCGACGGTGACGATGCCACCTTCGCCCTTGTGCATCGCGGTCGTCGGGCAGACCTTCGCGCAGATCGGGTCCTCGCAGTGATTGCAGGAGGTCGATGTGTAGTAGGTGAAGGTGTCGTGGTTAAACACCCCGTTGGCGAGGTTCCAGTCCCCGCCGGAGTACTCCACGACTCGGCGCCAGTTGGTGCCCAGCTGGGTGTCGTGCTTGTCCTTGCAGGCGATCTGGCAGGCCTTGCAGCCGTTGCACAAGCTCTGGTCGAAGTAGAAACCCAGCCGCTGGTTTTCTTGGGAAGCGTTCTTCTTAGCCATGTTTTCCTAACCTTCGGCCTTTCTTAGGCCTTCTCAACTTCAACGAGAGTCGTGTGCTGGGCATTGCCCTTGCCCAGCGGGGATGGGTGCCAACTGGTCAGCGTGTTGACGCTGGCTCCGGCATCCACTCCCTTGGCGTCCGGCGCAAGCCAGGACCCCTGGGGAACGGAGATCACGCCGGGTGCGATGCGGGGGCTGACCCAGGCGACGGACTTGATCCTGCCGCGGTCATTGAACGCGTAGACCTCCTCGTAGTTCTTGATGCCCCGCTTGCGGGCGTCCAGCGGGTTGATCCACAGCACCTGGGGGTGGGCGTCCTCCCGGAGCCAGTCCACGTTGCCGTAAGACGAGTGGGTGCGGCCCTTCGTGTGGTGTCCGATGCACTGCAGCGAGTACTTGCCGCCGTTGGTGTAGGCCTTGTGCGCCTCCGCGGGCCCTTCCCAGGTGTCGACGTGTTCCGGCAGCGCGGTGATCTCATCACCAGGTGCGGCCTTCGGTGAACTTCTTTCCCACCCCGAGGCGCTCGGCAAGCTCGGCGCAGACCTCGTAGATCGGCTTGGTGTTGTGGATCGGTTCGATGTCCTTGGAGGCGAGGATCGTGTATTCCATGTTTCCGGCACTGCCCTGCTGGATGACGTCCTCCTGTTCGGCGGTGGGCGCGTCCGGTAGGACGTAGTCGGCGTAGCGGGCGGACACGCTCATCTGGATGTCGCTGACGACGATGAGTTCTACCTTGTCTTCCCTGCGCAGCAGCTTGATCGTGCGATTGAGGTCGCCGTGCTGGTTGGTATTGGCGTTGACTCCATAGGATCAGATCATCTTGATCGGGACGTCGAGCTTGTCCTTACCTTGCATGCCGTCGCAGGTGGCGGTCATCTCCTCGCCACGTTCGACGGCCTCGGCCCATCCGAAGACGGGGATCGCGGTGTCGATGGGGTTTTCGTGCTGGGTGTTGAAGGGGCTGGCAATGCCGAGGTTCAGGAGCTTTCGCGCGCACCGGTGCCGCCGCCCTTGATACCGATCTGCCCGATGACGGCTGCGAGCAGGAAGATCGCGCGGGCCTGATTCTCACCGTGGGCGTGGCGCTGCGGACCCCAGCCCTGGGTGATGGCGCAGGGCTTGGCCTGGGCGATCTCGCGTGCCAGCTGGGTCATGCGGTCGGCTGGAACCCCGGTGACCTTCGCGGCCCACTGCGGGGTCTTCTCGATGCCGTCGGGGCCTTAGCCCATGACGTAGGAACGGTAGGAGGAGTTCTTCGGCGCCGAGTCGGGCAGGGTGTGCTCGTCGAAGCCGATGGTGTATTTGTCGAGGAATTTCTGGTCCTGGAGGTTCTCCGTCAGCATGACGTGGATGAGCCCGGCGACGAGCGCGGCGTCGGTGCCGGGACGCAGGGCCACCCATTCATCAGCGAGCGCGACAGAAGTTTCGGACCGCCTTAGGGTCGAAGACGATCGTCTTGACCCCGTGCTCCTGCTTGATCTTCTGAGTCACGAAGGTTTCCCCGCCGCCCGACATGCGGATTTTCCAGCGGGTTATTGCCGAACATGACCTGGAGCTTGGAGTTCGCGACGTCGTCGAAGGGGTCGAACCGACCCACTCCCCGTAGTGGTAAGGGTAAGCCGAGGTGATCTGGGCCGTGGAGTAGTCCGAGTAGTGGTTGAGGTAGCCGCCCCACAGGTTCATCAGGCGCGCGAACGGGGTCTCGACCGGCAGCCAGGAACGCGCGATCGTCGCCCCGATGACGCCGATGCCGTACTGCAGGTAGAAGGCCTCGTTACCGTAGGTGGACTTAATGTCCTTCATCTTCTCGGCGATCTCGTCTAGGGCCTGCTCCCAGGAGATCTCGCCCCACTCGCCGTCTCCCCGCTTAGTGCCTGGCTTGCGCTTCAGTGGCGTATTCAGGCGGTCCGGGTTGTAGATGCGGTGCCGGATCGACCGGCCGCGGACGCAGGCGCGGATCTGCTGGGTGCCCAGTTCCGCGTCACCGGTGTTATCGGCCATGACCTGAACGATCTGGCCGTCCTTCACCTTGCGGCGCAGCGGGCAGCTGGAACCGCAGTTCACAGTGCAGGCGGACCAGACGATCTTTTCATCAACCTCTTCCTGCCCCATCGCCGGGATGCCCAGAAACTGCTTACTCAGGGCGTCACCCGCGCCCGAGGCGACCAGAGCGTCGGCGCCACCGGCCGCAGCCGACCAACCCAGAAAACGCCGACGAGTGACTTTATTAAGATTAGCGAATTGAACGCCTTCACTAAACCTATGGACTCTTATTCGGATTTTAGCAATCCCGGGGATGCAGAGTCGAGGTTTTCCGGCGTAAAGTTGATCACAAAAAACCTGTACTGGTGGGATTTTTGCCCCATCAGCACAGGCGTCTCGGCGTTCCGGAGCCCAGGGGGTAGCTAGTCCTCCTCGGCAGCGAGCTGGCCACAGGCCGCTGCGATCTCCTGCCCCTTCGTGTCACGCACGGTACACGGCACACCCTGCTCGATCACCCGGCGGACGAACTCATCCTGACGCCCCTTCGGGGACGCATCCCACTTCGAGCCTGGGGTCGGGTTCAGCGGAATGAGATTGACGTGCACCTTGCTGCCCAGTGCCTTGTGGAGCTTCTTGCCCAGCATGTCGGCCCGCCACGGCTGATCGTTGATGTCGCGGATGAGCGCATACTCGATGGACACGCGGCGACTGGACTTCTCCGCGTAGTACGCGGCGGCGTCCAAAACCTCTTCGACGGACCAGCGGTTATTGACCGGGACGAGGGTGTCGCGCAGCTCGTCGTCCGGGGTGTGCAGGGACACGGCCAGTCTGACGGACATGTCCTCATCGGCAAGCTTGCGGATCGCCGGGGCCAGGCCCACGGTGGACACGGTGACGTTGCGCTGGGAGATGCCGAAGCCGTGCGGCTCCGGCTGGGAGATCTGACGCACGGCCTCGACCACGCGCTTGTAATTAGCCAGCGGCTCGCCCATGCCCATGAACACGATGTTGGACAGTCGCCCCTCGGTGCCGGCAACCTCGCCATCGCGCATCGCACGGGCGGCGTTGCGTACCTGCTCCACGATCTCGCCCACGGAGAGGTTGCGGTCCAGCCCACCCTGGCCGGTCGCGCAGAACGGGCATGCCATGCCACAGCCGGCCTGGGAGGAGATGCACAGGGTGGCGCGGCCTGGGTAGCGCATCAAGACGGATTCCAGCAGCGTGCCATCGTGGAGGCGCCAGAGCGTCTTGCGGGTCTCCCCATCATCGGCATCGAGCTTGCGCAGCGGGGTCATCAGCTCCGGGAAAAGCTTCTCCTTCACTGCCTGTCGGCTGGCTTCCGGAAGGTCCGTCATCTCGAGCGGATCGCCCTCGAGGCGTCCGTAATACTGGTTGTAGAGCTGCTTCGCACGGAACTTCGGAAGCCCGAGCTCCACCACCGCTTCCTCAACCTGCTGAGCCGTCAGATCGGCGAAGTGCTTGGGAGGAAGGCCTCGACGCGGCGCGGAAAAATTCAGTTTCACGGGGGTAGCCATAGTGGGCCCTATTATTCCACGTATGCCCTCTACCTCGCGATTCCGGGCCACCCGCCGAGATTCACCGGGTCGAAAGATTGGCGAGCGCACCCCGATGCTGGCAGCCAGGCGCACAGTTCGTTTGAATAGGAGTATGGCGAACCCAGGCACCAACCCCCAGAACCCTAATTTCCAGCCCACCGGCGAGGCCTGCAACCAGCCTCCGGCAGAGGCTCAAATCCCCTCCGAGCCGGCCGCAGAAAACAGCTCGGCACCAGCACCCACCCAGGGGGAGGTCGCCCCCGTGGCGCAGGCTGAGCAGCAAGAGCGTGCCCACCAGAACGTGAAGGGCTCCGTCGCGGCGAGCACCTGGGCAGCGCTGATCATTGGCGCGCTCATGCTGATTCTCCTGCTGGTGTTCATCCTGCAGAATCAGACGGAGGCTCAGCTGGTCTTCTTCGGCTGGGAGTGGAGCTTCCCCATCGGCATCGGCATGCTGATTGCCGCCATCGCGGGAGCGTTGATCATGGCGATGGTCGGCATCGTGCGGATGACGCAGCTGCGCCGACAGGTCAAGCGCGGCTATAAGTAACTTCGGCCTAGCCGATCAGGTTGAGAACCACCCAGGTAACCATCGCCGCAGGCAGCATCCCATCGAGGCGGTCCATCAGCCCACCGTGTCCAGGCAGCATGCCGGACATGTCCTTGATGCCGAGGTCCCGCTTGAACTGGGACTCCACCAGGTCGCCCAGGGTGGCGCAGACGGACAGTCCCACGCCCAGCCCGATCCCCAGCCACCAGGGACCATCCAGCAACAGGGCCACTGCGAGCGCGCCGACCACGGCGGCGCTGGTGACGGAACCTGCGAAGCCCTCCCAGGACTTCTTCGGGCTCACCGCAGGGGCCATGGGGTGCTTGCCGAAGAGCACGCCGAATGCATAGCCGCCCACATCGTTGGCCACCACACAGAGCATGAAGGTGATGATGTAGAAGGCCCCAGGGGCTCCGGCGGATTCCAGCCGTGAGAGCATCGCGGCGAACGCGCCGAACATCGGAATCCACGTCAGCACCATTACGCCCACCGCCATATCGCGCACATAGTTATGCGGCGGCGAGTGCCTGCCGTGGTGGAACAGGCGGGTGACCATCAACAGCAGCACACTGCCGGCGAACCCTGCCACCAACCCCGTGGGGCCAAAGGGCCAGGAAAGCAGGATCATCGCGGTGGAGCCCACCACGAGTACCGGGAGGCTTAGCACGTAGCCGGCCTCCAGCAGGCGGCGCCAGACCTCGTAGACCGCCAGGCCCATTCCCACGACGAGCAGGGCGTACCACAGCAGTGGCGAGAGCAGCGAAAGGATGACGATTGCGCCGAGGATCAGCGCCGTCGTGATCGCATGCTTGAGGTTTCGCCCAGGGTTGATCTGCTTGGCGGCCTTGGCCGCCACCTCACCCGGGGCCGTGCCCTCGGGTTCCGATGCAGGGTTCGACGCGTGAGCTGCCACCGCACCTCGCCTTTCCGGCCACCCAGCGGCAGCCCCAAATGAGTGTGTGCACTTTTGCCCTCTTATCGCGACATGCCCGCTCACGGTGCGAGCGGGCATGTGTTGTGCGCTTAAGGGCCGTCAAGGGGTCAAGGACCCCTGCTGACGAGGTCTCTAGACCTCCATCAGCTCCTCTTCCTTGCGCTCAACAAGGTCGTCGACCTGCTTGACGTAGTTGGAGGTGGTCTTCTCGAGCTCGTTCTCGCTAGCTCGGACCTCGTCCTCGCCGGCGTCGCCGTCCTTCTGGATCTTCGCGAGCTGTTCCATGCCGTGGCGGCGGATGTTACGGATCGCGATCTTCGCGTCCTCGCCCTTGGACTTGGCCTGACGCACCATCTCGCGACGGCGCTCCTCAGTGAGCTGCGGGATCGTCACGCGCAGCACCTGGCCGTCGTTGGTCGGGTTAACGCCCAGGTCAGAGTTGCGGATCGCGTTCTCAATGACCTGGATCTGGGACTGCTCATAGGGCTTGATGAGCATCATGCGCGCCTCGGGAACGCTGATCGTTGCCATCTGGGTGATCGGCGTCGGAACGCCGTAGTACTCGGCGATCACGCTATTGAACATGGCCGGGTTAGCGCGCCCGGTACGGATCGTCGTGAGGTCTTCGCGCGCGAACTCGACGGAGCTCGTCATGCGCTCTTCGCATTCCAGGAGAATTTCGTCCATCATGGCTACCAATTTAGCAGCCCTTGCCCCCAACACTCCTGTTTGGGGCGAGGCGGACTGTTCTTGCCCGCCTCACCCGCGTGCCGCCGTCGTGGCGGGTTACTTCACCTCGGAGCTGACGAGCGTGCCGATGCGCTCGCCGGCGCACGCGCGGGCGATATTGCCCTGCTCCAGGAGGTTGAACACCAGGATCGGCATGTCATTGTCCTTGCAGAGGCTGAAGGCCGTCGCGTCGGCGACCTTGAGGTTGCGCTCGAGCACGTCCTGGGGGTTGATCTCGTGGAAGAGCTCAGCGTCCGGGTTGGTGCGAGGGTCATCCGAGTACACGCCGTCAACCGCCTTAGCCATCAGCAGGACCTCGCAGCCGATCTCGAGGGCGCGCTGGGCTGCGGTGGTGTCCGTGGAGAAGTAGGGCATGCCCATGCCGGCACCGAAGATCACCACGCGCCCCTTCTCGAGGTGGCGGTCCGCACGCAGCGGGAGGTAGGGCTCAGCGACCTGGGTCATCTGGATGGCGGTCTGCACGCGGCAGTCCACGCCTTCCTGCTGTAGGAAGTCTTGCAGGGCCAGGCAGTTCATCACGGTGCCCAGCATGCCCATGTAGTCGGAGCGGGAACGGTCGAGGCCGCGCTGCTGCAGCTCCGCGCCGCGGAAGAAGTTTCCACCGCCGATGACCACGGCCACCTGCACGCCACTGTTAGCGACTTCGGCGATCTGGCGTGCGACGTTCTGAACGACATCTGGGTCGATGCCCACGGCTCCCCCACCGAACATCTCACCGCCCAGCTTCAACATAACCCGCTTATAACCGGACCTGCGTGGCGCGTTACTCAACGAATCTCCTTGTCTCGCTTCAGATGTTGAACAGGATTATAGCGCACAATAAAAGTCGCCCACCCGTGTGAAACGGGTGGGCGGCTCAAACTATCGCCGTGCCCTGGCGCGGTGCATATCTAAGCGGCTCAGCCGCACCGTGAGGGCACGGGATCAGCGACTGGTTTAGCCCTGGCCGATCTCGTAGCGCACGAAGCCGGTCAGCTTCACGCCTGCCTCGTCCATGACCTGCTTGACGGTCTTCTTGGACTCGGTGACGGACGGCTGCTCCAGCAGGACGACGTCCTTGAAGTAGCCCTTCAGGCGACCCTCGATGATGTTCGGCAGAGCCTTCTCCGGCTTGCCCTCCTCGCGAGCGGTTGCCTCGGCGATCTCGCGCTCCTTGGCGACGGTCTCAGCCGGGACGTCATCGGTGGACAGGAAGCTGGCCTTCAGAGCGGCGACCTGCATGGCGGCTGCGCGGGCAGCCTCCTCGTTCTCGCCCTCGTAAGCGACGAGCACGCCGACTGCCGGCGGCAGGTCAGCGGAGCGCTGGTGCAGGTAGACGGCAACCTTGTCACCCTCCAGGGTGACAGCGCGCTTCAGCTCGAGCTTCTCGCCGATCTTGGCGGAGAGCTCCTGCAGGGCGTCGACAGCCTTCGCGCCGTCGACCTCAACTGCCTCGAGCTCCTCGCGGGAGTTAGCGTTCGCAGCGTCGGCTGCCTGAGCAACCTTGTTCGCGAAGTCGATGAACTCCTGGTTCTTGGCCACGAAGTCGGTCTCAGCGTTGACCTCGATCATGGTGTTACCGGAGACTGCGATCAGGCCCTCGGATGCGGAGCGCTCAGCGCGCTTGCCGACGTCCTTGGCGCCCTGGATACGCAGGATCTCGATGGCCTTATCGAAGTCGCCCTCAGCCTCGACGAGAGCCTTCTTGCAGTCCATCATGCCGGAGCCGGTCATCTCGCGGAGCTTCTTGACATCAGCAGCGGTGTAGTTCGCCATCAGTGGCGACCCTCCTTCGTATGGAAGTGGTGAAAGAATGAATGTGCTGTCAGCCAATAATTCTAGAGGCAAATCCCCGCCACGTGTGGCGGCGGGCAGCACACTCACTGGGCAGGCCGAGATACGGCCTTTCCGTGTGAGGCATCGAGCGGGGCGTACACGCCCCGCTCAACACTCTTTAGGCCTCGGTGGACTTGGCCTTCTCCTCGGCTGCAGCCTCAGCCTTCACAGCCTCAGCGTCCGCCTCGGACTTGCCGGTGTCGCCGGCGGCGTCCTTCGCAGCAGCTGCCTGACGCTCCGCGCGAGCCTTGCGGCCCTCCTCAACAGCGGAGGCGATGATGGAGGTCAGCAGGTTTGCGGAACGGATCGCGTCGTCGTTGCCCGGGACCGGGTACTGGACCTCGTCCGGGTCGCAGTTGGTGTCCAGGATGGCGACAACCGGGATGCCCAGCTTCTTCGCCTCGGAGACAGCGATGTGCTCCTTGTTGGTGTCAACGACCCACATTGCCGACGGGACCTTGGTCATGTCGGCGATGCCGCCCAGGACACGCTCCAGCTTCTCGCGCTCGCGGTTCAGAAGGAGGATCTCCTTCTTGGTGCGGCCCTGGTAGCCGTCCTCGGCTGCGTCCATAGCCTGCAGTTCCTTCATGCGGGCCAGGCGCTTGGAGACGGTCTGGAAGTTGGTGAGCATGCCACCGAGCCAGCGGTGGTTGACGTACGGCATGCCAACGCGCTCAGCCTCGTTGGCAACGGCCTCCTGAGCCTGCTTCTTGGTGCCGACGAACAGGATGTTGCCGCCGTGGGCGACGGTCTCCTTGACGAACTCGTAGGCCTCGTCGATGTAGGTCAGGGTCTGCTGCAGGTCGATGATGTAGATGCCGTTGCGGTCGGTGAAGATGAAACGACGCATCTTCGGGTTCCAACGGCGGGTCTGGTGACCAAAGTGGACGCCTGCATCCAGCAGTTCGCGCATAGTAACAACAGCCATGGTGTTACAGGGGCAGCTTTGAAGCGTTTTCTTCGCCTTGTAGCGTTGCCGCCCCTTCCTCGCTTTCGAAAGTTTGGGGTTTTACGGTTTTCTTCTTCGGCGCACTCGACGAACTTCCATTCGGCTTATGCGACCGGCCGGCAGACTCCCCGGGCTGCGCCACCTGTATTGACCCGCAATCAGCGGGACCGTAGGTGGATCCTGTTGGGGACACGAGGCATCTACGTGTAGTCAGTCTGCTCGCTATCTCGCCGCCGGTTTCCCGGGGTGTTGTGTTCTTGACGTCGCTGCGATCGCCACTAGCGGGAGGCCTCGTGTTCTCCGCTGGCACGGTTCGCGCGGCGCATCATCCCCGGGTGGTGCGGGAAACGTGAGCACACTGCACCGGAACATCTTAGCTGCTCTGCCTTGCCAATCCAAGTGGCTGCCTACCCAGTGTGTGTCCGTTGATCCTCCCTGTCCACAGTCGGTTCTTCGCCCTTCTTTTCAGGACGTCAGCTGCGGCAGGTTGGAGGCATGTCACGCTTTCCTTCTTCCGCCCATTTCCGGCGCCGCCTGTTCGCAGTGGCCAGTGTTTTTAGCTTGACGTCAGGCATTCCGGTAGCCCCGGTTCCGCCGATGGTCTTCGCCGTGGAGGAAGAGAAACAAGAAAGCGGGGGCTGGTTGAGGGGCGCTAACCGACTGAGCCGGTCCCACCGCGTGCCGCTCGTCACGGACTCCCCGACCTCCCCCGCTGCGGCGGAGGCACTGGTGACCCGCCCCCTCGACATTCCGGAGCAGGACTGGCTGCCGGGCCACCGCGTCGTGGACCTGCGGGCGGCACCCGGTGCGGACGTCCTGGCGAGTTTGGGCGGCCGGGTCAGCTTCGTCGGCACCGTCGCGGGCACGCCGGTGGTGACGATCCGGCACCGGGATGGGCTGCACACCACCTACGAGCCGGTGCACGCGAAGGTCTCCAAGGGTGAGCCGGTGTCCCGGGGCCAGCGGATTGGCCGTCTCGCGAATGCAGCGCTGTTGGGCGATACTGCCCGGAAGCCGGATGGGTTGTCCTGGGGCGCGTGGGTCAAGGGCACGGATGGGCGGAAGCGCTATCTCGATCCGTTTCAGCTCTTGGGCTCGGTGCGGGTGCGCCTGTTGCGCTAGGCCCTCGTGGGGCGGGCCGTTATTCTCCCGACCGTGGGTGGGCTTGGCGGTAGGCGGCCTTTAGCCGCTCGGCGCCGACGTGGGTGTAGATCTGGGTGGTGTTCATCGACGCGTGCCCCAGGAGTTCCTGGACCACCCTTAGGTCTGCACCACCTTCGAGCACGGCGGTTGCCGCGGAGTGCCGAAACCCGTGCGGGGACATGTGCCCCACCGCGAGCTCCGGGTGGCGGCGGATGGCCTGGTCAATGACCCGGCGAATTTCGCGCTGGTTGAGCCTGCCCCCTCGCACCCCAACGAGCAGGGCCGGGTTGCCGGGCTGGGCGAGCTCACCGCGGTGGGTGAGCCAGTGTGTGAGAGCCTCGTCGATGACGCCGCCGTAGGGAACCACGCGGGTCTTGTTTCCCTTACCGGTGACCCGCAGGAGCCGGTTGGCCCGGTCGAAATCCTCGACATCAATGGCCTCGGCCTCGCCGACACGGATGCCGGTACCGAAGAGCAGCTCGGCGATGAACCAGTCCCGCGCCCGGCGCGCTGTGGCGTGACGTTGTTGCTTCTCTCCTGCTGGTCCGGTGGTGGCGGGAGCGTCGTCACCTTCGTGCTGGGAGGCCGGGGGCTGGAGGGCCTCGCGCTTGAGCCGATCGAGCAGGGTGCGGGCCTGGTCGCTGCGCAGCACGCGGGGCAGCGTCTTCTCCCCCTTGGGGAGTCGGAGCGCAGAGACCGGGTTCGCGGGGAGCACCTCGCGCTGGGCGAGGAACTTCCCGAAGCCTTTCATGCTGGAGGCCAGGCGGGAGAGCCGGGACCGGCTGGCGCCGTCGTCGGCCGCGTACCCCAGCACGTCGCGTGCGTGGTCGAGGGTGAAGGACTCGATATCCCGCAGCCCCTCGAGGGCGTCGGTGAGGTCCCGCTGGTAGGCCCGGATCGTGTTCTCGGACCGGCCGAGGTTATAGCGCAGGTAGTCCACGTAGTCCTCGATGAGGAGTTGCGGGTCGCGGGCTTTCGGCATGCAGCTCAGCATAGCTGTTGTGGCGCACCGGAGCTGTTGTCGTGGTTCGTCGGCCCCCTTGGCTATGCCTCCCCATCCACCCGGACCCAGCGCTCCCCTTCCCTGGTGATGAGTCCCTGCTTGTCGAGTTCTTTGAGGGTGCGCATCACGAGCCGGATGGATAGCCCGGTCTCCTGCTGGATGTCTCGCAGCGTTCCACCGCCCCCGCCGGGTAGTCCGGCCGCGTCGTAGACGGTGACCTGGTTCAGCGACATGCTCTGCACCCCGGTGCCGGAGCCGAAGACCATCGCTTGCTGTTCGGGTGCCTCGGCGTTGAACTGGCTGGAGGCCTCCACCAGCTCCCGGACATGGCTGGCGGTCCAGACCGGTTGGGCCCGGCCGTCCCGCAGGCGGTGGAGCACCCCCTGGCTGAGTGCGGTATCCACGGGCCCGGGTACCACCATGGGCTGGTTGAGCATGACCTCCGCCCAGTTGAGGGTATTCAGCGCCCCGGAGCGGTTGGCGGCCTGAGTCACGATGGTTCCTGCGGACAGGCCGGCGACCAGCCGGTTGCGGGTGAGGAAGCGGTGCCGGGCGGGGTGGGTCCCCAGCGCGTACTCGCTCACAACAACCCCGGACTCCGCGATCTGGTTGAACAGCCCCAGGTGCTGCCTGGGGTAATCCACGTCGAGTCCGCAGGCGAGCACCGCGATGCTTGCACCCCCGGCGCGCAGAGCGGCGGTGTGGGCGCAGCGGTCCACTCCGCGGGCCCCGCCTGAGACGATGCTGTATCCCTCCAGAGCGAGGTCCGTGCTGAGCTGGGTGCTCAGCTGCGCCCCATAGGCATTGGGCTGCCTGGTGCCAACGACGGTCACCGATTGGCGGCTTAAGTTCCGCAGGTTGCCGTTGCCCCGTAGCCAGAGGGCAAAGGGTGCTGCGGCAAGGCCCCGGACGGCTGAGTTCTGGTCACTGCCACGGTCATCGATCCGGGCGAAGGCGTGATCCAGTGTCTCGGGCCACTCCTGGTCCTGCGGGGTGACAAGCCGGAAGCCGGCAGCCGTGGCGGCGTCGAGTTCGGCTTCCGGATCGCAGTCCACGCGCGTGGCAGTCGATTCCAGGATTCTCCGCGGCAGGCTGGGGTCACGGTGGCGAATGCGGCTGGCGAGCCCGCGCACATCGGGAGGCACCCCCTCCCCCGTATCCCGGTCTTCGAGCCGATTCTCCCAGCCCTCGGGCCAGAGCAGGTTGAGGATGTCCGCGTTTGAGGCTTCGATGGTCTGCCGCAGGTAGATCCACGCGAGCAGGTTCTGACGGTCCTTGGTGGTTCCAGCAGGGCTCATGCTGGCACCTCCTCAACGTCGGAAAAGAGCTCGGCAGCGTCCAGAACCTCCCCAACCCCGGGGCGGGCCACCCCGGCGAGATCGGCGAGGCTCCACGCCACCCGCAGCGCCCGGTCCACCCCGCGCTGCGAGAGCGCACCGGAGGCATAGGCTTCCTGCAGCGCCACCATTCCCTCGAAGCTCGCAGCGCACTCCGAGCGCAGCAGCCTGCCGGGAATCGTCGCATTCGTCACGGCCTCCCCCAGGTCGAATTTTCGCCAGCGATGATGCGAACGTTCCCTGGCCTGGGCGACCCGTTCCGCCACCACCGCGGAACTCTCCGCTCGGTCCTCCCCGCTGCCGGCTCCCCTCGTGGGCGTTGCCTGCGCACTCACCGGGAGCTGTTGGCCGATCAGCCGCTGCCTGCGGGTCTGTGCGAAGACGTCAATCCGGTCGCGGATGGGGCCCGAGACCCGCGCGTAGTAGCGGCGTCGATCCGTCGAACTACACGTGCACATGCTTGGGTCCTCAGCACCGCAACGGCACGGGTTCGCCGCCATCACCAATTGGAAGCCCGCCGGGTAGGACACGCTGCGTCGGGCACGCGCGATCTCCACCCGGCGGGACTCCATCGGAATCCGCAAGCAGTCCAGTACACCGGAGCGGGTCTCCGCGGCCTCATCCAAGAACAGCACCCCGTGGTGGGCCAGGCTGATCGCGCCGGGTTGCAGGTTCGGCCCGCCACCAACCAGCGCGGCTTGGGTCACCGAAGGGTGCGGGGCGACGAATGGTCTCACCCCGGCCCAGATCGGGCCAAGGTCTCCCCGGCCACCGGCGATCGAGTGGATCGCAGCCGCCTCGACCTGCTCGGTAGCCGACAGCGGAGGCAGGATCGTCGGCAGGCGCTCCGCGAGCATCGACTTGCCGCTGCCCGGCGGTCCGGTGAGCATGATGGCGTGCCCGCCCACCGCGGCGATCTCCAGCGCCCGGCGCGCCTCGGCCTGCCCCACGATGTCGGCCATGTCGATGTCCTCATCCCGTAACGCTTGCCCCGATTCCGAGGTCTGCGCGCCCACGGGCCGGCTCACGGGGAGAATGTCGCCGGAGCCACGCAGCCACGCGTGAAATTCCTTGAGGCTGCCCACAGCGAGGATCTCCAGCCCCGCCACCACGTCGACGAGCTGCTGGGCATCGGGCAGGTTCTCCTCCGGGATCACGATGCGGCTCATTCCCCGCCGCTGTGCGGACAGAATCATGGGAACAACCCCGGCGACGGCGCGCACCGTACCGTCCAGCCCGAGCTCGCCGACGACCACCGTGTCCCGCAGGAGCTCCAGCCCGAGCTCGGGTAAACCCTGGGCTGCCAGGATCGAGGCCACCATCGCCAAGTCGTAGCTGGAGCCCTCCTTCTTCACGTCAGCCGGTGACAGGCTCATCACGACCTTCGACTTCGGCCACGGTAGTGCGCTGTTCAGCATCGCCGCGCGAATCCGGTCGCGGGCCTGCACCACCGCCGTGTCACCCAGCCCGACCACGCTGACCCCGGGCAGCCCTCGGCCCAGGTCGCATTCCACGGTGATGAGCATTCCGTCCAGCCCGTGCAGGGCCATGCTTCTGGCTTGCCCGACTGCCATCACGCCACCCCCACCACGTGTTCCCGCACGCCGGCAGGGCCCACGTCGATGATGTCGAAGCGCGCCACATCGACCCCGCGCTGCTGTTCAGCCAGCCACTTCCCCGCTGCCAGCCGCATCCGGCGCAACTTGGTCTGTGTTACTGCTTCCACGCCGGTGCCGTGCGCGGTGTCCTTCCGATACTTGACCTCCACGAAGACCATCTCGCCTGATGGGTCGAGGGCGATGATATCCAGCTCCGCGAACCGGCAGTGCCAGTTGCGCTCCACGATTGTCCAGCCTTGATTCACCAGGAACTCCCCGGCCAAGGCCTCGCCCTGTCGGCCCACCCCCACCGTCGAATCCGCTGTGCTTGGTCCGACCGAGCCCTTTCCGACTGAGCTCTGTCCAGCTGAGCCCTGTCCGACCGAGCTGTCTCCTACCGTGCGACGACCGGCCGTCCCCCGACCCGCCGTGTGTCGATCGGCTCCTGCCACCTGCGTTGCGCTATCCATCCCCGTACCTCGCTGTCGTTCTGTTCCGCTGCGCGTGGCCAAAGTCATTCACGCTCGCCCTGCCCACGCAGCTGTCGTACCAGGGCAGCGTGTCAGGCTAGTCAAGCACGGTGGCCAGGGCGTTGACGTCCTAAAAAGAAGGCGGGAACAAGAAAACCCCAGGAGCCTGTGGATAGGCGCTGGGGTGTGGATAACAGCGGGGCAGCCGGAAAAGGGCCTGCGCGAAAGTCCGGGCTAGTGCTCCGGCAGCTGCAGCTCGGGCTTGTCGAGCTCCTCGATATTGACGTCCTTGTAGGTGATCACGCGGACGTAGCGGACGAAGCGGGCCGGACGGTACATATCCCACACCCACGCATCCGACATGCGGATCTCGTAGTAGACCTCGCCACCGGAGTTGCGGGGCGTGAGCTCCACCGCGTTGGCCAGGTAGAACCGGCGCTCGGTTTCCACGACATAGGAGAACTGGCTCACGACGTCGCGATACTCGCGGTACATCGACAGCTCAACGTTTGCCTCGTAGTCGTCTAGCTCTTCAGCGCTCACTGGCCAGGACGTCCTTCCTCACGCGGTTGTGTGCTCGCCCACTCGGCATGTGCGGTGGCGACATTGGAGTAAGTGTAACGGTGTTCCGGGCACGCGCCGTGGAGGCGCACCGCAGCCATGTGCTTCGCCGTGCCGTAGCCTTTGTGGCCGGCCAGGCCATAGCCCGGATACTGCTCGTCCATCTCCACCATCAGGCGGTCCCGGGAGACCTTCGCCAGGATGCTCGCGGCACTGATCGCCGGGGACAGCGCATCCCCCTTGACCAGGGGCGCGTGCTCGCACTCAAGCTCCGGCAGGTGCACTGCGTCGGTGAGGACCACGTCTGGTTCCACAGACAGTCCCGCAACGGCGCGGTACATGCCGTTGATGTTGGCGTACTGGATGCCCTTCCGGTCGATCTCGGCGGCGGGGATATGGACGATCTTGTAAGCCACCGCGTGCTCAGTGATGGCGCCGAAG
>DWUR01000015.1 GCA_019120635.1 Candidatus Corynebacterium intestinavium | reverse complement strand
GAGGGAGGTCTCGAGGTCGCGTGCGGTGGCTGCGGGTCCGGTGCCTGCGATGACGTCGTCGAGGGCGGGGCCCCATACGCTGGGCTTCATCACCATGCCGGGACCACCGCCATAGGGGGTGTCGTCGACGGACTTGTGGCGATCGGTGGCCCACTGCCGCAGGTCGTGAACACCAACCTGGAGGCGGCCGGATTCGATGGCCTTACCCAGCAGCGCGTGGCGCAACGGGTCAAGGTACTCGGGGAAGATCGTCAGGACATCGAGTCTCATGCCAGCTCCAGCAGCCCTTCTGGTGGGGTGACGACGAGGGCCGCGTTGTCGAGGTCCACGATGGGCACGATCGCCAGCTTGAAGGGAATGAGGATCGTGGAGCCCGCGGTGGGCAGATCCGCATCTTCGTCGACGGCGACCTCGAGGGTCGCTCCGGCCGGGCCGTGGCTGACCCCGGTGACCTCGCCGATGTCCACGGGCTCGGGCTGCTCCCCCTCGTAGGCACGGCGGTGGGCCGTATCGGCGTCCACGGCTCCGACGTTGAGCACCCGCAGGCCGATGAGCTCGTGGTCGTAGTAGCCGTCGTCGGAATCATCCTGCAGCGGCGCGGCCATGAACCGTGCCCCGCGCAGGGACTCGGCCTCGTCGCGATCCCGAACCTCATCGAAAGTGACGAGAAGACGGTTCTGGTGGCGGCGCAGGCCGGCGACCGTGAGCTGGCGTTCTTTACCCGTTTGAACTGCGCGAAGCGCCTCGCCGATGGCGAAGCGCTCCGTCACGTGGTCGGTCGACGGATCCACCACGACCTCCCCCTTCACGCCGTGGGGCTTGATGACTCGACCAATCTGCAAATCTGGCATGCAGGTTATTAAATCACTCCCTGCGCCAGCATTGCATCTGCCACCTTGCGGAAGCCCGCAATGTTGGCACCGATGACGTAATCGCCCTCCTTGTCGAACTCGGCAGCAGCACGCTGAGCGGTGCGGAAGATGCGGTGCATGATGTCCCGCAGGCGCTTGTCCGTGTACTCGAAGGACCAGGAGTCACGGGAGGCGTTCTGCTGCATCTCCAGGGCGGAGGTCGCCACACCACCGGCGTTGGCGGCCTTGCCCGGGCCGAAGTGGATGCCGCGCTTACGGAAGACGGTGATTGCCTCCGGGGTACTCGGCATGTTCGCGCCCTCTGCAACGTAGCGGCAACCGTTATCGGCCAGGATGACTGCAGAGTCACCGTCGAGCTCGTTCTGGGTGGCGCATGGCAGAGCGACGTCGGCCTCGACCTCCCAGATGTTGCCCTTCTCGTGGAAGGTCACGCCGTCGATGCGCTTGGCGTAGTCGGACACGCGGCCGCGCTCGACCTCCTTGATCTGGTGCAGCAGCTCGAGGTCCACGCCGTCCGGGGTGGAGACGTAGCCGGAGGAGTCGGAGAACGCCACGACGGTGGCGCCGAGCTCCTGGGCCTTCTCCATCGCGTAGATCGCGACGTTGCCGGAGCCGGAGACGATGACGCGGGCGCCGTTGAGGCGTTCCTTCTCGGCCATCATCATTTCCTGCACGAAGTAGACCGCACCGTAGCCAGTGGCCTCCTTGCGGACCAAGGAACCGCCCCAGTTCAGGCCCTTGCCGGTTAGCACGCCGGACTCGTGGCGGTTGTTCATGCGGCGGAACTGGCCGAAGAGGTAGCCGATCTCGCGGCCACCGACGCCGATGTCGCCGGCTGGGACGTCCGTGTCCTTACCGATGTGGCGGTGCAGCTCGGTCATGAAGGACTGGCAGAAGCGCATGATCTCGTGGTCGGAGCGCCCCTTCGGATCGAAGTCGGAGCCACCCTTGCCGCCGCCGATTGGCAGGCCGGTCAGGGAGTTCTTAAAGATCTGCTCGAAACCGAGGAACTTGATGATGCCCAAGTTCACGGAAGGGTGGAAACGCAGACCGCCCTTGTAAGGGCCCAGCACCGAGTTGAACTGCACGCGGAAGCCACGGTTGACCTGCACCCTGCCGTTGTCGTCGATCCAGGGCACGCGGAAGATGATCTGGCGCTCTGGCTCGCACATGCGCTCGATGAGCCCATCCTGCGCGTAATGCTCGTCCTTTTGCAGAACACACTTCAGCGACTGCAGAACTTCTGCGACGGCCTGATGGAACTCCGGTTCGCCTGCGTTTCGCTTCAGGATCTGTTCGTAGTACTGATTGACGGTCTTATCAACGTCCACCGGTTTCTCCTCTACGGATGCTAAATCTCACGTGGTGTACATCATATTCCACTGCGTGGTCAGCCCGACCACTGGGTCGGAGCTAGACTGCGCTGGTCACGATGCACCCGACCCCACAAGAACTTGTTGAACAATAATTATTTAATTGCCCAAGGTTTTGTGAGATCTTGATTACACCACTAGGAAGGCCGTTTTCGTCAATCGGAGCGCGGCAGCACCCCGCTGGGGGCACCCCTCACCCCGGGTGCCCCCACTGACCCCCATTCAGATAAAGAACAACGGGGAGCCACCGCGCTTGTGCGCAGCAGCTCCCCGTCGGAAGTAAATCACACCCCAAAGGGGGCCATAATTACTCGGCGGAAGCCTCCTCGGACTCCTCTGCAGCCTCAGCCTCAGCCTTCTCAGCAGCCTCAGCCTCTGCCTTCTCGGCGGCCTCTGCCTCAGCAGCAGCCTTAGCCTCGGCCTCTTCCTTCGCCTTGCGACGCTTCTCGGTGATGGCCTCAGCGGTCGGACCCTCGGCAGCCTCAGCCAGCGCCTCGTTGAAGATATCCAGCTTGGACTTCTTCTCCGGCTGCGGCTTCACGGTGTTCTCGCCACCCTCGAGGCCCTTAGCCTTCTGCCAGTCACCGGTCAGCTTCAGCAGCGCCAGTGCGGTGTCGGTCGGCTGAGCGCCAACGCCGATCCAGTACTGAGCACGCTCGGAGTTAATGTCGATGATGGAAGGCTGGTTCGCCGGCTGGTAGATACCCAGGTTCTCGATGACGGCACCGCCGCGGCGGGCACGAGCGTCCTGGACGACCACGCGGTACTGCGGGGTGCGGATCTTACCAACGCGCTGAAGCTTGATCTTGACAGCCATGATGTGGCTCCTTTTCTGGTCACTGGGCAGTTCTTGTCGCTTCCCCTTGATGGGAAACCGGTTCAACCCTTGATGTTTATCCTGCGGGTGACTACCGGCCGACCGTGGTCGGGATCGGTATACCGCAGGGCGTTCGCATGGCATGGCCACAGCACAACCGCCGTAGCCACAACCTGAACCATAGTAGCCATCTGCGCCGGGAAACCCAAACCCGGCCCCGCCCCTCGGCTACAGCGCTATTGCGCATCACCGGCGGGCTCGTTTTCCCTGCCGGCCCGCCACAGGTCCACCAGGCGCAACCGACGGTCAGCTTCCTGGGCGATCTGCTTATAACGCCGGACCCAGGCAAAGGTCATCACCGCGATGAGCAGGAGACCCATGTACCCCAGCAGTGGGTAAATCCAACCGATCAGGTTTTTGAAGCCCGCGAAGGAGAGCACGAAGCCCACCGCCACTGTTCCCACGTAGTAACGATAGAAATGCTCCGGTCGGGAGGCGCTCAATCGGCGGGCCAGCGCATAAAACATTCCGAGCGCGGTATTGAAAATCATCGCGTAGATGACGACCGCCATAATGTGCCCCAGCACCGGGTGAATATGCACGATGAGGCTCAGCATCGGCAGGTCGTCGTGCCCCACCTCACGGACTGCGAGGAACAGCGTGATGGTGCTGATAGCCATCATCAGAGAAAGGATCACACCACCCAAGAACCCACCTCGTCCCGCGAGCCTGGGGTTAAACATCTGCCCGCCGATGACGACCGCCATGGACACCGCGACCATCAGGTTGAAGCCCACGTAATTCACCGCAGCGATAGACCAGTGCGGCAGCGGAGAACCGATGGCCAGCGCCTCAGCGTCCAGCTCCGCGAGCGGAGGATGATCGACGAAGAAGATCACGTACATGCTGGCCAGGCCGATGAAACCGAAGATGAAGGGCGTTGCCGCACCGATC
>DWUR01000014.1 GCA_019120635.1 Candidatus Corynebacterium intestinavium | reverse complement strand
GATATTGGCGTGACCCGCTCCGGCGCGCTCGACCGAGCCAGCGCCCGCGCGGCCAACGCCGCGGTGGGTAACCGCTCCAGCGCCGCCGTCATTGAGAACATCGGCGGACTGCGCATCACCGCGAACGTGGACACCGTCCTCGCGGTCACCGGTGCAGAGGCCACGGTGGAGGTCAGCACCCGCAGTGGCCACAAGGCGACTAAGGCCCTCGCACAGCCGATCGGGCTGCTCGCGGGCGAGGAGCTCGCCGTGCGCCCCACCGGCACCGGGGCCCGCAACTACGTGGCGATCCGCGGCGGACTCGCCACGGACACCGTCCTCGATTCCGCCGCGAGCGACGTCCTATCCGGAATGGGACCGGCACCACTTGCGGACGGCGACTCGCTCAAGGCCGGGCGAGCCGCACGCACGGCAGTGAACCCAACCATTCTCAACCCGGCGGACAGCACCAACGCCGCAACCCTGCGCTGCGTACTCGGCCCCCGTCACGACTGGTTCGCAGAGCAGACCGTGCAGGACTTCCTCAGCACAACCTGGGAGGTCTCCGGCCAGTCCAACCGTATCGGTCTGCGCATGACCGGCCCCAAGGGTGCCGAGCTTTCCCGCGAGCGCGAGGAGGAGCTGGCCAGCGAAGGCATGCTGCCCGGCTCCATTCAGGTCCCCCCCAACGGCCTGCCCGTGCTCTTCCTCGCCGACCACCCCGTCACCGGCGGGTACCCCGTCATCGCGACGGTCATCCCAGAGGACATGGACGCCGCCGGACAGCTCCCACCCGGCAGCACCGTCACCTTCCGCGCCGTCGACCCCGACACGCTGGCAGAACTGCCGATCAACCCCACCGACCAGAACACCGACACCCAGGAGGAAGAACAGTGAGCACCTTCTACAACGAACAACCGACCCCAGCACTTCCGCTGAAGAAGGTCCTCATCGCCAACCGTGGCGAAATCGCCGTGCGCATCGCGCGCGCCGCCCGCGACCTGGGCATCGAATCGGTGGCGGTGTACTCCGACGCGGACGCGGATAACCAGCACCCGGTCTACGCCGACGAGGCATACCCGCTGCGCGGGGAGTCCGCTGCGGATACCTACATGAACATCCCGGCCCTGCTGGACATTGCGGCTCGCAGCGGGGCGGATTGCGTGCACCCGGGCTACGGCTTCCTCGCCGAGAACGCAGACTTCGCCCGCGCGGTGCAGGACGCCGGGCTGGTGTGGGTCGGCCCCTCCCCGGAGGCCATCGAAACCCTGGGCGATAAGGTCGCGGCCCGCCAACTGGCTACCAAGGTCGGCGCCCCGCTGGCCCCCGGCACCGACCAGCCGATCGAGAGCTGGGAGGAGGCCCGGGACTTCGCCGCTGAGCACGGCATGCCAATCGCCATCAAGGCGGCCTTCGGTGGCGGTGGCCGTGGCCTGAAGGTCGTGCACGAGGAAGCGGACATCGAGGAGGGCTTCGCCTCCGCGGGCCGCGAGGCCAAGGCTGCCTTCGGTCGCGGCGAGTGCTACGTGGAGAAGTTCCTCACCAAGCCGCGCCACGTCGAGGCGCAGGTGCTGGCGGATACCCACGGCAACGTCCGCATCGTCGGCACCCGCGACTGCTCCGTGCAGCGCCGCTTCCAGAAGCTCGTCGAGGAGGCCCCGGCGCCGTTCCTGACGGATGAGCAGAACACCTCCATCTACGAGGGTGCCCGCGAGATCTGCCGCGAGGCTGGCTACACCGGCGCCGGCACGGTGGAGTTCATCGTCGCCGAGGACGGCACCGTCTCCTTCCTCGAGGTCAACACCCGCGTCCAGGTCGAGCACCCGGTCACCGAGGTGGTCTCCGGGGTGGACATCGTCCAGGAGCAGTTCCGCATCGCCGCTGGCCTGGAGCTCTCCTTCGACGCCGACCCCGTCCCGACCGGCCACGCCTTCGAGTTCCGCATCAATGCTGAGGACGCCGCGAACGGCTTCGTCCCCTGCCCGGGTCTGGTCCGGACCTTCGAGCCACCAACCGGCCCCGGTGTCCGCGTCGATACCGGCGTGCGCTCCGGGTCCACCATCCCAGGCAGCTACGACTCGCTGATCGCGAAGCTCATCGTGTGGGGCCCGAACCGTCAGGTGGCGCTGCGCCGCTCTGAGGAGGCGCTGCGGGACCTGAAAATCGAGGGCGTGCGCACGGTCATCCCGTTCCACAAGGACATCATCCACCACCCGGCCTTCGCCGAGGATCACCTGGATGTCTACACGGACTGGGTGGATAAGGAGTACGTCCCGGGCTTCGGGGACGGCAATACCGACGTGGAGGCCGCCTACACGGAGCGCACGGAGGTCAACATCGAGATCGACGGCAAGCTGCACCGGGTGGGCCTGCCGATGAGCGTGCTCTCCGGGCTGGGCGCTGCCCCGGCACAAGATTCGGCTGGTGCCGAGGGCGCAGCAGCGAAGGGCTCCGCCGGTTCCGCTGCCTCCGAGGCGGCGGGCGCGGATGCCATCACCTCCCCTTATGCCGGTGTGCTCATCAGCTGGAAGGTCGAGGATGGCGCTGAGGTCGCGGAGGGCGACACCGTGGCGATCATCGAGGCGATGAAGATGGAGTCCCCGGTCAAGGCGCCGGCTGCAGGCACGCTGCACCGCTCTGACATCGCCGAGGGTGACTCTGTGGCCCAGGGTGAGGTCCTGGCCCGCATCAGCTAGAGCCCCAGAGAGGGCTGACCGCGGCGCGCAGCCGTAGCCAGCCCCTCCCCTCGCGCGGAGACCCCACGGGTGTTGACTCGCCCCGTGGGGCCTCTTCCTACGCGCTGAGCCTATGCGCTGGGCTACCCCTTAACTGCGTCCTGGCTTCGTGCATGGTAGTGGCGTTGCCTAGGATTGTTCATCATGAGGTCCCAAACGGTCGCCAATCAACTCCGCCAGGAGATCTCCCGCGGGCGCTATCAGCCCGGGGAAAAGCTCAACGAGGTGCAGCTCGCTGAGCACCTGGACGTGTCCCGTAATACCCTGCGCGAAGGCTTCGCCGAACTCGCGAGCCAGGGTCTGGTGACCCGAATCCACCACCGTGGCGTATTCATCGCCAAGCCCACGGTGGCGGATGTCGCGGACTTCTATACCGCCCGCGCGTTCATCGAGCCGAACGCGCTGCGCACCGCGGATGTCGACGTCCCCCGCCTCTCGACGATCGTCGC
This sequence comes from Candidatus Corynebacterium intestinavium, assembly GCA_019120635.1. Lineage (GTDB taxonomy): Bacteria > Actinomycetota > Actinomycetes > Mycobacteriales > Mycobacteriaceae > Corynebacterium > Corynebacterium intestinavium. The sequence continues at coordinate 10,652 of DWUR01000014.1, read as the reverse complement.
CGCGGCGGAACAAGCCCTCGAGGAGGGTGACCTGGCGAAGGTCGCGGACGCGAACCAGCGCTTCCACCGGGTCATCGTCGCCGGGGTGGGCTCCTCGATGGTCGAGGACATGATGGACCGAATTCTGGCGCTGATGCGCCTGGCCTTCCTCCAGGTCCTGGAGGCGGAGCCCGAATTTCATACCCCGTTCGTGGCGAAGAATCGCGAAATCATGGACTCCCTCGAGCGGATGGACTTCGACGAGGCCGCGGACATCCTGGAGGACTCGCTAGTCTCCACCCCCACCGCGGTGCAGAAGTACCTCTCCCACTAACCCCCTGGGCGGCAACGCGCGGTTAGGGAACCTGGTACTGCAGGTCACGGGCGTCGGTGACCAGCATGTGTCCCGGCGCGTGGGCGATCGCCAGGCTGGGCTTGGTCTCCATCACCGCGGCCTGCGGGGTCACGCCACAGGCCCAGAACACCGGGATGTGTCCGTCCGGGATCTCGACGGCGTCGCCGTAGTCGGGAGACGCGAGGTCGCTAATACCGATCGCGGCAGGGTCCCCCACGTGCACCGGCGCACCGTGGACCGCCGGGTAGCGGGAGGTCACGCGGACGGCGTCCGCAATCTGGGACGCGGGAATTGGCCGCATCGAGACGACCAGCGGACCGTGGAACCTCCCCGCGGGGGCAGTCGGGATCGACGTCTTGTACATCGGCACGTTACGCCCCTGCTCGATGTGGGCGACCGGGATGCCGTTATCCAGCAGGGCACCTTCGAAGGTGAACGAGCAGCCGATGAGGAAGCTGACGAGGTCGTCGCGCCAGAACTCGGTGACATCCGGGTACTCGCCTGCCAGCTCACCGTCGCGGTAGACGCGGTACTTCGGAATGTCGGTGCGGATGTCCCCGCCGGGCAGCAGCTCAGAGTTCAGCTGCCCTGGCTCGAGCACCCCGAGGATGGGGCAGGGCTTGGGATTGCGCTGGGCAAAAAGCAGGAAGTCGAAGGCGTATTCCTTCGGCAGGACCATGAGGTTGGCCTGCGCATAACCATCCGAGTAACCGGCGGTCGGCACGGCCAGTCCCTCGCGGAAAGCAGCGCGGGCAGCTGCCGGCGACATTTCGTGCATGCTGGTGCTCATCTCGACCTCCTCCTCGCCTAAGCCCACATGGCGGCGATCCCGGACAGGGAACGCCAGCCGAGCCAGAGGGTCAGCAGCCAGGTGAGCGCGCCGATGGACCACAGCCACACCGGGTACTTGTAGCCCTTCAGCAGGTCGCGGCGACGCCAGGCCACCCACAGCACCACGCCGAAGCCGATCGGCAGAATCAGGCCGTTGAACGCACCGGCGAAGATCAGCAGCTTCTGCGGCGCCTGGTTCAGGATGACGTAGGCGACGGTACAGACCAGGATGAACGCGAGGGTCAGCAGGTTGCGGGTGCGCGGTGCGATCTTCTGCGTGGTCACGAAGGTCACAGAGGTGAAGGACGCACCGATGACGGAGGTCAGGCCCGCGGCCCACAGGACGATACCGAAGAAGCGGACGCCGATTTCGCCGGCGGCGGCGCGGAAGGCATCGGCGGCGATGTTGTCGCCGGACAGGGCCACACCGGAAGCGACGACGCCGAAGATGGCGAGGAAGAGCAGAGTGCGCATCACGCCGGTGACGAGGATGCCGGTGACGGAGACGCGGGTGATGTCCTTGGCGTGCTCCGGGCCGGTCAGACCCGAGTCGATGAGGCGGTGGGCACCGGAGAAGGTGATGTAGCCGCCAACGGTGCCGCCGATGAGGGTGGTGATGATGACGAAGTCGATCTGATCCGGAAGCACGGTCTGCTTCAGCGCCTCACCGACGGGTGGGGCGGACACGATGGCCACGTAGATCATCAGCAGGATCATCAGGGCACCGAGGATCACGACGATGCGGTCCAGAGCTGCACCAGCCCACTTAGAGAGGAAGACCAGGGCGGCGACCAGCGCCGAGATCGCACCACCGATGATGGGGTCGATGCCCAGCATCGCGTTCGTGCCAAGACCCGCGCCACCTATGTTGCCGATGTTGAAGATCAGACCGCCCACGAAGACGAACGCGCCCATGACCCAGCCGAGGCCTGGGACGACCGCGTTGCCGAGCTCATTGGCTCGCATCCCGGAGACACCGAGGACGCGCCAGACGTTCAGCTGGATGGCGATGTCCACGAGGATCGACATCAGGATTGCGAAGGCGAAGGCGGCGCCCAGCTGGACGGTGAACACGCTGGTCTGCGTGATGAAGCCGGGGCCGATGGCGCTGGTGGCCATCAGGAACATGGCGCCCATCGTGGTTGCGCGGGTGGCCCGTCGCTTTGCCTTAGCGGCTTTGGCGTCAGTGCTATCCACTGGGGTGGAGGCTGCTCCTGGCTGTGTTTCAGCCTGGTTGGGATTCGTGGTCATAGTCGCACCTTTCCATCAGTGATTTAGGTCACTTTATAGGATTGTTCAACGAAGACCAAGGCGGGGGGTAATACCACTCTCCCCACGTCGAGATTGCTTCTGCCGCTCGTTGGCGGGCCAGGCAACAAACAAGCAGCAGTCACAAGGCGCGGGCAGGAAACAGCGCCGCGCCGCTACCGCGCTCCTACCGTAACGTGCAGCGCTCGACGCTTAGCGGTGAGCGAGCCACTGCCCGGCAGCGCTCACCCGCTCGCGCCACACGGTCGGCGGAGCGATGATGTGTTCACTCAAGAACTCCTGGGTGTCGACCTCGGAGAAAACGGACTCCGCGAAGCTCGCCGCACGCTCCGCCGGGGTGGCGCGAGAGTCCTCGCTGGCAATAGAAAGCAGTGCCGGAATACCCAGCTTCTCCCCCTCCAGTTCCTCCAGCGGGCCCGCGATACGTGGGCTCAGCGCCGCCACCCACGCCGCCTCGCGCAGGGACTTCGCTGCGGCGACCAATCCGGAGCCGAATGCCACGATTCCAGCCCGAGCCTCATCGCAGCCCAGGGCTTCGGCGCTGCCGCGCACGGCGTCGAAGGCCTGCCCCACGCCCGCGACCGTCGCCTCCCAGCCCCGCGCGCCATCGCCGCCAGCCAGGGGCAGCGGATAGGTCAGATCCACGATGGTGACGCCGGACTGCTGGGCCAGCGCTGCGAACAACGGCTGCCAGAGCTGCTCGTGCGCCTGCTGATCACCGAACCAGCCCGGTCCACCGTGCAGAGAGATCGCGAGCGCACCGTTGGGCTCGTCCGGGCGCAGCACCGTCGCGCCCACGCCCTGCGGAAGCTCGGCGACGCCAGGTTGCCCCACCGGCCACGCCGCGGAGCTAATACCCTCCCGGCAGAACGCCACGTGCGGCATCGCGTGATCCAGGCCTGCACCCAACACCAGCTGGCTACTGTGCGTCAGCAGGTCCGGAACCTTCGACCACATGCGCTCCGTGGCCGCTTTAAGTTCCTGCGGAACCGGTTGCCCCTGCTGCGTGTACTCCGCCCCCTCGTCGGTAGTCAGGGAGCGGAAAATCTCCGGGTAATTGTCCTCAAAGAAATTATTGAGCTGCACCAGCTGCTCGGCTGGGGTCAGCGGCTCCACGCCTTCCTGCACATCGCGGTGTGCCCCCGGCAGGCTCGCGATATCGGAGTTCGGGGTGGCCCCCAGGGTCTTGGCGTTTTGATCAGTGCTGTTCTTCTCACCATCGGTCATGCCTTCGATCTTAGTTCCCCTCCCAGACACGGCTCTGGTCGCGGCACCGGCATGCCCCGGCGGTCTACCAGCCCCACTCATTCAGGCCGCCTCCCGGCATAGATACACTGGGCAACACCCACAGCCAGTGGCAACGCTGGCCCCACGACCAAGGAAAGCGAAAACAGACGATGAGCGTCAACATCAAAACCACGCACGTCGGCAGCCTGCCGCGTACGAAGGAACTACTCGAGGTCAACAACAAGTTCGCCGCCGGCGAGATTGAGCGTGAGGACTTCCTGGGCATCCTGCAGGAGTCCATCGACAAGGTCGTCGCCAAGCAGCACGAGATGGGCGTGAGCATCATCAACGAGGGCGAATACGGCCACGTCACCAGCGGTGCCGTCGACTACGGCGCCTGGTGGAATTACAGCTTCTCTCGCCTGGGTGGACTGACCATGACCGACGAGGACCGCTGGGCCAACCAGGAGGCTATCCGCTCCGAGCCGGGCAACATCCGCCTGACCAGCTTCGCCGACCGCCGTGACCGCACCCTCTTCCGCGAGGCATACGAAGACCCGGCCTCCGGCATCCTCACCAACCGCGCCTCCGTCGGTAACCCGAAGATCACCGGCCCGATCACCTACATCGGCAAGGACCAGATCGACACCGACGTCCAGCTGCTGACCAACGCCATGAAGAAGACTGGCGCCGCCGAGGGCTTCGTCGCCGCCCTGTCCCCGGGATCCGCAGCCCGACTGAAGAACGAGTACTACGAGACTGATGACGACATCGTCTGGGCCTGTGCCGACGCGATGGCGGAAGAGTACCGCGCAATCACCGATGCCGGGCTGACGGTATCCATCGACGACCCGTCGCTGGCGGAGTCCTGGGACCAGATCAACCCGGAACCGTCCATCGAGGACTACCGGGCGTACATCCGCACCCGCGTGGACGCCATCAACCACGCCGTGAAGGATCTGCCACGCGAGCAGACCCGCCTGCACATCTGCTGGGGTTCCTGGCACGGCCCGCACGTCACCGACGTGCCGTTCGGCGATATCGTCGAGGAGATCCTGCGCGCCGAGGTCGGCGGCTACTCCTTCGAGGGCGCTTCCCCACGCCACGCCCACGAGTGGCGTGTCTGGCAGGACCACAAGCTGCCGGAGGGCACCGTGATCTACCCGGGTGTGGTCTCCCACTCCACGAATGTGGTGGAGCACCCGCGCCTGGTCGCGGATCGCATCATCCAGTTCGCTGAGCTCGTTGGCCCGGAGAACGTCATCGCGTCAACGGACTGCGGCCTGGGCGGTCGCCTCCACGAGCAGATCGCATGGGCGAAGCTGCAGTCCCTCGTCGAGGGTGCGGAGATCGCCAGCCGCGAGCTCAACGGCTAAAAGCCCACAGCGCACGCTGCGGGCTTCGCCGGAGCCGCCGACCGGCGACCCGCTGGCACTAGCTTCGGCTAGTACTTAGTCCCGGGCGGAGCTGCCCAGGAAGGGCTCGCTGGAGCCCAGGAGGCCGTAGCCCTCGGAGGAGGACTGGCTGGAGCCCTGCAGGGAAGACTCGGTGGTGTAGTCCCCACCCTCGCCCTTGACCGGCAGGTCGTTGAAGCGGGCGATGATGAAGTCCAGGCCGTACGGGGCACCGGTCGCGGCCTGGGCGAGGTGATTGTACTCGCCGATTGGTGGCATGAAGTCATCCTTGTAGACGACGCTGGCGCCCTTGTCGCGCCAGGTCTTCGCCAGGACCTTCGCCTGGTTGTACTCGACGTTGCGGTCGTAGCGGCCAGAGACAATCATGACCGGGGCCTCGGGCTTGCCGTTACCGATCTTCTGATCCTCCAGCGCCTTCTGCGCATCCGGCATGTCCTTGAGCAGCTCGGTCAGGGAGCGGCCGTCCTTGGTCCAGTTGCGGGTCTCCTGGTGACCGAAGTTATCCATGATCTCGTCGGTGCACATCTCGGCGGTGGCGTCGAGGGCCTTCTCACCCTCCTCGTTAAGGTGCTCCTCCAGCAGCGGACGCAGCTCCGGGTAGCGGGCCAGCATGCCGTTGATGGTGAAGCCGATTGCGCCCATCAGGTCGGAGCCGTCGATGTTCTGCTGCACGGCGTTCAGGTCTGCCGGTGGCGCGGAGGCGTAGGCACCCGCGACGTCGAGGTCCTTGCCGTAGTTCGGTGCCTCCTCGACGGCTGCGGTGGACGCGCCGCCACCCTGGGAGTGGCCGTAGAAGGCGACCTTGCCGAACTTCCCGCCATTTTTCTCGACGATGTTGCGCGCCGCGCGGCCCGCATCGATCATCGCGTGGGCCTGGTCGAGGCGGTTCATGTAGGTGTGAACCTCGTCGGTGCCCATGCCGATGTAGTCGGTGACGATGACGCGCACGCCGTACTTGGCGAACGCGACGTCGTAAATGCCCTCGAGGTTGACACCGCGGCCGCTCTGGACCGGGTCCTGGAGGTTGTGCAGCGGCCAGTTACGGGTCGGGGCACACTTATCGCCCTGGCCGACGGTGCCGCGGCCGATGATGACGGTCGGGCGCTCGCCCTTACCCTTCCACTCGGCGCGCGGCTCCATGATGTAGCCGGTCACCGGGGTCAGCTCGCCGTGCGCGTTGGTGGTGGTGTACATGATGCGGTCGACGGTCTTCGGGACGTAGCCCTTCATGCCCCTCGGTGCGGGGTTATAAGGCACAGTCTCGGTCTTGAGGATCTCGCCCGGAGTGGTCGTGGTGACGCCATCAGTGTCGTAGAAGGCGTCATGATCGCCCTGCTCCGGCGCCTTCCCCGTGCCGGAGGAACCGAGAGCCCCGCCCTCGCTGGAGCCAACGGAGGAGAGCGTTGCGCCGAAATCCTGGTCCTTCGAGGAGGATTCGTCAGCGTGAGCGACGAACCCCGCCCCTGCGATCAGAGTGATGGAAAGAATACTGGTGGCAATGAAAGATGCGGAACGAGCACGCCACGGCTGTCCCCCTCGTGCGATCTTCGTCATAGAGGAGATTAAACATCACACATTGGTAATCTTGTTGGCAAAACGAAGTAATTGCTTTAAGAAAACTATATTTGCGCTGGTAGTGCCCCGTACCAAACATGACCGTGGGCTGCCAGCCCCCCAATGGCGGCCGGCTTTCCCTAATCCGCGATGGCCTCCAGCGGAGGGGTACGACCCGCCTTGATCGCGGGCCAGGCGGCGGCGACCACGCCCACGAGCGCGGATCCAAGGAGCATGAGCACCAGCTGCAGCCACGGGACGGCGAGTTCTTCCAACCCCTCCCCCGCAAGGACCGTGACGAAAGCCCAGCCCAGGCCGAGCCCGATGAGAACACCGACGATCGCCCCATACACCGCGATCTGCACGGCCTCCAGGGTGATCATGCGGCGGATCTGGCCGCGCATCGTGCCGATCGCGCGAAGCATACCGATCTCCTGGCGCCGCTCGATCACGTTCAGTGCCAGCGTGTTCACGATCCCGAGGATGGCCACGATGATGGCCAGCGCCAGCAGCGCGTAGAGGACGTTGAGCATCTGGTCGACCATGACGGCAGCCTCACCCGAAGCCTCCGCTGGGGTGAGGACCTGGACCACGATGTAGTCCTTGGTTGCCTCCCGAAGCGCTTCTTGAAGTTCGCCCGGAGCGCTGTTGTCACCGCTGCCCTCACCCGACACCGCTGTGACCATAAGGGCCATGATTTGGCCGGGCCACTGCCCCTGAGCGGAGGGCTGCACGCTCTCCACTCCGGCCCGGCTCAACACGTAGGGGCCAAGCGCCTGATTAGGCTCGTAGGTGCCGAGCAGAGGGAGTTTCTTTCCGGCCGAAGCCTTGCCGAGGTGGGCCGGGTAGCTTTCGCCGACCTCCCAGCCGTGGGAGGCGGCGGTCTTGGTATCTGCGATGAAGCCCTCTTCCGCGAGATCTGTTGTGCCTTCGACGGTCTCGACCACAATGCCGTCGTTGGGGTTGCCCCCGTAGTAGTTCGCGAAGGGCTGTCCGGCGAAAGCGCCGATGCCCTCGATGTTTACGAGGGAGCTGCCCAGCACTCCGACGGTGCCCACCCCCGGGGTCTCCTGCACCGCACCGACGGCACCGTTCGAGACGGGGAACCCGCTATTCGACGGCCCCGTCGCCACGAAGTCGGCCTTCACTGCGGTTTCGGTCACCTCGGCCACGGAGGCCTTCATCGACGCTCCCAGCATCCCGACGGCTCCGACGAGCGCCAGCCCCAGGGTGAGGGCGAAGGCGGTGGTGGCGGTGCGCCGTGGGTTCCGGGCGGAGTTCTTCCGCGCGAGTGCGCCGACGGTGCCGAAAGGCAGCCCAACAACCCGGCCGATCGCTGGCACAGCGCGACGTGCGACCGCCGGTGAAGCCAGGAACGTCCCCAGGATGACAAGGACTGCAGCGGCCCCGACCAGAATGGCCCGCGTCTTCGTGCTCCAGCCGTCGCCGAGCGCCCCGGCGAGGGCAACTGCGACACCGACCGCGAAGGCGAGCCCGCCGGCAATGGTGCGCCCCACCAGGGAGCTGGAGCTACTGGCGTCGCCGGAACGCATGGCCTCGACGGGGCGAGTGGCTCCAGCACTGCGAGCGGGTGCCCACGCACTGAGGATGGTGACGAGTACTCCGACGATCATGGGGAGCGCGACCGCCAAAGGTGTCAGGACGATCCCGCCCGCAGGGAGCCCCGCACCAGTGCTTTCGAGAACCGCGTAGATGACCTTCACCAGCCCCATTCCGGCGAGCACACCGAGAGCCGAGCCGAGAACCCCCACGACCGCCGCCTCGAGAACCACAGAGGATGTGAGTTGGCCACGGGAAACACCCAGGGCGCGGAGCAGAGCGAATTCCCGCATCCGCTGCGCCACGATCATCGAGAAGGTGTTCGCGATGATGAAGGTTCCCACCAGCAGGCCCACGAGACCGAAGGCCACCAGGAAGTAACTGACGAAGCTAAGCGCCTTCGAGATCTCAGCGGAAAGCTCCTTGGAGACCTCCTCCCCCGTCTGAACGCTGTAGGGGAACTCGGCCGTCAGGCTATCCACAAGCTCCTCAGCGGTCGTGCCGGGGGCCGCGCCGACGTAAAGGGTGCGTGGCTCCCCGGACTGGAGGAACTTTTCCTTAAAGGTGTCGGCGGCAACTGATAGTCCGATGAAGCCGCCGGTTTCGATATCCGAATCGTAAATGCCGGTGACGGTGACCTCATCCTGGGCACGTGCGGTGACAACCTTCAGGCGGTCCCCAACCTTGACCTCATGGACCTCTGCGGCGCTGGCGTTGATGACCACTTCGCCGGCAGCTGCGGGAGCGGCTCCGTCAATGATGTGGGTCTCGCCCTTGACCGATTCTCCGCCGTCGTAGAAGGGCTGCAGCATCGTTGGCGCGGGCGCCGATTCCAGGGTCTCGCCATTTGCCCTGGCGGCCACGGCTTGCACCTGGTCAGCGATGTTCACCTGGCTGACACCCGGCATCTCTTGGATACGACGGATATCGTTCTCGGTGATCCTGCGGCTGGAGGGTGCTTGAGATTGTTGCGGTGCCTCAGGAGCTGCCCCCGTGGCCTCTGCACCCTGGGTTGAAGTCTGGCCGCCACCAACGGTTTCCGGCATATCGCCAGAGTTGGGTGATTGCCCGCCTACGGACTGCGAGCCCCCACCCTCGCTGGCGCCACCGTGCGGGGAGGGGGATGCACTCACCACGGCGTCGACGTTCTTCATTTCCCCGTCGACGAGCGAGTCGAAGGTTCGGGAGAGCCCCGCTGTGAACATGAGGGAGCCTGCGATAAATGCGGTGCCCAGAACCACGGCGAGTACCGTGAGCAGCAGTCGGACCTTATGTGCTGCGATGGTGCGAAAGCTCAGGCGCCCGACCGCTGCTGTCCCGCTGACGCGAGAATCTGTGGTGCTCTGGGGCATCAGTAGTCCTCGATTCGGCTCATGGTGGAGAGGATGTCGTCTGCACTGGGGCTTTCCAGTTCGTGGACGACCTTGCCGTCCGCGAGGAAAAGCACGCGGTCGGCGTAGCTGGCTGCCTTGGGGTCGTGAGTCACAATGACGACGGTCTGGTCGTCTTGGTCCACCGCCGTGCGGAGGATATCGAGGACCTCTTGGGAGCTGTTGGAGTCTAGGTTGCCGGTTGGTTCGTCGCCGAAGATGATCTCAGGGCGCGCGACGAGTGCGCGGGCGCAGGCTACGCGTTGTTGCTGGCCGCCGGAGAGTTCGCTGGGCCGGTGGCTAAGTCGTTCTGCTAGGCCGAGGCGGGTGGTAACTTCCTGGAACCAAGATGGGTCAACCTTCTTGCCGGCAACATCCAGGGGCAGGGTGATGTTCTCCGCGGCCGTGAGGGTCGGAACAAGGTTGAAGGCTTGGAAGATGAACCCGAGGCGGTCGCGGCGCAGGGTTGTAATCTGCTTCTCGTTCAGTTCGGACAGTTCGGTGTCGCCGATATAGGTCTGGCCGCTGGTCGGGCTGTCGAGGGCCGCCATGCAGTGCATGAGCGTTGACTTACCGGATCCGGAAGGCCCCATGATCGCGGTGAAGCGGTTCTTCTCGAATCCGATGTCTACATGGTCCAAGGCGGCTACTTTGGCCTCGCCGTGCCCATACGTTTTGACCAGGTCGATGGCACGGGCGGCGTAGCCACTCGCTACCTCGGGAAGAGAGTGCTCTTGACCCTGCGTATTCATAATTTTGCCTCCATAGCCCGGTTAGCCAGCTCAAGTTGGTAGTGACCAGTATGGATGACCGAGCTCGGAAGCAGCAAAACTGAATGATGCTGTGCACAACCCGAGCTCTTCGCACGGAGGGCTCAACCGGGCTCGGAGGAATATCGACTTCCTTTAAGAACACAAAAAGAAGCAGCGGGTCGAATCAGTCCATGAGGACCAGATCCGACTCGCTGCTTCTTATTATCAAGTTTAATGCCGGCGGCGTCTTACTCTCCCACACCCTCCCAGGTGCAGTACCATCAGCGCAGGTAGGCTTAGCTTCCGGGTTCGGAAAGGGACCGGGCGTGACCCCACCGCA
>DWUR01000013.1 GCA_019120635.1 Candidatus Corynebacterium intestinavium | reverse complement strand
CTGCTATCAACCCCGGAAACTCCGGTGGTGCGCTCGTGAACCTTAAGGGCGAACTTGTGGGCATCCCCACGGTCATCGCCACCTTGGGCGGAGGAGGTACCTCCGGCTCTATCGGCCTGGGCTTCGCCATCCCATCCAACCAGGCGGTGCGTATCGCCAAGCAGCTGATCGACAACGGTAAGGCCGTCCACCCGCTGATCGGCGCGCAGATCAACACCGCCAGCCGCTACGTCGGAGCTGAGGTCATGGAGGTGAACTCCGGAAGCCCTGCGGACAAGGCTGGGTTGAAGAAGGGGGACGTGGTGCGCAAGGTCGATGATCGACTCATTGACACTGGCGTGGGGCTCATCGCTGCCATCCGTTCTCACGAGGTCGGGGACACCGTGAAACTCACCGTCCTGCCTGGGGGAAGTGGACCGGAAAAGCAACTCGACGTCACCCTCGGCACCGAGGCTGAAACCCAAGAGTAGACACACACGGGGGAGGGATGAAAATAAAACCCCATTAGGGGTTTTAAAATCCCTCTCCCACGTTAAAGTTAAAGCCACCTACCCGCCGTGAAGGAGCAAACGCGTTGACGCTAAACCGGAATGAAGCCCACGATCTCGGTGTCCGAAACCCCATCGTGGACGACATCGACCACAGTCAGCTAGACCGGTTGGACGCCGCCATTCCGGAGCCGGACGATAGCTTTCTTCATAGTCTCGACCAGAGCCTCGACGCACAGGCCGCTGCAAAGCGCGCCGCAGCCGAAGCCGTGCCTTCCCGCCACGCGCTTGTTGTGCTGATCGGAGAGGACCGAGCTGGCCAGGGCGGTAGCGGGGAGCTCGTCGCCGAACTGCTTGCAGAGGACCGCTTCATCGTTGATGCGGTGGTCAACGTCGCTGAGCGCAAGAGCGAGATCCGGCACGCCATCGAAACCGCGGTTGTCGGAGGCGCGGACCTCGTCATCACCATCGGCGGTACCGGTTTCGGCCCCCGTGACCGCGCCCCCGAGGCCACCCGCAAGCTGCTGGACCGCCGCATCCCGGGCATCGCGGAGGCGATCCGCAGCTCCGGCCTCGCCGCCAATAACAAGGATGCCGCCCTTTCCCGCGGCCTCGCCGGCATCTCCGGGTCCACCGTGGTCGTCAACATCGCTGGCAGCCGAGGCGCAATCCGTGACGGCATGGCTACGCTTGGCCCGCTGGTCAACCACGTGCTCGACGAGCTCGGCGTCTAAATGGCCCGCCGCGCGCAACGCGGGCTCGCCAGCCTCGGTAAGGCCCGCAGCGCCCGGAACGCCGCCGGGAGGGTGAAGGATCCCAAGGCCGCGGGGCGAGGTGTCGAAAAAGAAAAGAACCCGGCCGAGCACGGCGGGTTCGATAAAGACTTCTGGATAGAACAACGCCCGCCCCACTGGGGGCGGGCGAAGAACTAGTTCGACGGGCGTCGAGCCGGAACGCGGCTGAGCGAATCGCTCAGCGGGAATTACTCAGCGTGACGGCCGGTCGGCTCATCATCGTTGACGACGGAAGGGTCGACCTTCTTGGTGGAGACACCGTTCTGCTGCTGCAGCAGGTCGCGGATCTCGGCCAGTAGCTCGGTCTCGGTCACAGCTGCCTCCTCGGTGGAGATGCCCTTGCGGCGAGCGTTCATCTCAGCCAGCTTGTTCATCGGCATGATGAGGATGAAGTAGACGACGGCTGCAACGATGAGGAAGTTGATCGCGGCAGTGATCACGGCACCGAAGTCGACGAAGGTGGCCGGGTTGCCCTCACGGATGTGGAAGCCCAGGCCGAACTCTGGGGAGCCGCCCAGCGCGGCGATCAGAGGGTTGACGATCTTGTCGGTGAAAGCGGTGACGATAGCGGTGAACGCGGAACCGACAACGACGGCCACTGCAAGCTCGACCACGTTGCCACGCATCAGGAATTCCTTGAAACCGGACAGCATAAAATTCCCCTTCTTAAAGGTAAAAAAGACTAAGTTTATTATACCGATGAGCTGGGGAAATCATAGACCCCTCTTGGGGTGATTCCGGTGGCGACCGCGAGGTCGTGCGGGGCCGCGGGAACGCAAATACCCAGTTCCGGGTCGTCCACCACGGCCCAGATTGCTTGCAGCCGGGGTGCAGGGCCAGGTCGGTCGCCCCTCGGTGTCGTGACGGGGTTCACAGCCGGGGTCGGGGTGGGGGCGGCATTGGCGCGTGATAACTCCACGTTCTCGGACGGACGCGAGGCATCGCCCGCGACGAAGTCCGCGAGCGTCCGGTCGTAGAACCCGCCGCCCTGGCCCAGCCGGGTGCCGTCGGAACCCAGGGAGAGAGCGGGGAGGACGGCGACGTCCGCGGCGTCGACCAGCTCTCCCAGGTTTTCGCCCGTGGGCTCCAGGATCCCCATCGAGTTCGCCGCCAGGTCTGCCGTGCCAGTGAACGTGCGCCACTCCAACCGGCGTGGGTTGTGCTGAACGACCGGCAGAATCACCTCATAGCCCGCGTTCCGCAGGGCCTCCGGCAGGTCGGCCCCGCCGGGCTCACCTGGCAGCGCGCAGAACGCAGCAACCACCGGCCGGGAGTCGGGGAATCGCTGCCCCAGGGCTGCGGCCAGGTGGTTCTGGATGGCGCGGTCGCGCTGAGCGCGCTCGGCTGCCGGAACCTGCTTGCGGGTATCGCGGACCTCGGCGCGCAGCGCAGCCTTTGCGGCGCGGGTTGCTTCGGGATTATGGGGCATGGTCTCCTTCGCTGCTCCTACTCTTTGCTTCGGTGGATTGGCGGTGCCTGGATTCCCAACGGATCTTTTCCTGCCCGCACCGGGTGTAAGTCCAGCACTTTGGCCCAGCTGGGCGGTACGATGCACCTCATGACTTCCAATGAGCTTCGCACAGTTGTGGTCCCCGCCGCAGGACTGGGGACGCGCTTCCTGCCCGCGACGAAGACGGTGCCCAAGGAACTGCTCCCCGTGGTTGACACGCCCGGGATCGAGCTTATCGCCAAGGAGGCCGCCCAGGCTGGGGCTGAACGGCTGGCGATCATCACCGCCCCGAAGAAGCAGGGCATCATGGCGCACTTCCGCACCGATGCTGAGCTCGAGGCCACCCTCGAGGCGCGCGGTAAGGAGGATCAGCTCGCGAAGGTCCGCGCCACCGACGGCCTGATCGACGTAGAAGCTATCGAGCAGCCGGAGCCGCTCGGCCTCGGCCACGCCATCGGCCTGGCCGAATCCCACCTCGCCGAAGATGAGGAATGCTTCGCCGTCATGCTCCCGGACGACCTCGTCCTGCCCTACGGGATCATGGAGACCATGCTGGAGGTGCGCCAGCGCTACGGCGGTTCCGTCCTGTGCGCGGTCGAGGTGCCGGAGGAGGACGTCTCCAAGTACGGCGTTTTCGATATCGCCGCCGACTCCGATGACCCGCAGGTCAAGAAGGTCAACGGCATGGTCGAGAAGCCGGATCTCGAAGACGCCCCGTCGAACTTTGCGGCCACCGGCCGCTACCTGCTGGACCGGCAGGTCTTCGAGGCCCTGTCCCGCACCAAGCCGGGCAAGGGCGGCGAGATTCAGATCACCGATGCCATCGAGCTGATGATCTCCGAGGGGCACCCGGTGCGCATCGTCGTCCACCAGGGCAAGCGTCACGACCTCGGCAACCCGGGTGGCTACATTCGCGCGTGCGTGGACATGGCCCTTGAGGATGAGACCTACGGCGAGTCCCTGAAGCAGTGGCTCGAGCAGCGACTCGGGGAGTAGCCCCATGCGCAGCGTTGAGGAACAGCTAGCGATCATCTCCGCGGCGGCGGTGACGCCGGAGCCGGTGCGCATCTCCATCTCGGAGGCGCTCGGCCTGCGCTGCGCGGAGCAGATCGAGGGGGACCGGGCGGTACCCGGCTTCAACCAGGCCGCCATCGACGGCTATGCGGTGCGCGCCGTGGATGTCCGCGAGCCCGCCGACGGCGAGCTGCCGACCCTCCCGGTCGTCGGTGAGGTCACCGCAGGTTCGAGCCGTCCTGTGCGGCTGCAGCCGCGCCAGACCGTCCGCGTCCACGCCGGGGCGCCGATCCCGACTCTCGCAGACGCCGTCCTCCCGCTCGATTGGGTGGAAATCGACGGCCGCCACGTGGAACCGCTGCGCACCGTGAACTCGGGGGATTTCGTCCACCGGCTCGGTTCCGACGTCCA
>DWUR01000012.1 GCA_019120635.1 Candidatus Corynebacterium intestinavium | reverse complement strand
GGCACATGCCGGCGGTGGTGTTGGGGGAGAAGGCGTCCGAATCGAGCCTGCCGTACTCGAGCCGCTCGCGCATGCCGTCTGGGTAGCTGCCGGAGCGGGAGAAGAGCAGCCGAATACTATTCGACATATTCGAGATCGTGCCCACGGAGGAGCGCGCCCCACCCAGGGTGGTGGACTGCTGCAGCGCCACCGTCGGCGGCAGCCCCGTGACTGACCCCACGCGCGGGTTGACCGCGCCACCAATGAGACGGCGTGCGAAGGGGGAGACGGACTCCAGGTAGCGGCGCTGTGCCTCCCCGTGGATGGTGCCGAAGGCCAGGCTGGACTTGCCCGAGCCCGACACACCGGTGACCGCCACGAGGGTGTCCCGGGGCAGGTCGACGTCGATGTGCTTCAGGTTGTGCAGGTTCGCATCGCGCACCCGGATCATCGGATCGTGACCCGCAGGCTCCGTAGCGTGCGGAGCCGGGGACCCGTTCGTGGCCTGAGCCATAGTGGCTACTTCACCTCGCGGACTGCGCCCTTATCGGCGGAGGTTGCCATCGCTGCATAAGCACGCAGGGCCTTGGTGACCCGGCGCTTACGGGTGGTGGGCTGCCACGGGGTCTCGGAGGCGTCCATCTGGCCGCGACGGCGCGCGATCTCGTCTTCGGAGATCTGCAGCTCCAGCGTGCGATTGTGGACGTCGATGAGGATCGGGTCGCCGTCCTCAACCAGGCCGATCAGCCCGCCGTGGGCAGCCTCGGGGGAGATGTGGCCGACCGAGATGCCGGAGGAACCACCGGAGAAGCGGCCGTCCGTGATCAGCGCGCATTCGCGCCCCAGGCCGGAGCCCTTCAGGAAGGCGGTCGGGTGCAGCATCTCCTGCATGCCCGGGCCGCCAGCCGGGCCCTCGTAGCGGACGACGATGCAGTCGCCTGGGGAGACCTTCTTGTCCAGGATCACGCGCACTGCGTCTTCCTGGGACTCGACGACGAGAGCCTTGCCTTCGAAGCGCCACAGCTCCTCGTCGATACCGGCAGCCTTGATGATCGCGCCGTCCTCGGCGAGATTGCCGCGCAGCACGACCAAGCCACCATCAGCGGTGTAGGCGTGCTCGACGTCGCGGATGCAGCCGCCAGCCGCATCGGTGTCTAGCGAAGACCAGCGGTTCTCGGTGGAGAAGGCCTCGGTGGTGCGCACCCCGCCCGGAGCGGCGTGGAAGAGGTCGATGGCGGCATCGCTCGGGTTCTCCGCGCGGATGTCCCAGGCCTCCAACCATTCGGAGAGGCTATTCGCGTGCACGGTGTGGACGTCCTCATTCAGCTTGCCGCCGCGCCACAGCTCACCCAGGATCGCAGGGATGCCGCCGGCGCGGTGGACGTCCTCCATGTGGAAGTCGGAGTTCGGGGAGACCTTGGACAGACACGGCACCTCGCGGGAGAGGTCATCGATGTCCTGCAGGTCAAAGTCCACCTCGCCCTCCTGGGCGGCGGCGAGGATGTGCAGCACGGTGTTCGTGGAACCACCCATCGCCATGTCCAGCGCCATCGCGTTCTGGAAGGCGTGCTTGGTCGCGATATTGCGAGGCAGGACGGACTCGTCGCCCTCGCCGTAGTAGCGGCGGCACAGATCGACGATGGTGTGGCCGGCCTGGGTGAACAGGCGGCGGCGGTACTCGTGGGTAGCCAGGGTGGAGCCGTTGCCCGGCAGGGACAGGCCCAGCGCCTCGGTGAGGCAGTTCATGGAGTTGGCGGTGAACATACCGGAGCAGGAACCGCAGGTCGGGCATGCTGCGGACTCGACGTCCAGCAGGCCCTGCGCGTCGACCTTGTCGGATGCGGAGGCCGAGATCGCGGTGATCAGGTCCGTCGGGGCCTGGACCACACCATCAACGGCGACGGCCTTGCCGGCCTCCATCGGGCCACCCGAGACGAAGACGACCGGGATGTTCAACCGCATCGCGGCGTTCAGCATGCCCGGGGTGATCTTGTCGCAGTTCGAGATGCACACCAAGGCGTCGGCGGCGTGCCCGTTAACCATGTACTCCACGCTGTCGGAGATGATCTCGCGGGAGGGCAGGGAGTAGAGCATTCCGGCGTGGCCCATCGCGATGCCATCGTCGACCGCGATGGTGTTGAACTCGCGTGCCACACCGCCGGCCTCCTCGATGGCTTCAGCGACGATGTCGCCGACGTCCTTGAGGTGGACGTGGCCCGGAACGAACTGGGTATAGGAGTTCGCGATGGCGATGATCGGCTTGTGGAAGTCGTCGTCCGTCATGCCCGTCGCACGCCACAGCGCACGTGCACCGGCAGCGTTGCGGCCCTGCGTCGTGACGTCGGAGCGCAGCGGGATCGAAGCTCCGAAAGAAGTGGTGTTGTCTTGAGATGTCATTGTCGAAGTGCTCTCTTCAATATCTCTATGGGTGAAAGTGGCTATCCGGCCCCGTACGGTCCCTGTCAGCGGGTAACGCGAGGCCGGCGTTGTGTTCTTTAGTTATCGCGAGCGCGCTCGGAGTTGCTGCTGGCACCCGGATTCTCGGCGTTCTCTGGGGAGGCGACGGAATCCACATCGGATGCTGGCTCGGCCGTGGGGTGCTCGGCCTCGTACTCCGCGCGACGCTGCTTCTCGTACTCAGCGTAATCCTCGGAGTCCATCAGTACAGCCGAACCATCGCGGTTGACGACCTGCACCTTGTTGTGAATATCTAGGCGCGCCGGGGTGAGGGGGTCCGGGATGCGGCCTGCGGTGGCCTCGGCGAGGGCGGGGAGGCTGTTGAAGGTGATGCCAGGCAGCCAGAACTGCGAGTCATCTGTGGCAGCGGCGTAGGCCTTACCCGCCTTGTTGAAACGGATGCCCTGGAAGTCCTGCCACGTCACGGTCTTGGACGGTCGGATCAGAGGCTTGGCCGTAATGCCCTTGCCATCCACGCGGGTCCCTGCCTTGATGACCCACACGATGAACAGCAGCGGGAGCAGGGGGATCCAGAAGAAGGCCGAGACGTTGTATCCGGTGAAGATGAGGCTAATCAGGAACATGACGAAGCCGACCAGGATGTTTTCCCGGCTCGGGTGGAAAGTCTGGGGACGCACCGCCGGCCGACCGTGGTTGTGGTCGGGGCGGGGCGTATTCGTGGGGGTGTTGTCCTGGGCGCTCATGTGAGCCATTTAACCAGGTGCCCGGGGTGGGGCTTAAATCCCTTTTCCTTCGCTATGGGCTCTCAGAGTGATCGCGTTAGAAGCCCCCGGTGTCCCCACCTGAGTCTCCTGTACCAGTCCCGGAGTCTGCGCCAGTGGTTGCCGGTGCTTCGGCACCGCGATTCCCGTCAGGCTGCTGGTTTTGATTCTGATTCTGGTTTTGCTGCTGAGTTTGCGGGGCCTGATTCTGCTGCCTGCGCTGCGGCTCGTTGGCGTTGGGATCCTGCGTGGACTGAGGCTCCGGGCTGTCCGCCTGGCCAGTCTGCTGGGGCTGCTGCCCTTCTTGGCCCGGGGAGTCCTGGGTTGTGGGCTGCGCCGACTCCGGCGCAGGCGTTTCGGTCTGTTCGCTGGTCTTCGCCGGGCGGTCCCTCCAATAAGCGGGGTTGAGCACGCCGGCGCGGCCGTCGTCCGGATTAGAGGACGCTGCGGCAAGCAGCGCCAGGGCCACGAGTGCGATGAACAGCAGGGTAGTGGAGACCCTGGTTCGGCCACCGAAGGTCAGCCAGCGTTGGAAGCGCGAGCTGTAGTCATATCGCTTGAATACCCCGGAGTCGAGGTCTTCTTCGTCATCCTCCTCGGTGCCGACGATGAGCGCACCATCGGAGGCTGCCCCCGGACCGTCGTCCTTGGACCGGATGATCGCGACCTCTGCGTCCGGGTCCAGCGGGGTGTCGGAATCGTCGTCATCGGCCGGACGAGGCGTATTCGTACGGTTGGCACCCTCATGGGACGAGCTCTGCGCAGAAGTGCTTGCTTCCTGCCGGGTGGCGAATACGGTCGTGGGGGCGGAGTCGTCCGCTGCAGTGTCGGGGGCTGCTCCCGACACCGTGCCGCGTGGGGCGGAAGCGTCGGGGGAGTCATTCGCGACGAAAGGTGAGGCGGGAACGGTTTCCATGCGCTCCCAGAAGGTATTCAGCATGGCGGAGCGGATGGCACGCTCCACGGCCCACTGCTTCGCAGGGACGACGTCGACGGTGACGCGGAAGGTCACCGCCCACGGCTGACCAGCAGCCTGGGGTTGGACGACGGCGATGGCGGGCATGACGTCGACGTCGCCGGTGACGTTGGGCTTGACTTCGGGGGCGGACACGGCGCGCTTGGTTGCCTTTTCGACCTGCGAGACCAGGTGATCGATGTTTTCGCCGGGACGCAGCGGGATGTCCATCTCGACGAAGGCGCGGGACCAGTCTTGCGAGAAGTTGGTGATTGCGCCGACCTTGCCGTTGGGGACGGTCACCATCTCGCCGCTGGCGGTGCGCAGCTTCGTGGCGCGGAGGGTGAGGGCGACGACGGTGCCCTCCACCGCATTGTTTGTGCCTTCGAAGCTCACGTAGTCGCCGACACCGAACTGGCGCTCGGTGATGATGAAGACACCGGAGAGGAAGTCCCCGATGATGTTCTGAGCGCCGAAACCAATCGCGGCGGAAACGACTGTGGCGGGGACGGCAGCCGAGGCCGCCGGTACGCCGAGCAGGGTGAGGGCGCGGATGGCGATGATGAAGTAGAGCACCGCTTCGACGAGGTACACCAGCGCGCCGGCGAGGGCGAGCTTGGATTTCGTGGACTCCTCATCGGCATCCAGCCGCTGGGCGACGACGCGGACGCACAGTCTGCCGACTCGCGGTATCAGGACCGCCAGGACCGCCAGAGCGGCCAGCGTCAGGCCGGGGTGGATGAGCCATTCCCAGACCTTGATCGCGTAATGCGTGAGGTAATAGGTCGATGCTTGCATAGCGCACAACCCTAGCGAGGCAGCCTGTGACCTTGCCGGGTCTCTGCTGATAATTCAGGCAGCATGCGCCGGCGAGAGTAAGGGGAAGGGGTTTGTTGTTGAACGGGATAGTTTTCGCGGCCCGCGAAGCCACGCGCCGGCAATCACTCTATGGGAATAGACATTTCAACTATTGGGAACATGCAGGTAGGGAAGTTTGCTATCCGGGCCTCATATTGTTAGTATCATCACAATGCTTAGCCCGCCGGTCTCCGAGCTCCGGGGAAATGCGGCAGGTTGCAGCGTTCTTGTTTTTGTCCCCGATGAAGTAGAGGCGAGTAAAAATCTCGCGTGCCGAGCAAGGAGCGATTGAAACCGTGAACAACACTTCACGCTCACAGCCCACGCCCGCCACGGTCGCTGCGGCCAGCCGCGGCGTCGCGCAGGCCCGCAAGCCCGAGCGCATTAACGGCGCAGAGGCGATCGTGCGTTCCCTTGAAGAGCTGGGGACCGGCGTGGTCTTCGGGCTCCCGGGTGGCGCTGTCCTCCCGCTGTATGAGGCCCTGTATGGCTCCGAAAAGCTCCGCCACGTTCTCGTGCGCCACGAGCAGGGGGCCGGCCATGCCGCCACGGGTTACGCCCAGGTCACCGGTGAGGTTGGCGTGTGTATCGCTACCTCCGGCCCGGGTGCGACGAACCTGGTCACCCCAATCGCGGATGCCAACATGGACTCCGTTCCGCTCGTGGCGATTACCGGCCAGGTCGGCAAGGGGTTGCTGGGCACCGATGCCTTCCAGGAGGCCGATATTCGTGGCGTGACGATGCCGATCACGAAGCACAACTTCATGGTGACCCGCCCAGAGGATATTCCGGCGGCGATGGCCGAGGCCTTCCATCTAGCGTCCACCGGGCGCCCGGGCGCGGTGCTGGTTGATGTGCCGAAGGACGTGCAGAATGCAGAGCTGGACTTCGTCTGGCCACCGCAGTTCGACCTGCCGGGCTACCGTCCGGTCACCACGCCCCACGGTCGCCAGGTCGAGGAGGCCGTGCGCCTGATTGCTAAGGCCAAGCGCCCGGTGCTCTACATCGGTGGCGGTGTCATCAAGTCCGAGGCGCACAAGGAGCTGCGGACCTTCGCTGAAGCGAATGACATCCCGGTGGTCACCACTCTGATGGCTCTCGGTGCCTTTCCGGAATCGCACGAGCTGCACATGGGCATGCCGGGTATGCACGGTTCCGTGCCTGCTGTGGCTGCCCTCCAGCGCTCCGACCTGCTCATTGCTATCGGTACCCGCTTCGATGACCGGGTGACCGGCAAGCTGGAGAGCTTCGCGCCCAACGCCAAGGTCATCCACGCGGATATCGACCCTGCGGAAATCGGCAAGATCCGCGAGGTTCAGGTGCCGATCGTCGGCGACGCGAAGGAGGTTCTCACCGCGCTGCACAAGGCGATCGATACCCACGGTCTGCCTCGCCCGGACACCACCGAGTGGCGCGAGTACCTGGGGGAGATGCAGGAACACTTCCCGCGCGGCTACGAGCACACCCCGAACGAGAAGATGGCCCCGCAGTTCGTCATCGAGACCCTGTCCAAGGAGGTCGGCCCCGATGCGATTTACTGCGCTGGCGTCGGTCAGCACCAGATGTGGTCCGCGCAGTTCCTCGACTTCGAGCACCCGCGCACCTGGCTGAACTCCGGTGGCCTCGGCACCATGGGCTACGCGGTGCCGGCGGCCATGGGTGCCAAGGCTGGCGCGCCGGATAAGGAAGTCTGGGCCATCGATGGTGACGGCTGCTTCCAGATGACGAACCAGGAGCTCGTCACCTGTGCGGTCGAGGGCTTCCCAATCAAGATCGCGCTGATCAACAACGGCAACCTCGGAATGGTGCGCCAGTGGCAGACCCTGTTCTACGACGGCCACTACTCGCACACCAACCTCAAGCCCAAGGAGACCTACCTCCCGGATTTCCTGCAGCTCGCGGAGTCCATGGGCTGCGCCGCCTTCCGCGTGGAGAAGGAGGAGGACGTCCTCCCAACCATTAAGAAGGCTCGCGAGATCAATGACCGCCCGGTCGTGATCGACTTCATCGTCGGTGAGGATGCCCAGGTGTGGCCGATGGTTCCGGCTGGGACCTCTAACGATGAGGTGCAGTACGCCCGCAACCTGCGCCCGCTTTTCGACGACGAGGAATCGGCAGCGGAGACCCCGGCCGAGATCCACGAGACCATGCAGGAATTTCAGGACACCGAAGTCGACAACATCGACGCCCAGGAAGGGGAACAGAACTAATGTCCAACCTTCACACTCTGTCGGTCCTGACTCAGGACGAGGACGGCATCATCTCCCGCATCTCCGGCATGTTCACCCGGCGTGCGTTCAATATCGTCTCCATTAGCTCGGGGCGTACCGAGACCGACGGCGTCAACCGCATCACCCTCGTCGTTGAGGGCGAGGAGGTCGTTGTCGAGCAGATCACGAAGCAGCTGAACAAGCTGGTTCCGGTGCTCAAGGTGGCGCGTCAGGATCCGGAAACCACGGTGCAACGCGGTCTTCTGCTCGTCAAGGTCGCTGCGGGTAATAGCAACCGCACGCAGGTGGTCGAGGCAGCGAAGCTCTTCCGTGCGCACGTTGTCGACGTCAGCCCGGACTCGCTGATTATCGAGGCCACGGGCACCCCGTCCAAGCTCCAGGCGCTGCTGGATGTTCTGGAGCCCTTCGGTATTCGCGAGCTCATCGAGTCTTCCGTCACCGCGATGTCCCGCGGTCCGCGATCGATGGCGCCGAGCCGTTAAATCGGGGGCACCCGCCCGCGCAAAATTTCATAGAATGGTAAATTTCATCTCAAAGAGTGAAATTTCTGTTATAATCTAAACATGCTCATCGATAGCGAGTCGCGGGCAGACGCGGCTGGCGAGAAAGGTTGAAACCTCATGGCAATTGATGTTTATTACGACGACGACGCAGACCTGTCGATCATCCAGGGTCGCAAGGTCGCGGTTATCGGTTACGGCTCCCAGGGTCACGCTCACGCGCAGAACCTCCGCGAGTCGGGCGTAGAGGTTGTCATCGGCCTGCGCGAGGGCTCCAAGTCCCGCGAGAAGGCTGAGGAGGCAGGCTTCAAGGTCCTGAACAACGCCGAGGCCGCCGAGTGGGCAGACGTCATCATGCTGCTGGTGCCGGACACCTCCCAGGCGAAGGTCTACGAAACCGACATCGCCCCGCACCTCAAGGACGGCGACGCCCTGTTCTTCGGCCACGGCCTGAACATCCACTTCGGCATGATCAAGCCGGAGGAGAACATCACCATCGGCATGGCCGCGCCGAAGGGCCCGGGCCACCTGGTTCGCCGCCAGTACGTTGATGGCAAGGGCGTGCCCTGCCTGATCGCCGTCGAGCAGGACCCGAAGGGCAACGGCAAGGAGCTGGCCCTGTCCTACGCCGCAGCCATCGGCGGCGGCCGCGCGGGCATCATCCCGACCACCTTCGAGGCCGAGACCGTCACCGACCTGTTCGGTGAGCAGGCCGTCCTGTGCGGTGGCACCGAGGAGCTCA
>DWUR01000160.1 GCA_019120635.1 Candidatus Corynebacterium intestinavium | reverse complement strand
GCGGGTGAGATCGCTGACGGTGGCGGCCTCGATATCCAGCAGGTTCAGGTGCTGCAGCGGGCCTAGGCGCAGGGAGGTCGACGGCGTCAGCTGGTCGAGGATCTGGATGTCGGTCTGCCTCAGCTCCGCGTCCGCCAGCTTGCCCTTCAGAGAACGCTGCTGGCCCTCGACCTCCGCGAGCAGCGACTTCTCGGTGGCTTCGACCTCGCCCAGCCGCGTGAGCGCCTGACGGTGGACATCGAGCTCCGCGGGCTGGTGCCAGTGCACCTCCCAGCCCGTGAGGCACTTCAGCTCTTCGGTGATCGCCGGGCGCATCGCCGCCAGATCGATCCCCAGGAACTGACCGCGGTCCGTGGACCCCAGGGCGGCGTCCACACCGGTCAATACGGAGTGAACCGTGGCGCCGTCGATGGCGGCGTACCTGCGGTAGATGTCGATCTGGGCCTGTGGGCGGGAGCGGAATAGGCGGCGCAGGCCCCGGTACTCGGCGAGTTTTTTGAGCTCCGGGCGCTGCTCCTCGAGCTCGTCACGGGTGGGGATCTCTCCCACGGTCTGCAGCGAGGAGTTGACCTCGTTCCAAGGAATGCTCGGGGCCTGGCCTGGTTCGATGGTGCGCAGGAAAGCGGCCGTGCTGAGGTTCTGCCCTAGCCCGAAGAGTCGGGCGGAGTCCTCGGAGCACAGCACTGGGGCGGGTCCACCCTCGCGGAGCCGGTTGACCCGCTGCGTGGTGGCCTCCCAGTGGTAACGCACGTCGACCAGCCCGTCGATGAGCGAATCGATGCGTTGAGCTGTGACTTCCTGGCCGTCGATATTCACGCCGATCATCCTATCAACGGCGTGTCGGAAGACCGGGTGAATTTAGGTGAGGGGAGTGGCAGCGGAGAGGAGGAAACGACGGCGAAATGTAGCCTGCGTCACTATGCTGGAAAATATAACTATCTACCGACAAAACGGAGGTTTCACATGGTGCAGCGAGTAGGCATCGTCGGAGCAGGTCTCATGGGAGCCGGAATCGCAGAGGTTGCTGCGAAGTCTGGCGCGGACGTCCTCGTGTGGGAGCTGAAGCAGGAGGCCGTGGACGCCGGCCAGGCGCGCATCGAGAAGTCCCTGGCCAAGGCCGTGGAGCGCGGAAAGCTCTCCGCTGAGGACCGGGACGCCACCCTGTCCCGCCTGAGCTACACCACCAATCTGGAGGACTTCGCGGACCGCGAGATGGTCATGGAGGCCATCGTCGAGAACGAGAAGATCAAGAAGGACGTCTTCGCACAGCTCGACGAGATCGTCGAGGACAAGAGCGCCCCGCTGTGCTCCAACACCTCGTCGCTGCCGATCCAGACCATCGCCTCGGCGACGAAGAACCCGGAGCGCGTGCTCGGCCTGCACTTCTTCAACCCGGTTCCGGTCCTGCCGCTGGTGGAGGTCATCCCGGCGCTGACCACCTCTGATGAGGCCGTGGAGAAGGCGCAGACCTTCGCGACCGAGAAGATGGGCAAGACCGCGATCCGCGCAAAGGACCGTTCCGGCTTCATCGTGAACTTCCTGCTGGTGCCGTACATGCTCTCCGCGATCCGCATGGTGGAGCAGGGCGTGGCCACCGCAGAGGACATCGACACCGGCATGAAGCTCGGTGCCGCGCACCCGATGGGCCCGCTGACCCTGGCCGACATGGTTGGTCTGGACACCTGCGCGTTCATCGCGGACGTGATGTTCGAGGAGTTTGGCGACCCGACGTATTCCTGCCCGCCGCTGCTGCGCCGCATGGTGCAGGCCGGCCACTTCGGCCGCAAGTCCGGCAAGGGTTTCTACGAGTACTAAAAACTATTTCTGCCCCGCCCGCGGTTTTTCTGTACCGTGGATGGGGCACAGGAAAATTCCTACTTCTAGGAGGAAGTACGTGTCTATCGACGACATCAAGGGCAAGGCAAAGGAAGCTTTCGGCGAGGCAACGGGCGACGAGTCCACCAAGGCTGAGGGCAAGATCGACCAGGCTAAGTCCGACCTGCAGGACAAGGCTAACGAGGTCAAGGACAAGGCTGCTGAGGCCTTCAACAACGCCACCGACAAGTAAAGAATTTTCCCTCGTTTAAGCCCTTGGGGCCTGAGCCCCAGAGCTTGAGCTGAAAATTTTTGAGGCTCCCAGCCGGTTTTCCGGTGGGGGCCTTTCTTGTTGCCTAGTCGCCTGAGCTCGGGGCGAGCCCGGGTGCTTAGCCCTCCGCGGGCTCTTCCTCGGGCTCGCCTTCCCAGAAGCCGAAGCGCTTCAATCGTTCGCGGTCGGCCGCCGAGGTCGATCCCGTGAGCTTCAACAGCTCGGAGTAGATACCCCCGGAGGTCGCCAGCTCCGCGGGGGAGCCGACCTCGTCGACCCGGCCCTCATCCAGGGTGACGATGGTGTCCACGTTCGCGATCGTGGACAGCCGGTGGGCGATCACCAGCGTGGTGCGTCCCTCCATCAGCTGCTCCAGGCCCGCCTGGACCACGCGCTCCGCCTTCGTATCCAGCGCGGAGGTGGCCTCATCCAGCACCAGGACGGGTGCGTCCTTCAGCATCGCGCGGGCCACCGCGATGCGCTGCTTCTGGCCACCGGACAGCCGAAGGCCCCGCTCGCCGATCACCGTGTCGTAGCCATCGGTGAAGCCCATGATGAACTCGTGCGCATTCGCGCGCTTGGCCGCATCCTCGATCTCCGCCTGGCTGGCATCCGGGGTGGCGTAGGCGATGTTTTCCCGGATCGTGCCGGAGAACAGTGCGGGTTCCTGGAAGACCACGCCCACCGAGGAACGTAGCTCCGCGCTGGTCAACGTCGACACGTCCTTACCGCAGACGGTGAGAGTTCCGGCGGTGGGCTGGTACAGACCCAGCAGCAGGTTCACCAGGGTGGACTTACCGCCGCCGGACTCGCCGACCAGCGCCACCGTCTGGCCCCGCTGCGCGCTGAAGCTGACGTCGTGAATGACAGGCTCGCCGGGCAGGTATTCGAAGTCCACGTCCCGGAACTCGAACACCGGGCCGGACTCCGGGGCGGAGAGCTGCGGGACGAGCGCGGCATCCACGGCCTCCTGGTCGACGAGCATGCTGCCTCCCGGGCGGGAAGCGTCCCGCAGGGCGGGGGCTGTCGTCGGCTCCTCCAGCTCCTCCATCGCTTCGAAGTACTCTCGGGAACCGGCGGCGGCGCGCTGGGCGGTGTCCACCAGCCAGCTCATCATGCTGGCCGGTTGGCGGGCCATGACCACCAGCTGCAGCAGCAGGACCATATCGCCGATCGTGAAGCGTCCGCTGATCGTCTGCCAGAACAGGGTGAGGTAGATGGCGAAGAAGATGATGTTCATCCCGCCCATGCGGAAGATATCCATCATGTGCCAGTAGCGGGACTGCACGCGGGTGATCTCCACGGTCTCGTCGAAGTGCTTCTGGAACAGCCGTAGCTCGCGCAGCTCCGTAACGAAGGACTTGACCACCTTCACCTGGCCGATGACCTCAGCGAAACGGCCCTGGGCGGTATCGATGTGCTCGTTTTTCTCCTTCTCCCAGACGATCCACTTCCGGCTCGTCAGCGCGGTGAGCCACAGGTACATCGGGAAGATCACGGCCAGTAGCAGGGCCAGTGGCCAGTAGTAGATGGCGGTGATGACCAGGATCATCGCCACCGTGAGCAGCATGGAGAAGAAGTTATTGGCGAAGGACTGCATGAATTGGGTCAGCCCCAGGATCGAGCGGTCCAGTCGCGAGATGATGGTGCCCGTGACCTGCTTGTCGTAGTAGCTCTGCGGCAGGCTGAGGAGCTTGGCGAAGTAGCGGTTGGAGAGGATCTGCCGCATCCGGGTGGCCATCACGTCACCGAACCAGCCGCCGATGTTGCGAACCAGGTTATTGGCCAGCTCCACGCCGAGCAGGGCCACTGCCAGCCAGATCACGGTCTGCAGCGCGGTGCCGCGGGAGAGCTCGCCCTGCACCGAGGCCACGATCGTGTCGGTGGCGTTTTTCACCAGGAATGGCGCGGCCAGGGCCAGGCCGGCGGTGAGGATGCTCGAGATCATCACGATCACGTAGAAGGGCATGAGCTCCTTCGTGGATCGCAGGATCCTGCCGAAAGCGGCAATCATGTACTCGCGTGCTCCTTAATTGGGGTTGAGCTCTAACAACCAAGAAGCCTAGCGAAGAGGGCAGACAGGCCTTAAGCGCGCTCTCCGAAGCCCGCAGCCGCGAGGCGATCCAGGGCCTCCGTGAGGATCTCCCGCGAGGTCGCGAAGTTGATCCGCAGGTGCCCGGCACCACCGGCGCCGTAGATGGCTCCGGTGTTGAAGGCCACCTTCGCCCGCTTGAGGATCTGCTCGGCTGGGTCTGTGGGCTCCGCTGGGTCCGGTGCTGTTTCGCTGTTCCCATCCGTTGCCACACCGAGTCCGGGGACGTCGCGGACGTCCACCCACAGCAGGTAGGTCCCCTCTGGGCGGTGGAACTTCGCGCCGGGCAGCACCTCGGGCAATCGGCGTTCGAGCAGGTCGAGGTTGCCGCTGAGGTAGTCGATCTGTTCCTCCAGCCAGCCGGACTCGTCGCGGTAGGCGGCGGTCGCGGCGGCGATTCCGATGGTGGACGCCTCGCCGGTGCGCAGCTTGTGCACCCCGGCCATGATCTCGCGGTCGCGTGGGGAGCTCAAGATCATCTGGGCGCATCGCAGGCCGGCGGTGTTCCACCCCTTCGACGTGGCGGTGACCGTGATGGTGTTCTCTGCCGCGATCTCGCTGACCGAGGCGGCCGGGGTGTGCTGGTGTCCCGGGTAGACGATGGGGGCGTGGATCTCGTCGGAGATGACCCGCACGTTGTACTTCGCCGCCAGCTCCACGACGTCGCGCAGTTCAGACTCGCTAAACACCCGGCCAAGCGGGTTATACGGACTGCACAGGATCAGCGACCCGGCCGGCGCGGCCGTGTTTCCCTCTTCCGTCTGTCCCTTGTTTCCCGCTCCCTTATCGACGACGACGCGCCCGTGCGTGGTTGCGGTGCCGGCTGCGAAGACCTCCTCCAGGGCCGCGAGGTCGAAGCCACCCTCCGGAGTCATGGCCACCTCGATCGCCGGCCGACCGGTGACGTCGGGAATCTCGAAGAAGGGGTTATAGGCGGGCACGGGCAGCACGATCGCGGATCCAGCGGGGGTGAGTTCCTCGACGGCGATTTTCACGCCTGTGACGACGTCGGGGACGCTGCGGACCCAGTCGGGGGAGAAACTCCAGCCGAAGCGGCGCTCGTAGAAGCCGGCGAGTGCTTCCCGCAGCTCCTCGTCGTCAGCGGCGTAGCCGAAGTATTCGCGGTCCACGCAGGCCTGGATGGCGCGGGCAACGGCTGGGCAGGTGTGAAAGTCGGACTCCGCGACCCACATGGGGATGACGTCATCGGGGTAGCCGCGCCACTTCTTCGTACCGCGTCGTCTCAGTTCCGCCAGGGTGGGCAGTTCGAGTGTGCTGGAGTTGTGGCTAGTCATGGCCAATAGTGTACTCGCCCGGTCGGGGGTGTAGACAACTCTGTCTATATGCTGGGTTTTAGCGTTTAGTTAGGATAAGTATCCATTGAACGCCAGAGCGATGGGTGTGTCGGATGCGGGCCAGCCGGTCGCGATCCGGTGAATATCCCTCCCGTGACTGATGAAGGAAGATCACTATGAAGAATAAAACTCTGCGGATCGGCGCCGGCATCGTTGGCGTGACCCTGGCGGCAGGGCTCGTTGCGTGTTCGGAGGAGGACACTACCGCCCAGGGTGGGCGCACCATCGACAACTGCGGCATGGAGATCTCTATTGATGAGAAGCCGGAGCGCATCGTCACCCTGCGCCAGGCCACGACCGAAAATCTCTTCGAGCTGGGGCAGAAGGACAAGATGGTCGGCACCAGCTCGCTGCGCGACAAGGTTCAGCCGAAGTGGCAGGAGGCCTATGACGGCATTCCCGTGCTGAGCAAGACCGTCGCGACCGCGGAGCAGGTGCTCGACGTGAACCCGGACTTCATCGTCGCCACCCAGCGCGGCAGCTTCGTTGAAAGTCTCACCGGCACCCGCGAGTTCTGGGCAGAAAACGGTGTTCGTACCTTTGTCTCCAACACGGATTGCCCGGAGGACGGCACGACCGGCTTCGAGAACCTCCAGAAGGACTACGAGCAGCTGGGTGAAATTCTCGGCGCGGAGGAAGAGGCCAAGAAGCTCATCGACCAGGCTAAGGAGGCCGTCGATAAGGCGGACGTGAACTCCGGCAAGTCGCTCGCCTTCCTCTTCAATATCAACGATGCCGCCCCGTGGGTTGACGGCCGCTACGGCATCTCCAACGACATCGCGAAGCTCACCGGCTCGACCAATGTCTTCGAGGATCTCAAGGAGGCCCGCAACGAGGTCAGCTGGGAGGCTTTCGCCGAGAAGGATCCGGACTACATCGTCGTTGCTGACATCTCCGGCCGTGGCCTGCCGATGGACACCGCGCAGGAGAAGATCGACGAGCTCAAGCGCGAGCCCGCGACCAAGAACATGAAGGCGGTGCGCGAGAATAAGTTCATCGTCGTCCCGGGCGTTGGCCTGGATCCGTCCGTGCGCTCCCTCGAGCCGCTGGAGATCATCGCCAAGGAAGTCTCCAAGGACGACTAGCGCCAAAGCTCCTAGCACCCGCCCGCCGGCCCCAGACCGTGTCCGGGCGGGTCGCTACACTGGAGCGCATGTTAGATTTCGACACGCCTTCCAGCCTTCCCTACGAGCTGCCGGACTTCGCCAAAGTCGAGGTCAATGGGCTCGTCCCGGCCTTCTTCACCGCGGTGGACGACCACGCCGCGGAGATCGCGGCCATCGCGGCGAACCCCGAGGAGCCGACCTGGGAGAACACCCTAGAGGCCCTGGAGGCCTCCGGTCGGATGCTTGACCGCGTGCTCGCGGTGATCTTCAACTACGCAGGCACGATGGCCACCCCGGAGATCCGCGACGTGGAGGAGGCGGTGTCCCCGCCACTGGCGAAGCACTTCTCCGAGCTCTACCTCAACGAAGCGCTGTGGGAGCGCATCAAGCGGGTCGACGAGAGGACCCAGATCGAGGAGGGCAGCGAGGAGGCCGCGCTCATGGCCTACTGGCGCCGCAAGTTCCGCCGGGGCGGGGCGGAACTCGCCCCGGAGCAGCGGGACGAGCTCAAGCAGATCGACGAGCGCCTCGCCGAGCTGTCCACCCGCTTCGGCCGCGTCCTGCAGGAGCAGACCGAGGCCTCCGCCGTGCTGATCACTGAGGAATCGGAGCTCGCTGGCCTCGGCGAGGCCACCCGCGAGGTACTGGCCACCGATGCGAAGGAGGCC
Source organism: Candidatus Corynebacterium intestinavium (assembly GCA_019120635.1). GTDB lineage: Bacteria > Actinomycetota > Actinomycetes > Mycobacteriales > Mycobacteriaceae > Corynebacterium > Corynebacterium intestinavium. Next base: position 257 of record DWUR01000160.1, on the reverse strand, counting down.
GGCGAGGAGGGCTGGCTCATCCGGATCGGACTGCCCAGTGTGCAGCCCATCCTGGAGTCTCTCGAGAACCCGGAGGTCCGCCGCCGGGTCTACGAGGCCTCCCTGCAGCGTGCTGGCACTGCCAACGATGAGACCCTCAAGGAGATCGCCCGCCTGCGAGCCCGCCGCGCCAAGTTGCTGGGCTATGCCTCCCACGCTGACTTCGTGGCGGAGGAGGAAACTGCCGGCTCCGTCGAGGCCGTCAAGGGGCTGCTGAA
>DWUR01000159.1 GCA_019120635.1 Candidatus Corynebacterium intestinavium | reverse complement strand
CCCACCCTGATTAACTTCGTCCGCCACGTGCGCAATACCGTGGACTGGAATGTGTGGCTGGCCTGGGCGTATAACGCCATCGCGGTCACCCTGGCGGTGGCGGGTGTGATGAACCCTATGGCTGCCACGGTGGTGATGCTGCTGAGCTCCGCGGTCATCGAGTGGCGCAGCTCCCGCATCCTGCGGCACAACTACAACACCGCCACGATGCGGCACACGCACACCTGGCAGGGCTGGGTCGAGCGGCTGCGCAGCCGCCGGGAGCGCCGCCGCCGGGCGGAGCAGCGGGAACAGTTCGTGGAGAGCGCGCGCCTGAGCGCCACGGAGGATGGCCGGGAGCTGCAGGAGCACATCACCGGCCCCGGGGTTGCCGGCCGCTAGTGCTCGCCAGCCGGGCCCACGGGCCGGCAGGGGTGTCCGGGGCCATCGGTAGGATGAGGGCGTAGTGCATTAAACCGACGAGGAATCTTCACAAGAAAGGGCGATGTAGGCGATGGCTTCGACCAACACCAACGTCAACGCGGCAGCCGAGGAGCGCCACCACGAGAGCGCGGCGGCGATGGAGCGGGCACGCCGCTTCATCCCAGGGGGTGTGAACTCCCCGGTGCGGGGCTTCGGCTCGGTCGGTGGAACCTCCCCCTTCATCACCTCCGCCTCCGGCTCCCAGCTGCACGATGCTGACGGCCTGTCCTACGTGGACCTGGTGTGCTCCTGGGGGCCGATGATCCACGGGCACGCTCACCCGGAGATCGTCGAGGCTGTGAAGTCGACCGCCTCCCGTGGCTTGTCCTTCGGCGCCCCGACCTCCCTGGAGGTCGACCTGGCCGAGGAGATCGTGAACCGCACGAGCGTGGAGAAGGTTCGCCTGGTCAACTCCGGCACCGAGGCCACCATGTCCGCTGTGCGCCTGGCCCGCGGCTTCACCGGCCGCGACAAGATCCTGAAGTTTGAGGGCTGCTACCACGGCCACGTGGACTCCCTGCTCGTCGCTGCCGGCTCTGGCGTGGCTACCTTCGGCCTGCCGGACTCCCCGGGCATCACCAAGGCTGCCGCTAGCGACACCGTCGTGGTCCCGTACCGCGACATCGAGGCCGTCAAGAAGGCGTTTGCGGAGAACGAGGGCCAGATCGCCGCCATCATCACCGAGGCCACCCCGGGCAACATGGGCACCGTTTCCTCCATCACCGCGGACGGCACCAGCTTCAACGCCCAGCTCAAGGAGATTGCGCACGCCAACGGCGCGCTGCTCATCGTCGACGAGGTCATGACCGGCTTCCGCGTGGGCTACCAGGGCTGGTTCGGCAAGGACGGCGTGGCCGGCGACCTCACGACCTTCGGCAAGGTCGTCTCCGGTGGGCTGCCTGCCGCGGCCTTCGGTGGTCGCGCCGAGATCATGGATCACCTGGCCCCGGTCGGTCCGGTGTACCAGGCGGGTACCCTCTCCGGTAACCCGGTCGCGGTGGCCAGCGGACTGGCATCGTTGAAGCTGGCGGACGAGGAGGCCTACCGCACCCTGGACACCAACGCCGAGCGCCTGATCGGCCTGATCACCGAGGCGCTGGACCGCGAGTCCGTGGAGCACCACATCCAGCGCGCTGGGACGATGTTCTCCGTGCGTTTCGCGGACGGCGAGGGCACCAACTTCGAGGAGATGAAGGCCGCGGAGACCTTCCGCTACCCGGCCTTCTTCCACGAGCTGCTGGACAACGGCATCTTCGCCCCGCCGAGCGTATTCGAGACCTGGTTCGTCTCCACCGCGCTGACGGACGCGGACTTCGAGCGTTTCGAGGCAGCCCTCGTGCCAGCCGCGAAGGCAGCCGCCGCCGCGGAGGCTTAGGCGTAGGCCGGGTCGGCCGGTAAGCTCGACAAGCATGACAACCATCGTGCATTTGGTTCGCCACGGCGAGGTCCACAACCCGGATCGGATCCTCTACGGTCGCCTCCCCGGCTACCGGCTCTCCGCCCGCGGCGAGAACATGGCTCATGCCACGGCCGCCGACCTGTCCGATCACCACGTCACCCACCTGGTGGCTTCCCCGCTGCAGCGCGCGCAGGAGACGGCCCGGCCCTTCGCCGAGAAGCTGGGGCTGGAGATCCAGACCGATGAGCGGGTCATCGAGGCGGGCAACGACCTCGAAGGCCTGCACATCAAGGGGGTGCGCTCCGCGTTGTGGAACCCCAAGCGCTGGCACATGCTGCGCCGCCCGGCCGAGCCGAGCTGGGGTGAGCCCTATACCGAGATCCGCGACCGCATGTGGGAGGCCGTGGAATCAGCCCGCGCTGCCGCTCGCGGCTCCGAGGCCGTGGTCGTGAGCCACCAGCTTCCGATCGTGATGATCCAGCGCGACGTGCGCGGCCAGCAGCTGGCCCACAACCCGGCCGCCCGCCAGTGCAACCTCGCCAGCGTGACCTCCCTGATCTTCGAGGGCAAGGAGTTGGTGGACATGATCTACTCCGAGCCCGCAGCCGATATTTAACGGGTAGCAACCCGAGCGAATAGCAGCAGAAAGGTAGGTAGGCCCCATGTCGCGACGAGGCACCCATCTGAGGAGCACCCGTCCCAACTTCCGGTCACGCAGCCGCTCCGCGCTAGCTGCGCTGCTCACCGCCGCCTTCTCCCTCGGCGGGCTCACCGCCTGTGGGGAGGGCGCGACCGGCGACGACGCCGTCGCGGTCGGTGGCACCTTCGAGTTCGTCTCCCCAGGTGGGCAGACCTCCATCAGCTACCCGCAGGAGGAGCGTAAGGAAATCGCCAACCTCACGGGGGACTCCCTCATGGCGGAAGGCGAGCAGATCAACCTGGAGGACTACGCCGACAAGGCCGTCGTCCTGAACACCTGGGGCCAGTGGTGCGGGCCGTGCCGCTCCGAGGCAGATGACCTGGAGCGCGTCCACGAGAAGCTGGTCAAGCGCGGCGACGGTACTGTCCTGGGCATCAACGTCCGCGATCCGTCGAGGGAGAAGCCGAAGAACTTCGTGCGCACCTACGGCGTCACCTACCCGTCCATCTACGACCCGCCGTTCAAGTCCGCGCTGCGACTGGGCGGCATTCCGGCGTCGGTCGTCCCGACGACGATTGTGCTGGATAAGCAGCACCGTCCGGCGCACATCTTCCTCAAGGAGATCACCGACGATGAGCTGTGGAAGGTCCTGGAGCCGATCCTCGACGAGGAAGACGGCGGCGGGGACGGGGAGGGTGCTTAAGTGCTGAGCCCGGAACAGGCCGCGTTGACCCTCGCCGCGGGGGATATCGGCCAGCGTTTCGCGGATACGGTCTCCGCCGGTCCGCTCGTTCTTGCGATGCTGGCAGCCGCGCTGGCAGGCCTGGTCTCCTTCGCCTCGCCGTGCGTGATTCCGCTGGTGCCGGGCTATATCTCTTATCTCGCTGGCGTGGTCGGCGCGGATACCGAGTTCACCGAGCAGGGCACGAAGGTCGCGAATAAAAGGGGACGCGTGGGCGCTGCGGCGCTGCTGTTCGTCGCCGGTTTCACCGTGATCTTCCTGCTCGCCACGGTCACGGTCTTTGGCCTGATCAGCACCCTGATGATCAACCAGCAGCTGCTCATGCGCATCGGTGGCGCGGTGACGATCCTCATGGGCGTGGTTTTCATGGGTTTCATCACCCCGCTGCAGGCCGACACCCGGATGGCGCCCAAGCGCTGGACGACCCTGGCGGGAGCCCCGCTGCTCGGCGGGATCTTCGCGTTGGGTTGGACGCCCTGCCTGGGGCCGACGCTCGCGGCGATCATCTCTGTTTCCGCGGGCACCGAGGGCACGACCGTCGCGCGCGGGGTGCTGCTGATCATCGCCTACTGCATCGGCCTGGGTCTGCCATTCATTCTGCTGGCCTTGGGCTCGCGCCGGGCGCTGGCGGGTGTTGGCTTCTTGCGCCGCCATTCGCGCCGCATCCAGGTGGCCGGCGGCATCCTGCTGGTGATTGTTGGGATTTTGCTGCTCACCGGGCAGTGGGCAATATTTGTGGAGTGGATCCGGGACGCGTTCATCAGTGATGCAACGCTGCCGATCTAACGGGTGCGTAGAGCGTGTGCGAAAACAACGTGAAAGGGCATTCTCATGACTGAGCACAAGGCCGGTACGAAGCCAGGCGGCGGGAAGAACCCCGCTCGGCTGATCCTGGCCCTGCCCAAACGTGCCTGGCAGTGGCTCACCAAGATGAAGACGGCGCTGGTGCTGCTCTTCCTGCTGGCCCTCGCCGCGATCCCCGGCGCCCTGCTGCCGCAGCGCTCGCTGAACCAGGACAAGGTGGCCGACTATATCGCCGCCAATGGCAAGACCGCCGAGGTCTTCGACAAGCTGGGCCTGTTCGACGTCTTCAGCTCCTCGTGGTTCATGGCGATCTACGTGTTGCTGTTCATCTCGCTGGTGGGCTGCATCCTGCCACGCAGCTGGGATCACTACCAGGCGCTGCGCTCCACCCCGCCGCGGGCGCCGAAGGTGCTCAAGCGGATGCCGAATCATATCTCCGGCACCGTGGACACCGAGCCGGAGGCGATGAAGGAGCTGCTGCGCCGCGAGTTCAAGGGTTGGCACATCGCGGAAACGTCCGCTGAGGACGACCGCGCGGGCCGCTGGTCCATCTCTGCGGAGCGCGGCTACCTGCGCGAGTTCGCGAACCTCGTCTTTCACCTCGCCCTGGTGGGCATCCTCGTGGCCGTGGGAGTCGGCCGTCTCACCTATTACGAGGGCCAGGCGATCGTGATCGCCGATACGGAGAACTCCGAGTTCTGTAACTCCGCGGTCGGTAACTTCGACTCCTTCCGCCACGGGCAGCTTTTCGACGGCACCGGCCTGCACCCGCACTGCATCAACGTCAAGAACTTTAAGGCGGAGTACCTGCCTAGCGGGCAGGCGGTGGACTTCGAATCAGACATCGATTACGCCGTCGGTGATACCGCCTACGAGCCGCACGAGAAGTGGGAAAAGACCACCCTGAAGGTTAACCACCCGCTTCGCCTGGAGGGCGACCGCATCTACCTGCAGGGCCACGGCTACGCGCCGACGTTCACCATCAAGTGGCCGAACGGCGAGACGGTGACGGAAACGACCCAGTTCCGTCCGGACGATCAGATCAACTTCCTTTCCTCTGGCGCGATGCGTTGGGACCCGCCGGCGGACATGTTCGACACGGAGCTGGAGCGGCGCAATAACCAGGTCGCCATCCAGGGCCTGTTCGCCCCCACCGCGGAGTTCACCGGTGAGAAGGGTGCGCTGCTGACCTCCCGCTACCCGGCGATGACGGACCCGGCGGTGGCCATCGACGTCTACCGCGGCCAGACGGGCCTAGACGCCGGCACCGCGCAGTCCATCTTCTCCCTGCACCCGGAGCAGATGCACAACGGCCTGCTGGAGAAGCTGGACCGCGTGAACCTGCGCGTCGGCGAGAAGGTCACCCTGGATGACGGCACCGAGATCACCTTCGACGGCGCCAAGGAGTTCATCAACATCCAGGTCGCCCACGACCCGAGCCTGTACTGGGTATTCATCTTCTCCATGCTGATGCTGGGATCCCTGGTGCTGTCCCTGGCGATTAAGCGTCGCCGCCTGTGGGTGCGCCTGGCGCCGCGGGAGGACGGCCAGCCGGGGACCGTGGTCGAGATCGCGGGCCTGGCGCGCACCGACTCCGCCGGTTGGGGTACGGAATTCAACCGCACCGCGGAGCGCATCTTGGGCCTCGAGGAAGAGGACCTAGACGATGAACACAACGTTTCCAGCGGTAGCTGGGAGGAGGATTTCGGCGACGGACTTGACGAGCAGCTCCGCGATCGCTAAATCGTTTTTGCTGGTCGCTGCCACTATCCGGCGCCGTTGGAGTGTTGGATTTCCCGCTTGGCGGGGATAATCTTAGATGTGCAAGAGATGCGCCTTGGTCGGCGCATGCCTTTAGTCCGTTGAGGAATCGAAATAATCCATGCAGATTAATCAAGATCTCGCGCAGTTTTCTGACCTGGCGTACAAGACCACGGTGGTGCTGTACCTGCTCGCCCTGGCGGTGTCCCTGTTCTACTACGGGCTCGTCCGCCTGGCGAACGACGCCCGCCGCGAGCGCGCCCGGGTGCTGAAGAACGAGGCCGCCCCGCAGGAGGCGAAGCGTCGCCAGAAGGTGGTGGTTGGTGCTGGCGCATCCGGTGCGGACGCGACCGACGCTGACTCGGTGGCTGACGACGGCGCGGCCGACGTCTCCGGCATCGCGACCTCCTCCCTGGACGAGGCAGACCTGCCGGATAGCTTGAGCGCCGAGACGATCCTGCAGCGCGTGAAGCGCGCGGACACCTTCGGCGGGATCACCCAGGCGCTGGTGTGGCTGGCCATCGCCGTGCACGCCGCATTCCTGGTGCTGCGTGGCATGTCCGCGAACCGCTTCCCGTGGGGCAACCTCTTCGAGTACGTCGCGGTCGTCACCCTGTTCGCCATGGTGGCCGCGGCTGTGGTGATCAACCGCCGCTCGATGCGCGTGATGTGGCCGTGGGTGCTGACCCCGGTGACCCTGCTGCTGTTCTACGGTGGCACGAAGCTCTACGCGGAGACCGCCCCGGTGGTCCCGGCCCTGCAGTCCAACTGGTTTATCATCCACGTCTCCACCGTCTCCATCGGTGGCGGCATTGGCCTGCTCTCCGGCATGGCTTCCCTGATGTACCTGCTGCGCCGCTGGCACCCGAAGGGTCAGGAAAAGGGCTTCTTCGGTGCCATCGCCTCCCCGCTGCCGGATGCCTCCAAGCTGGACGCTCTGGCCTACCGAAGCGCGATCTGGACCCTGCCGATCTTCGGCCTGGGCATCATCTTCGGCGCGATCTGGGCCGACGCCGCCTGGGGCCGCTTCTGGGGCTGGGACCCGAAGGAGACGGTCTCCTTCATCACCTGGATCCTCTACGCCGCCTACCTGCACGCCCGCGCAACCCCGGGCTGGCGTGGCACCAAGGCTGCCTGGATCAACGTCATCGCTTTCGCGACGATGGTCTTCAACCTCTTCTTCATCAACATGGTGGTCTCCGGCCTGCACTCCTACGCTGGCCTGAACTAAACCACCGCCTAGAACCCACGCTTGGAGTGTGACGCTTCCTCGTGACCGCTCAAACCGCTGACCAAGCGGCAGCGCCCCACCGCCGGTTGACCCACGTGCTGGTCACCGGCGGTGCCGGTTTTATTGGGGCGAATTTCGTCCACCGCACGCTGGCCACCCGCCCGGATGTGCACGTGCACGTCGTGGACGCGATGACCTATGCCGCCAATCCGCTGAATCTACGCACCACGGACGGCACCCCGTTGGCGGAGGCCTATCCGGGGCGTTTCCGATTCACGCAGCTGGACCTCGCGGATCGGGATGCGGTGCTCGCCCTGGTCGACGAGGTCGCCGCCGAGGTTCCGGACGTCGACGGGCTGGCCATCGTCCACTTCGCGGCGGAGTCGCACAACGATAATTCCCTGCTGGACCCGGCGCTGTTCGTTCGCAGCAACGTGGACGGGACGGTGCACCTCGCCGAGGCTGCGGTGCGCCACGGTATCTACCTGCACCACGTGTCCACGGACGAGGTCTTCGGGGACCTGGCGCTGGACGATCCGCAACGCTTCACCCCGGCAACCCCCTACCAGCCCTCCTCGCCCTACTCGGCGTCCAAGGCGGCGGCTGACCACATGGTGCGCGCCTTCGTCCGCAGCCTGGGGCTGAGGGCCACGATCAGTAACTGCTCGAATAACTACGGGCCGCGCCAGCACCCGGAGAAGTTCATCCCGCGCCAGATCACCGGCCTGCTGCAGGGGCAGCGGCCGCGGCTCTACGGCAAGGGGGATAACGTCCGCGACTGGATTCACGTCGACGACCACAACGACGCGGTCTGGGCGATCCTGGAGCGCGGCGAGCTGGGGCAGACCTACCTCATCGGCGCGGATGGGGAGCGCAATAACCTGCAGGTCGTGCGCGACCTTTTGGTGGCCTTCGGTCGCGAGGCCGATGACTTCGACTGGGTGAGCGACCGGCCGGGCCACGACCGCCGCTACGCGATCGACCCGTCCTCGATGGCAGGCCTGGGCTGGCAGCCGCGATACACGGACTTCGCAGCTGGCCTGGCGGCAACGATCGACTGGTACCGGAACAACCAGCAGTGGTGGGAGGACACCCGCGCGGCAGCGGAGCGCCGTTACGGGCAAACGGAGAAGCTCCTGGGATAGAGAAAAGCCCCGCAAGCTTGTGGCTTGCGGGGCAGGTAGGCGGCGCGTTTTAGAGCTCGGCGTCCGCGAGGTTACGCGGCGTGCGTAGCAGCGCAACAACGGAGATCAGGCAAATCACCATCAGGTAGATACCGACCGTCCACACCATCCCGGTGCGGTTGAAGAGCATCTGGGAGATCATCGGGGCGAAGGCACCACCCAGGATCGAACCCAGGGCGTAGGCCACGGACACACCGGAGAAGCGCACCTCGCGGGGGAACATCTCCGTGTAGAGGGCGGACTGCGGGCCATAGGAGAGGGCCAGGCCTGGGATGAACAGCAGCATGCCGATGCCGAATATCCACAGCGAACCGGAGTCGATGAGGAACCACACCGGCACCGCAATCACGATGAGCATGCCGTAGCCCCAGAGGAAGGTCTGCACGCGTCCAATGCGGTCGGAAAGGCCGCCGGAGTACATCGTCAGTGCGATCCACGCCAGGGCGGCGATAATCACGCACAGGAACACGCTGACCTGATCGTGGCCCAGCTCCTTGGTGGCGTACGAGCCCATGAAGGCGATGATCATGTAGCCGGAGGCGTTGTTACCGCAGAAGATCAGTGCCGCGCGGATCACGAGTCGCCAGTGGTCGCGCAGCAGCACACCCAGCGGGGCGCTGGACTCGGCGGCGCGCTCGCGCATCTCCTGGAACACCGGGGACTCGGCGACCTTGGAGCGCACGATGACACCCACAATGACCAGCACGAAGCTCAGCAGGAACGGGATACGCCAACCCCAGTCGAGGTAGGCCTCCTGCCCGATGATCGCGGTGATGACGAGCAGCACCACGGTCGATAGCGCCAGACCGGTGGGCACGCCGATCTGCGGGTAGGAGCCGAAGTGGCCGCGGCGGCCCTTCGGGGCGTGCTCCACGGCGAGCAGTGCGGCGCCGCCCCACTCACCACCCGCGGAGAGACCCTGCAGGATGCGCAGGAAGACGAGCAGCAGGGGAGCGGCGATGCCGATGGCGGCGTAGGTCGGCAGTATACCGATCAGGGTGGTGGCCACACCCATGAGGATCAGGGTGCCGGCGAGCACCTTCTTGCGGCCGATCTTGTCGCCCAGGTGGCCGGCGATGGCGGCGCCGAGCGGGCGGAAGAGGAAGCTGATGCCCAGCGATGCCCAGGCGAAAACCTGCGCGAGGCTGGGGTTATCGCTGCTCGCGGGGGCGAAGAACTGCGTACCGAACACGAGGCCGGCGGCTTGGGCGTAGATGAAGAAGTCGTACCACTCGATCGTGGTGCCGACGAGCGTGGCGCCAAGAATGCGCCGGTCTTCTGAACGATTGGGAGAATCCATGCGCTGAAAGTTAGCAAAGGCTAAACACTTCGGGGTAGTTATGGAAAAATTCGTGCGCGCGAAAGTGCGGGGACGCTGCTTGGCGTGCACCGCTTACGGCTGTGTGTCCGGGCTGGGCGCTAAAGTATGGGCTATGAGTACCGCAGAGCTGCCTGTTGACTTGCGTCCCCTGGACTCGGCCACCGAGCCAGCCATCGTCGACCTTCCCATCGCCGGTGCCTGGCTCTTCGCCCCACGGGTTTTCGGGGACGCGCGCGGCAGCTTCCACGAGGTCTTCCGGGCCACCCAGTTCACCGAGCACCTGGGCTATCCCTTCGACGTCGCGCAGGCCAATGTGTCCCGCAGCAGCAGGGACGTGGTTCGGGGCATCCACCTGGCCGAGGTGCCGCCGGGGCAGGCGAAGTTCGTCAGCTGCCTGGCCGGAGAGGTCGTGGACGTGCTGGTGGATCTGCGGGTCGGTTCCCCGACCTTCGGCAAGCACATCAAGATCACCCTCAGCGAGGAGAATAACTACGCGATGCACGTGCCGATCGGGGTGGGCCACGGCTTCGTCGCCCTCTCTGAGACCGCGGTGCTGAATTACCTGGTCACCGAGGCTTATAACCCGGATCGGGAGTTCGGGGTGGATCCCTTCGACCCGGAGTTGGGCATCGATTGGGGCGTGGACCGCGCGGATGCGGTTCTTTCCGATAAGGACGCCGCCGCCCCGGCCCTCGCAGAGGTTCACGCGCGCCTGGCTGATTGGCAGGAGGCACGCGGCTGGGAGCAGCAGCTGCGCCGGGAGTGGTCCGAGGCTCTCAACTTCGCCGATAGCTATGGCGAGCACGGGGAGGGCTAGGAAATCATGCGCGGAATCATTCTGGCTGGCGGCACCGGCTCGCGGCTGTGGCCCATCACCTTCAGCGTGTCGAAGCAGCTGGTGCCGGTCTACGACAAGCCGATGATCTACTATCCGCTGTCCACCCTGATCCTGGCGGGGATCACCGAGATCCTGGTGATCACCACGGAGCGCGACGAGCGGGCCTTTCAGGAGCTGCTGGGGGACGGCAGCCGCTTCGGCGTGAGTATCGAGTACGCCACGCAGGAAGCCCCGCGCGGGCTGGCGGAAGCCTTCATCATCGGCGAGGAATTCATCGGCGACGAGCCGGTCGCGCTGGTGCTTGGCGACAATATCTTCTACGGCTCCGGCCTGGGCACCCAGCTGCGCCGCTTCAACAAGCCGGATGGTGGCGTGATCTTTGGCTACGCCGTCGCTGACCCCACCGCGTACGGGGTGGTGGATTTCGACGAGACCGGCAAGGCCATCTCCATTGAGGAGAAGCCCGCGAAGCCGCGCTCGCCCTACGCGGTGCCGGGGCTGTACTTTTACGGCCCGGACGTGGTGGAGATCGCCAAGCAGCTTCAGCCCTCCGCCCGTGGCGAGCTGGAGATCACCGGCATCAACCAGGCCTACCTGGAGCAAGGCCGCCTGCACGT
>DWUR01000158.1 GCA_019120635.1 Candidatus Corynebacterium intestinavium | reverse complement strand
CGCACCATGACTTGTGCCTGGGGGACGTCCTCGTAGGACCAGAAGACGCACGCCGGCGGGTCGAAGCGCCCGTCGAGGCCGGTGGCGGTCCACCGCTGGCCCGTGGTCGTCTGCAGCCACTCGCCGTCGAGATAAGGGCAGCGGGTTTCGGAGTCGCCCAGCCCCACCGGTGCGGGCAGCGTGTCGACGGGCAGCTCGGTGCCCTTCACGCCCTGGACAGGCTCGCCGGGCAGGAGGCCGTCCTTCGGCTGCTGGGCTTCCGTGTTCTGCTCTGGCTTATCGCCACCAATGGCGGAGCAGCCCGCCATCGCGAGGGGGCCGATGAGCATAACACCTGCGCTGGCTCGCGCGACGGGGCGGGCTGGAGAAAAGCGAAAGGTAGAAAGCGCCATGGTCGAAATTTTAGTGCGCACAGCGCATTTTCACGAAGTGTGCTTTAGGAGTGGGCTTCGTCGTACTGATCGACAATATTCTGCGGAATGCGGCCGCGATCGGAAACCTGAAGGCCGTTAGCCTGTGCCCATTCGCGGATAGCTCGGTTGCGCTCCGGGCTATTGGTGCTCTGCGGGGCGCGGCGGGAGCTGGTGCGCTGAACGCGGCGGGCGACTGCGATATAGGGCGCGAGTGCTTCCTCGAACTTTTCCCGGTTTGCGGTCGAGACGTCCATAGAGTAGGTCACACCATCAACGGCGAACTCCACGACATTAACGTCCTCCGCAGCGAGTGGCGCGTTATCGATATCGTCAAAATACTGGGTGATCTCTTTGCGTGCCATTGTGTGCAGCAACTCCTGAATCGATGATTTAGGGATTTGAAAGAAATGCTACCCAATATTCGATTAGAAAGAAATGGCCATAAAGGGAATGGCTAAGGATATTGGCTAAAAGTAGCCAAAATCACTTAATCATTAACCGCGCTTGGTCGCGATCTGCGCCTCGACGAGATCGAGCTCCTTAGATACGGATTCCAAAACGCGCTCGCGCTGATCTTCGCCCATCGAGCCAGCATTATCGATAGCTTCGATCAGAACATCCATGCGGTCATTGACATCCTTAGCGAAACCGGAAGGCACGCCCTTGTCTACGGACTTCTGAATCTGCTTAATGCGTGCGCGCTGCGGGGCGCCGTCCGCCGGGAAGGAGCGCAGCGCGGAGTCGGCAGCGCCGCGGGCCTGCGTGGTGACGGTGCCCTTGCCCTGCAGCTGGGTCAGTGCGCGATACACCAGCGGAACCACCACCGGGGCGGCGACGCGCGAGGCACCAATGAAGCGCAGCACATTGCGGGAGTTAAAGCGGCCGGCCTTGAGCTGCTCGATGGACGCCTTCGCCATCTGCTCCTCGTGCTTACGGCGGTTCTTCAGCTCCTTAGCGTCGAGCTTGCGCACCTGCTTGGCGGTCTTGCGGAGGTACTTCTCCTTGGCCTTCTCCAGCTTTGCGGCCTCCTTGGCGTCCACCTTGGCCCGAATCTTTGCAGCCTTAAAGGCAGCCTTGCGTTCGATACGGCGCTTCCGCAGATTCTTGAATAGACCCATGATTCTCCTCATTAATGCGATTAGTCGCGGTACACACACACGCCAAGCCCTCGCCAGGCCTGGGGAAAATAGCTAACTCCCCACCACTTTAGCGAACGCGAGGCGCCCCGCGGGGCAAGACCGGGGTGGGGCGGATGCTGCCGCCGGCGGCAGCTTTCCGCGCTTCGGCTGGCACGGTGGTCCCCGGCTAAGCTAGGGCAGTTGTGAGTTACTTCTTGTCCGAGCAGGCGGGGCTTAGCCCCTCCGACGTGGTTGGGTGCCGCCACCGTGCGCTACTACGCCGGGCGTTGAGCGGCCAGACCGCCCGCCTGTACTTGGACAGCGATTGGGAGCACCTCGCCGAGCGCATCGCGAGCCGGATTTCCGCGTGGCGCCGGCGCTCCGCCGTCTTTGCCCAGCTGCCCACCGCACCCCGGATCGGCGATAAGCTCCGCCCCACCCGCAGCGAGATCGCCGACGGGGATAACGCGGTGGAGGAGACCCTGGAGGCGATGGCGCGCGGGGATCGGCTGATCCTCAACCCGGTCCTCGAACACGACGGGCTCGAAGCCCGGGTGGACCTGCTCGTGCGCATGGATCCCGGGGTGGCGCTCGAGACGGCGGCCTACGCGCCGGTCATCATCACCGGGCACAACGCGACCCGCCCGGCGAAAAACCGGCACCGCGCGGATTGTCGCGTCGTCTCCGTCGACGCACTCGGGTTGGGGAAGCCCGCCGCAACGATGCTGCGCCACCGCGCCGTGGCCAGCGATGCCCAGCGCCTGGGCATGGCGAATATGATCCTGTTCAGCTGGGGTTTCTCCAGCCCTGACGTTGGCATCATCGGCCGCAGCCCGGGTGCGGAACCCGATGGGTCCCGCTGCTATTTCTTCGACGCCCAGCGCCTGTACCCCGGGTTATTGGCGGCCTTCTCTGAGCCTGTCCCGACAGTGCCCTCCCGGGTCAAGGAGTGCCAGACCTGCGAATTTCATAATCACTGCCGTGCTCAGTTGCTCCAGACGCAGGACATTTCGCTGCTGCTGCCGGGGGACCGCAACCGACCGTGGCGGGATAAGGGCATCAACACGCTGCCGGCCCTCGCTGCCGCCGGGGCGGGGGAGGCCAGCGCTCTGGCCGCGGCCTGGATGCGCGCCGAGGTGGCCATCCGCCGGCCGGTGCAGCAGTGGTACCGCGGGCCGTTGGTCCTCCCGCAGGACCAGGAGCCCGTGGAGATCGACGTGGACATGGAGGCGCACCCGAGCCGCGGGACCTTCCTCTGGGGCACCTTCGACGGCCACCAATACGTGGCCTTCTCCGATTTCAGCCCCACCGGAGATGAGGGCCGCCACGTCGCGGAGATGTGGGACTGGCTCATGTGGCGCAGGGAGCGCGCTCACGCTGAGGGCCGGAAGTTCCTGATGTGGGTCTACGCCAAGCAGGGCGAGCTCTACTGGCTGCGCCACTACGCCCGGCTCTACGGCGGCCAGGAGTACGGCAGCCCCAGCGCGGACGGCGGGCAGCGCCAGGTGCGGATGCCGACCCTGACGGAGGTCAATGAATTCATCCAGTCCCCGGAGTTCGGCGACGTCTTCGAGTACGTTTCCCGCGGGCTGCTGGGGACGGGTTCGCTGGGGTTGAAGACGGTCGCCCCACTGGCGGGTTTCCACTTCAGCCAGGAAGGCGTGGACGGGAAGGCCGCGGTGGATCTCTTCGAGGTGGCTGTCGCCACCGGTGGGCGCACCGCCGACATCTCCCGGCGGACCCTGGAGCGCTATAACGCGGACGACTGCGTGGCCACTCGTAGCGTGCGCGGCTGGTTGCGCCGTGGCGCGCCGGGCATCAGCCTGGTGGAATAGGCAGTAGACAAGCCCCAAGAGCACGAAGGAGCACGCTTAAGTGGATCTTTTCGAAAGAATGAAGGCCCTGAACACAGCGGGTGCGTACCGGGCGCCACAGGTCACCGCGGAGACGGCGCTGGCAGGCGGAAGGCACCCGGTGCTACCGGATCCGAAGCCACACGTGGTGCTCGGCACGCCGCTCACCGGTCCCTGGCGGGAGGGCCAGGCGGAGCTCGTGGTCGGCATGGGCTGCTACTGGGGAGCCGAGCGTATCTTCTGGGCCACGGAGGGCGTGGAATCCACCGCCGTGGGCTTCGCCGGCGGATACACCCCGAATCCCACCTACCCTGAGACCTGCACCGGGCGTACCGGGCACACCGAGGCCGTGCGCATCGTCTACGACCCGCAGCGGGTGAGCACCGCCGAGCTGCTGCGGATCATGTTTGAGAACCATGACCCCACCCAGGGCGACCGGCAGGGCAACGATGTCGGCTCGCAGTACCGCAGTGCAGTCTATGCCCTGGACGCTGAGCAGCTCGCCCAGGCGGAGAAGGCCGTCGAGGCGTGGCAGCCGGCCTTCACCGAGCGCGGTTTCGGCCCCATCACCACGGAGGTCGCGCTGCTGGCGGATACCCCGGCCGGCGAGTTCTACCTCGCGGAGGATGAGCACCAGCAGTACTTGGCGAAGAACCCGGACGGCTACTGCAATCACGGGCCAAACGGCGTGAGCTGCCAGACGGGCGTGCTCGGCTAAGCGCTCCGGCCGCCGGGCCCGGGCCCGGCGCGTAGCAAGTCCGTTGGCGAAAGCGCAGCTGGTGGCGGAAGCACCAGCGCAAAGAAAAACCGGGTGGGCCACGGTCTCCCGTGAAGCCACCCGGTCAAAGCCCGCAGGCTTTAAGAGTTAAGCCTGTGAGTCAGACTTAGTTCTTCGCTGCAGCGAAACGCTCGGCGACGTCCTCCCAGTTGAAGACGTTCCAGACTGCCTTCACGTAGTCAGCCTTGACGTTCTTGTACTGCAGGTAGAAGGCGTGCTCCCACATGTCCAGCATCAGTAGCGGGGTCAGGTTGATGGAGGTCTGGCCCTGCTGGTCGGTCAGCTGCTGGATGACCAGCTGCTCGCCGATGTGGTCGTAACCCAGGACAGCCCAGCCGGAGCCCTGCAGGCCCAGCGCTGCGGAGGAGAACTGGTCCTTGAACTTCTCGAAGGAGCCGAAGTCGCGGTTGATAGCCTCAGCCAGCTCGCCGGTCGGCTCGCCGCCACCGTTCGGGGAGAGGTTCTTCCAGAAGATGGAGTGGTTGGTGTGGCCACCAAGGTTGAACGCAAGGTTCTTGGACAGCGCGCGGATCTGATCCGGGTTGGTGCCCTCCTCGCGTGCCTTCTCCATAGCCTCGAGAGCAGCGTTGGCACCCTGCACATAGGTGTTGTGGTGCTTGGAGTGGTGCAGCTCCATGATTTCGGCCGAGATGTGCGGCTCCAGTGCGTCGTATGCGTATGGGAGCTCAGGCAGCGTGTACTTAGCCATTGTTCAATCAGTCCTTCCGAATTCGTTGAAAAGGTTCTAATCATTACGAACGGCCGAACCAGTACTTTTATTCCCGCCTGGCCGTTAGTAACCAATTGTGGCGAAAAACCCGAGGGCTCGCAAGGGTGAGGCGTCATTAAGGAAAAGGTCAAACAGCGGTGCCGCGGCGGAAACTCTAGGAAAGGCCGAGAAATTCCTTGATGGCCGGCATCTCGCGTCGTGCCTGCTCAAGGCCCTCCTGATAGGCCAGAGAAAGCTTCACCGGATTGCGATCCTGATTGCTAATATTCATAATTTCAGGAATAAAAAGATACGCCTTACCCTGCTTCTCCAGCTCGAAGAGGTAATCCCGAGTCTCGTTATAACGCACGTGCCGGTCGGCGATGGAGTCCAGCAACGCCGGGTACTGCCCGTGAGTGCGGCGCAGCAGCCACAGCGCGCGCCCCGCCGCGGACTTCCGGTATATCCGGGTGCGGGTCATGATCACGAGGAAGCGATCGTAGCCGTCCCGCATCGCGGCATCGATGGGGATGCCGCCGGTGGGGCCGAACGCGCCGTCGAACCACGGCTGCCCGTCTACCTCGGTGGCCGGCATGAACACCGGGAGGGAAGAAGACGCGCGGGCCCGGACCAGGAAGTCCTCCGGGCTGTGGATCGACTCCCGACCCCAGTGTTTCGTCTCGCCCGTCAGCGCGTTGAAACCGGAGATACGGTACTGCACCGGCGAGTTATCGAAGATCTCCCAGTCCATGCCCATCGGCTGGCCAGGCATACCGGCCTCGCCGTAGATATAGCCCGCATTGAAGAACCCATCCCCGCGCAGCCAGGCCCGCCAGCCGCCGAAATTCGGGTCGGAGGGAAAAGTGGTGAACGTCTTGCGCATCCGGTCGGTGGTGCGGGAGACGTAATTCGCCACGTGAGAGGTCGCCGCGGAATTGCCTGTGACGTGGGCGAAGTTCACATCGGATTCCAGCAAGGCCTCCACGAGCGCGGCGGAAAAGACCACGCGCATGGCTCCGCCTTCGAACACCAGCGAGGTGTCCGTGACATTCGGGGTTGGGGCTGCTTCGTGCACGTACCCAAGATTACCCGGCGGCCTCGTGGTGCCGAGAGCGCGGGTGCGGTGCGCGCGGTGGGGCTAGGACGGGCACGACCCTGGCTCAAGCCGTGAGATGCGCGCGGCGCAAGCAGCAGCGAGAAATCCGGTAGAAAAGGGGGCGTGCAGCACGAGGTGAAAATCATTGCCCACCGTGGTGCGTCCAAGCACCGCCCGGAACACACGATCGGCGCCTACGAGCTCGCGGCCGCCCAGGGCGCCGATGGCTATGAGTGCGATATCCGGCTCACCCGCGACGGCCACGCGGTCTGCGTACACGACCGCACCGTGGACCGCGTCTCCGACGGGACGGGGGCGGTGTCCCGCATGACGTTGGCGGAGCTTAAGGCCCTTAATTTTGGGACGTCAACCCGGCCGGCCGCCGTACTGGAGCTGCGAGAGTTGCTAGAGTTTCTGCAGGATATGAGGCACAGCGCGGGTGCCGGCCAACCCGAGCTCTTCATTGAGACCAAGCACCCACATGTGCGGAGCCTGCAGGTGGAGGCGGAGATGCACCGCCAGTTGGAAGCCGCGGGGCTGGCAGGCGGGGAGGGGATCTACCTGATCAGCTTCGACAGCTGGTCACTGTGGCGCTCTCGCCGGATCAACCCGCAGGTGGAGCGCATCCAGCTGCGCCGGAAACACCACCCGCCCGCGCGCCCACTGCTGCGGGGCTCGGGGATCGCGAGGCACGCGGGATGGTCCATCGAGCAGGCGATGGCGAGTATTCGAGGCGACCAGCGAGGCGCTCCGGCGGATTACATCTGGACGGTGGATCATGCGGAGCAGCTGCGGTGGATCGCCCAGCGAGGGGCCCGTTGGGTGGCAACAAATTACCCCGGGGAGGCCTCGGATTGGCTGCGAAACTCGGCCGGTGGAGGGGCGGGTCAGGCCTAGTTTTGCAATGGGGTGGGGCTTGTCCACAGGGCAGGTTAAAATCAGCAGCGTGGCTAAGAAAAATAAGAAGAATCAAGACCTGCCCGAGGGGATGAGCCGCCGTCAGGCCAAGCTCGCTGCCCGCGCCGCGGAGCGCGCGAAGCTGCAGAGGGACGCCCGTCCGTACGCGGGCTTCGCGATGGAATCCGACCTCATCGCGCTGCAGGAGTTCGTGCCTTCCGCCCGCGTGAAGGTCGAGGTAGAGGGGATCGACTTTCCGGTGTCTCTCGTGACCGTCCTGCCGGGCGCGGTGGCGGCGATGCGTCGCGCTGCCGAAGACGGCGGTGAGGGCTTCGTCGCGCTGCAGACACAGCGCCCGGGCGATAACCCGAACCGCGACCTCGCGTACGCGCTGAACTGGCTGAAGAGCGCCGAGCCTGGCGCAGCCCTCGAGGTCGGCGTGGCCGACGGCAACGAGCCAGAGCTGACCAACCTGCTGGATCCGAAGGCCGACGAGGAGATCATCGTCGAGCAGGACTTCAACTGGTGGCTCACCGAGGAGCACCAGGACAACCCGCAGGTCGCGGCGACGCTGCGCCGTGCCAACGATTCCGTCCTGCCCTCCGAGAAGGTGCGCGCGGACATCAAGGGTGCAGCCTGGTGGATTGATCCGGGTGAGCGGGCCCACATCCGTTGGGTTCGCCCGGAGGATGAGAATGAGCTGCTCAACGCGTTGGCTCGCGTTCATGCCGCTGGCGAGTTGAACCTCGGCGAGGGGTCCAAGTTCGCGGGCGTGTTCCGCACCCACGGCGTGATGGTTCCGGTCTGGGATCTCGATAACTCCTGGGAGCCGCAGACCTGGCAGAAGGGCCTGGAGGCACTCGATAAGAAGATCGCCGAGGCCCTGGCGAATGATTCGGGCCGCTTCTCTCCGGAGGAGCAGAAGGCGAAGCAGACGATCGTGTCCCGCGAGGTCACGATTCGCTAATACCCGCCCGGGCCGGGGCAGACGGGTCGCTGAGGGGCGTTCGGTCCGCTCGTTGCGCGTGCTACCCCTCGTCCGTGGGGTCGCGCCGGGCGAGGCAGTCGCAGCGGGTGCTAACGCAGGCTGCTGAACAACTGCTCGGCGGCGGCCTGGTCCCAGAGTAGGACGCTGCCCGCGTAGTTATCCGCGCTGCCGGAGGTCGGCACGACCTCCTGCTTCGCGCCGCGCATCTTCACCCCGAGGCGGGCGAGGTGCCACATGTGATCGCCCTTGTCCACAGTGAGGGATTTGGCGACGCCGCCGACCGTGGGGAAGAGGCGGAAGGGGTTGAAGAGCGTACCGGGGGAAAGCATCTTCTTGCTCAACGCGGAGAGCAGCTGACGCTGGCGGCCCGCGCGATCCAGGTCGCCGCCCGCCGAGGCGTAGCGGGAGCGCACATAGCCCAGGGCATTCGGCCCGTCCAGGTCCTGGCAGCCCGCGGGTAGGCTAATGCCCGCCATTGGGTCGTCGAGAGGCTCCTCGAGGCACATCTCGATCCCGCCGACGCCGTCCACGGCGTTTGCGAAGCCGGCGAAGCCGACCTCCGCGTAGTGGTCGATGCGCAGCCCCGTGGCTTCCTCCACCGTGCGCTGCAGCAACGCGGGGCCGCCGAGAGCGAAGGCGGCGTTGATCTTGTTCTCCCCGTAGCCGGGGACGTTGACGAAGCTATCGCGCGGCAGGCTGATCATCGTGGCCTTCCCCACGAGCGGCACGTGCACCAGGATGATCGAGTCCGTGCGGCCCTCCGATTCGTCGAGCATGCCAGTGGAGAGCCGATCGGCGGTCTCCTGGTCCAGACCGGCACGGGAGTCCGAGCCGACGAGCAGCCAGTTGGTGCCCGAGGTCCCGCCCACGCGGCCCTCGTAGTTC
>DWUR01000157.1 GCA_019120635.1 Candidatus Corynebacterium intestinavium | reverse complement strand
CCGCCGAGGCCTATGGCTTCCAGCCCACGATCACCCGTGCCGGTGACCGCACGATTAACGTGATTTACCACTATCCAAAGCCGGGAGAAAGCAACATCATCTACACGGGCGAGGCTCACGCCACATTCACTTGGAACGAGGCAACCCAGAGCGTGGACATGGCCGGCGAGGTTCCCCCGACCTAAATCGCCCGCGGCCGGCCACGCGGGGAGCTGACCGTCCGGTCGCCCGGGATCCAGAAGCGCAGCGGGGCGGCGACATTCTTCGAAATCCCGATGCGCGGCCCGGCGACGAAGTCCGCCCGGTCCGCCGGCGGTTGCAGGTACAGCACCCCATCCTCGGGGTCAGCCACGGCCAGTGCGTCGTCGACCTGAATCACCCGCGAACCGTCGAGGTGCAGGTCGAAACCCAACGCCTGACCCAGGTTTCCGGGGCCGCGAGCCAGGTTCTCCTCAGCATGCTTCTCCCCACGCCGCTGCCGCACGAGTTCCCTGCCCGCGATGACCTCCCCAGCGCGCAGCAGGATCCCGCCCGCCTCGCCTTCGGGGTGGCACACCAGGTTCCCGGCACGATGGATCCCGTAGCTGGCGTAGACGTAGAGCCGCTGCGGTGGGCCGAACATCGTTTCGCACCGGGGCGTGGGGCCGTTGTACGCGTGCGATGCGGGATCTTTGCGCCCCACGTAGGCCTCCACCTCGGTGAGGCGGACCGCTACCTGCCCAAAACGAAGCACCCCTCCCAGCAGGAGGGGTGCGGTGTGTTCGGCAGATTGGTGGAAGTCGAGGCGGAAGGTCATGCCCACCACCTTAGGCGGGCGTCTTCCGGCTCGCTCCCGGCCGCTGGACCTAGGGGCGCTGGCGCTTCAGGAAGTTCCAGACTTCCTGGCTGGCATCCGGCACGCGGTTCCAGGTGTGGTTCTGCGGGTTGGTGATCAGCTGCGTCTCGGCGCGGGCGCAACGGTAGGCGTGGCGCTTACCACCCGGGATGTTGTGGATCGCTGGCTGCGGTGCGCAGCCGTTGCGGGCCTTGTAGCTGTTCATCAGGCGCGGGACGCTCAGGTACGGGCGGCCGCCGTGGCGGGTGCCGCCGTTGTAGCGCATCATCGTGTCGCCGGTGCCGTGCATCACGAGGATCGGGATCGGCAGGTTCTTGCAGCCGGAGTTCACCGGGTTGTAGTAGGCCCCGCCCACGGATGCGACACCCGCGAAGACGTGTGGCAGGTCGCAGGCGACGACGGCAGCCATGCCGCCACCGTTGGAGTGGCCGGTCGCGTAGATGCGGCGGCGGTCGACGTTGTAGGTGCGGTCAATCTCGTCGATGATCTGGGTGACGAAGCGCAGGTCCTCGCCACCGCGCACGCTGGCGTACGGCGCCCCCTCCCAGCCGTGGTTGATGGACTCCGGGTAAATGCGGATGGTCTCGCGTGCCGCACCAGTCTCGTGCAGGCGGGAGTAACGACGGAAGTTCTCCGGGCTATCGCGCCAGCCGTCAAAGCCGAAGACCACCGGGGCGGGGCGGGCCGGGTTGTAGTGAGTCGGGACGTGCATGATGTACCGGCGGCTACGGCCGGTGGACTTGGTGTACACGTTGATGGACTTGCCGTTGCCGATGCGCGGAGCCGGCTTCGCGTTGTTTGGGCGACCCTTAGGAACTGGTGCTGGCGCGCCCGGCAGGCTGGAACCCGGCGGGAGGGCGTCCTGCACTCGCTGGCCGTTCGGCAGGCGGATGTCCCCGAGGTTCGGCAGCTGAACTTGCGGGAGCTGGAAGTCGGAAGACTGTGGGACGGTTGGCAGTGGTGGCAGCTGTGCCTCAGCCTTAGGGGTGGTGGGCAGTTCCCCCCAGGCCCAAGCCCAGCGCCAGCAGTCCGCTGAAAGCGACGGCGGCGGCACGCTTGAACCCACGGCGAGTTCTAAGGTTTTTCAGCATTCTCGCATTTTACATCAGGCAGGAAAGAAGTCACACGAGTAACACCAGTAACATTTGGAGTTCTCCACCACCTCGCCGATAAGCGACCTACCTGCACGATTGTCAGCACTGAATCGGAGAACATAAACTTCAGTCCTAACCCCCGCCGTCCCCCTACGTAAGAAGGCGAGCTAATGACGACCCCCGGCAACTCTGAGCGAGACGTCGCACGGTCAAGCACGCCCGCAACCGACGCGGAGATGTCTGAGGCCACGACCGACGGCGCTACCCCGGCGCCGCATGAGCCAACGGAAAACACCCCGCAGGACAGCGCGCAGGGCGGCGTCGATACCGACCCGAACAACGACACCTCTGTCGAGCGCGAGAACACGAACGCCGACACCGCAGCCTCCCCCGTCGCGGACGATTCCCCCGAGGCAACGGACGAGGATGGTACCGAGGCCGAACAGGGCCCTGAGGAACTGGACGAGGACGACCGCTCCTGGCGCGAAAACCTCGCCTCGGACATGAAGTCCCCCCTGGGCAAGCTCCCCACCTGGGGCTGGATGGCAATCATCCTGACCGTGGCGGTCGTCGCCGCCATCGCCTTCGGGATCCTCTTCATGGGCAAGGCGAAGACCACCGCGGAGGCCAACGAGTCCCTCACCGGCACGATCACCCCGTCCCGCCCGGCGGCAACCACCACCAGCAAGTACGAGCGCGATCCGAACGCCGGCGCACCCAACGCCGGCTACGTGGACCCGGGATACGTCGACCCCGGCTACTACGAGCCCGCCCCGGAGCCGGAAGAGACCAGCACGGAGCCCTCCGAGGAGACCACGAGCAAAGCCCCAAGCTCGAAGCGCAAACCCTCCTCGAGCACGCCAAAGCCGCCAGCACAGGGCGATAACGGCAACACCGAGCCGAAGCCGAACCCCGGCACCGGCAATAACGGTGGAAACGAGGGAGTCCTCCCTGACCCCGGCGACGTCATCGACCAACTCACCGGTGAGGAGGACAGCGGCACCGGCGGCAACCGCGGTGGCGGGAACAACGGCGGCGCGGAAACCGGAAACGGCGGACGGAACTAGCCGAAATGCTGGCGAAACGCTTGCCACCCTGGCAAGGTTTGAAGAATGAGTAAGCCCCTACGCCCCAGCGAATTGCGCCACCTGAACCAGTCCTCGAAGCTGGCCAACGTTCTCTACGAGATCCGCGGCCCAGTCAACGCGGAGGCCGAGCGCATGGCCGCCGACGGCCACCGGATCCTCAAGCTGAACACCGGCAACCCCGCCGAGTTCGGCTTCGAGGCCCCGGACGTGATCATGCGCGACATGATCTCCGCTCTGCCACACGCGCAGGGTTACTCCACCTCCAAGGGCATCATCTCCGCCCGTCGCGCGATCGTCGCCCGCTACGAGGTCATCCCCGGCTTCCCGGAGTTCGACGTCGAGGACGTCTTCCTGGGTAACGGCGTGTCCGAGCTGATCACGATGACGATGCAGGCCCTGCTCGACGACGGCGACGAGGTCCTCATCCCGTCCCCGGACTACCCGCTGTGGACGGCGTCGACGTCCCTGTCCGGCGGTAAGCCGGTGCACTACCTGTGCGACGAGGAAGACAACTGGAACCCCTCCATCGAGGACATCCGCTCCAAGGTCACCGAGCGCACCAAGGCAATCGTGGTGATCAACCCGAATAACCCGACCGGCGCGGTGTACTCCAAGGAGATCCTGCAGCAGATCGTGGACGTGGCCCGCGAGCACTCCCTCCTCATCCTGGCCGATGAGATCTACGACAAAATCCTCTACGACGACGCCGAGCACATCAACATCGCGAGCCTGTGCCCGGACCTGCTGTGCCTGACCTTCAACGGCCTGTCCAAGGCCTACCGGATCGCTGGTTACCGCTCCGGCTGGTTGGTCATCACCGGCCCGAAGGGGCACGCGGAGGGCTTCCTGGAGGGCTTAACGTTGCTCGCCGGGACGCGACTGTGCCCGAATGTCCCGGCCCAGCACGCCATCCAGGTGGCGATCTCCGGCCGCCAGTCCATCGACGACCTCGTGCTGCCGGGTGGCCGCCTGTTGGAGCAGCGCAACATGGCGTGGGAGAAGCTCAACGAGATTCCGGGCGTGAGCTGCGTGAAGCCGATGGGCGCGCTGTACGCCTTCCCGAAGCTGGACCCGAACGTCCACGAGATCCACGACGACGAGAAGCTAATGTTCGACCTGCTCCGCGCGGAGAAGATTCACCTGGTGCAGGGCACGGGCTTCAACTGGCCGACCCCGGATCACTTCCGCATGGTCACGCTGCCGTGGGCCCGCGATATCAAGGACGCCATCGAGCGGCTGGGGAACTTCCTGGCCAGCTACCGCCAGTAGCTCCTGGGGCTGCCGCGCCGAACCCGGCCCCGCGGTGGGGCTTTAGTCGAGAGTGCGGCTGCGGCCGAGTGCGAGCACCCGCCAGCCGGCGTCCTCCCAGGCCTGCTGGTCCAGACAATTGCGCCCATCGATCACGGTGGGCGCCTTCTTTTTCTTCTTCTCCCCCGGCGCGACTCCTGCCCCGGGGGCCGGGCCTGCCTGCACCGCATCCAGCGCCTCAGCTGGCTTCAGGCGGCGGAACTTCGGCCACTCGGTAGCCACAATCACCAGCTCCGCACCCTGCAGCGCCTCGGGAAGCGTGGGGGCGTGCTGCAGCTCGGGGGCGGCCAGGCGAGCAGTCTTCTTCGCCTTTGGGTCATAGATGCGCACGTGCGCCCCAGCCTGGTAGAGCCGCATCGCGATGTCCACGCCCGGTGCTTCGCGCACATCGTCGCTGCGGGGTTTAAAGGCTGCTCCCAGCACGGTGATGCTCCGGCCGGTGACGTCCCCGCCGAAGACCTCGTGGGCCATGTGCTCCACCTTGTCGCGACGGGAGTTGTTGATCGCGTCCACCTGGCTCAGCAGGCCGCTGGCGCCGGTCGCGCCGAGCTCCTCGGCGGTGGTCATGAACGCCCGCACGTCCTTCGGCAGGCAGCCACCGCCGAATCCGAGGCCGGCGTGGAGGAAGGACTTGCCGATGCGACGGTCCGCACCCAGGGCAGCAGCCAGCGCGGTGACGTCCCCGCCGGAGGCGTCGCAGAGGTCGGCGACGGCATTGATGAAGCTGATCTTGGTGGCGAGGAAGGAGTTCGCGCTCGTCTTCACCAGCTCCGCGGTGGCGGGGTCCATCATCATCAGCGGCGAGCCTTCGGCCAGGGGTTCGGCGTAGATCTCCCGGACAAGCTTTTCGATCTCCTCGCGGTCCTCGTCCCGAGCCCCGACGACGATGCGGTCAGGGTGCAGGGTGTCGTCCACCGCCGTGGATTCCCGGAGGAACTCGGGGTTCCACGCAACGGTGCAGCGCGCGGCCGGGGCCGCATTCTTCTTTCCCTTCGAGCCCTTCTTGCTGTCCTCCTTCTTGGTGGCTGCGTTCGCCGCCGCGCCCTGGATGAGCCGGTCCATCCGTTCCTGCAGCACCGGGGTGGTCCCGACGGGGACGGTGGACTTCCCCAGCAGGACGTGATCGCCGCGCAGCAGCGGGGCCAGGGCGTCGACGACGGCGTAGATCTGGCTCAGGTCAGCCCCCGCTCCCCCGGCCTGTTGCGGGGTGCCGACGCAGAGGAAGTGGGTCTTGGCGAACTCGGCGGCTTCTGCCGGGTCGGTGGTGAAGCGCAGCTTTCCGGCGCTGACCCCCCGTTTCAAAAGTTTCTTTAATCCCGGTTCGTAGAACGGGGATTTGCCAGCGTTGAGCCTTTCGACTTTCGCTGGATCGGTATCCACTCCCAGCACGTCATGGCCGAGCTCAGCCATGCACGCTGCGTGTGTTGCTCCCAAGTAGCCGGTGCCGACAACAGTCATCCGCATGCCCCACACAATACGCACATTTGGCTCTACTGTGTCGGGCCGTTTCTTAAGTTGCCATAGCTGGCTAAACAGTGGATCTAGGTGCGGGAGACACCATTAATCGGTGATTCCCTGCTCCTTGAGCCAGTCCTTAGCGATAGTGGCTGGCTCTGCTTTTTCCTTGCCTGAATTGCGCCGGTTCATCTCCAGCAGAGCGTGGGTACTCAGTTTTTCTTGGACCTCGTTAATCACGTCACGGGCCTGCTCCGCGACGTTTTCTTCACGTAGCAGTGGCACCACATTTTGCGGCAAAATCAGGCGCTTTGGGTCCTTGAGCTCAACAAGCTTCACTTCTTTGCCGTTTTTATCGAGTGCCGGGGAGGTGGTGTAAATATCAGCAACATCCACGGTGCCGTTATTCAGCGCCTCGACAGTCAATGGGCCACCGGAATCGGAAATGGCGTGGAAAGAAATCTTGTCTTTTGGCAGATCGTAGAAGGACTCCAACCCATCGGGCCCGTAGGGCCGAGATTCGAGTTCAGGATTCCCCGCGAGGGTGAGTTTTCCTTCCTTGGTGAGCTTTTTCAGGTCATCCAATGTCGTGAGCTGGTGTTGGCGTGCCAGGGTCGGGCTCACCCGGTAAGAATCTTTGGATTCAGCGGCGGCTTTCTCTCCGACGGAAACACCCTCCGGGAGCGCTGCTTCAAGGCTGGAATAGACCTCTTCTGCGGAAGCGCCCGGCTTGAGCTCTTCGCCATCTGATGCCTCATTTCCCGCCTGATAATACTGAGCCGCATTCCCGCTATATTCGGCGATCACATCGATCTCGCCCTTCTCTAGTGCGGTGAGGTAGACATCGCGAGCGCCAATATTGGCCTGCCGACGAACCTGAAAACCGGCCTGCTCCAAGGCCTGGGCGTAGAGCTCCCCGATGATTTGGCTTTCCGGGAAGTTCGCCGACCCGACGACGATCTCCTCCCGGCCATCAGCATTAGTGGCCAACGGATCTTCGTCACTGCATGCTGCGAACGTGGTGGCTAGCGCGGCTGCCACGCTGAGCGATAGGACTTTTTTCTTCATAGAATGCTCCTTGAATTAACGCCGGTCTCCGGCATGGAATGGCACGGTGGCTGTTTCTGTCCTCGACGCGTTCTCCTCATCCACAGTGCGGGACGGTGAAATCGCCCGACGTAGGACCAAGGCACCGACCGCTGCCAACAGGCCCTCTACGAGCAACGCGAGAGCAATCACGGTTATGGCGCCAGCCAGCACCATCGGGTAGTCCCTCGTCGCCAACCCGTCGAGGAGATAGCGCCCGAGACCACCTAGCCCGAGGTAGCTGCAGAGCGTGGCTGTCGCAATGACCTGCAGGGTTGCGGACCGGATCCCGTCGAAGATTGAGGCGCGGGCAAGCGGCACCTCGACCTGGCTGAGCACCTGCCATTCAGTGTGTCCCACCGCTCGGGCCGATTGTGTGATTTCCGCTGGAATGGCCTCCACCCCTGCATATGCTCCCGCCAAAATCGGCGGGATGGCGAGTATCACCAGAACGATCGTTGCCGGTATTTCCGGCCGACCTACCCCGTTTGGCAACCACAGCGCCAGGATTGTGAGGAGGCCCAGCGACGGGAGGGCCCGCAGGGCACCAGATACTCCCACTACAGCGACCCGACCCCGGCCGCTATGACCGATCATGAGGCCGACGGGGATAGCGATAAGCATCGCGAACAACATCGCCACAGCAGTGATCGCTAGGTGTTCGCCAAGGCGCACCCCCACGCCGTCAGCACCCGTCCATTGGGCAGGATCGGTCAGAAAAGCCCACGCTTGTTGGAGCATCACAGCCCTGCCTTCCTGCGCCACGGCATGACTAAGCGACCTATCGCAAGCAGCACTAAATCAAAGAGGGCTCTGTTGCAAAAATCGTGAAGCTTGAGCATGCTTGGCGGAGATTGGACGGACGGAACGATGACGGATTTCAAGTGGCGCCATTTCCAGGGTGATGTGATCCTGTGGGCGGTGCGCTGGTATTGTCGC
>DWUR01000156.1 GCA_019120635.1 Candidatus Corynebacterium intestinavium | reverse complement strand
CGGCATCACGCTCCTGACCGGCCTGACGGAAGTGCAGCGCCTGGCCAGCCCGGACGAGCTGGGTGGCCTGACCGCGATCTACTACGTGTTCACCTACGTGGGCTTCTTCTTCCCGATGATCCTCACCCGCCTGTCCGAGTGGTTCAGCTACCCGGTCATGCTGCTCGCGGGCGTGGTGGCCGCGATCCTGAACCTGGCCCTGATCACGGTGTTCTCCCGGAAGTTCATCCCGGCGGAGAGCTAGGCCTTCTCTTTAACGACGTCGCCCTCGCCGGCCTCGGCCCGGCTGGGTCGGGTCCGTAGTCGCTGGAGCCGCCAGAGCTGGAGGGCCACACCGACCAGCGGGCCGATCCCCAGGGCGAGCACCGAACGCAGTTCTGGGGTGGTGTCCACCAGCAGCAGGCCGACTGCTGCGACGGTGGCAATGGCCCAACCGAACCAGTACAGGTCGTGGCGGCCAGTTGCGAGTGCCGCGGAGCCCGTGACCATGAGCAGTGCGGTGCCGGTGGAGGCGAATGTCAGCAGGCCGAGCGCTGCGGGGGAGACCAGGTAGGCCTCGTCGAAGAGCAGGGCCATGATCGGTCTACCCACGAGGTAGGCTGCCACCCCGCCCACAGCACCGATCGCGATGATCGCCAGCGAGGGAGCGGCCGCGGCGCGCAGCACCTGTTCGCGGTGTTTG
This sequence comes from Candidatus Corynebacterium intestinavium, assembly GCA_019120635.1. GTDB lineage: Bacteria > Actinomycetota > Actinomycetes > Mycobacteriales > Mycobacteriaceae > Corynebacterium > Corynebacterium intestinavium. Next base: position 3,050 of record DWUR01000156.1, on the reverse strand, counting down.
GTGAAGTGCACGATCAACGCCGGCTGGAAGCGCTGCAGTGGGACGAGCAGCGGGGCGCGGGTGAGGGTGACAGCCGTGATCGTTCCGGCGAGCACCGCGCCCGCCCCGGCGGCCCCGCCAGCGGAGCTGAGCTCTTCGCCGGTGCCACTGGCCCCAGCGAAGTCTAGGTCGGTGGTGGCGCGCAGCAGGACGGGGAAGCCGGTGATGAGCACGGCGTTGGCCCCGGAGGCCAGCATCGCCTTCAGCCCGCGTTGCACGAAGGCGCGGGCGGGGATGTCCGCGCGGTGGCTCAGCAGTGGGCGCACCCCGGGGAGCAGTGCGAATGCGGCCCAGGTGCCCGCGCCGATGACGGTGATGATGAAGAAGGAGACCACGCCCCAGCCCAGCCACCAGGCGAGCGCTGCGAGTAGCAGGCGGATCCCGGAGTCGATGCCGATGAGCCAGGCGAATTCCCGCCAGCGGGAGGCGGCGGAGATCAGCCCGCAGAGGATGGCCTGGAAGGCGAAGCTCGCCAGCCCTGTGGCGGTGAGGATGGCGGCCCACAGGGGGTGGGCGGGGCTCACGCTGGTGGCCCACAGCGGGGCAGAGACCAGGGAAAGTAGCCCGAAGGCGAGGGCGAAGCCGCCCGCCAGAGTAAAGGGGCGGGCGGATGCGCGATCGGCGCCCGTCTCCTGTGGCTCAGTGCCATCAAAGTTGTGCCGGGCGGCGGTCACGCCGCGGGCGGTCTCCTGCATGAGGCCGTCGACCAGCCCGGTGAGGGCGAAGAATAGCCCCCAGAAGACCATGAAGTCCACATAGCCCGCGGGTGGCAGGGCCTTGGAGGCGATCCAGATGACCAGGTAGCCCGCGGCGGCGACGACGACGGTGGCGATGCTCAGGGCGCGCATGATAGCCGCACCTCCCGCAGCGCATTAGACCCGGCTCTCGGGGGAGGGCCGGGTGAGATGGGTTTTAGCTCCCGAAGGCCTTCTTCAGGACCGGCAGGTAGTCGCGCAGGTCGTCCTGCCAGTAGCCCCACTGGTGGGTGCCGGTGTTGCGGAAGTTGAAGGTGGCATCCTTCTTGCCCAGGGAGCGCAGCTTCACGTCCAGGTCGTGGGTGCAGCCATTGGTGGCGGCCTCGATGACACCACCCTCGACGGCGACGGTCGCCGATCCGTAGATATTGCCGTTCACACGCTCGGAGCTCAGCACGTCGTGCTTGCCAACCAACCCAGACGCGTTGGAGACGTACAGGTTCGGCTGCTCGACCAGGTTCTTCGCGTTGACCAGGGCGTCGTCGCGAAGGGCGGCCGGGGAGTGGGCGCCGCCCCACATCTCGTTGACGTTGGTCTCGCCGCGGGCCAGGGTGATGCCGACGAAGGTTGGGGCCAGGCCCTTGGTGGTCGACGCGCAGCCGGAGAAGGAGCCGACGGAGTCATAGAAGCCCTGATTGTGCGAGGCCAGGTTCAGCGAGGAGGTGGCGGACATGGACATGCCCGCGATGGCGCGCTTGCCGTTGGCCTTCAGCTCCTTCTCGATGGTCTGCGGCAGCTCCTTGGTCAGGAAGGTCTCCCACATCGGCTTGTATCTAACCTTGCTGTACTTGTTCACCCAGTCGGTGTAGTAGCTGAACGCGCCGGACATCGGGATGACGACGTTGGCATTGAGCTTCTTGCCGTAGTACTCGACAATGTCCGACTGGTTGATCCAGTTGGCGCGGCCCTCGCCGCCGTCGGCACCATTGAGCATATACAGGGTCGGCAGGCCGGCGGTCTCGTCCAGCTTCTTGCCCTCCGGGCCGATGACGACCAGCGGGATCTCCAGGCCGCCCATGGCCGGGGAGGTTGCGGTGGCAAAGCGGACGTTGTGGCCCGCGTTCTTGAGCTCCTTAATCTTGCCTACCCACCGGCCGTTGGTGCTTGGGTTCACGGTGTCCGGCAGCTCATCCCAGCGCAGTTCCGCGGCCTTTGCGTTGCCAGCGACGGCCTGGGCGGTCACCGGGGCAGCCGACGCAGGGGAGGCGGTGTGGGAGGCCATGGACAGCGGCATGACGACCGCGAGGGACGCGGCGAGGCCACGGGCGAGGTACTTCTTCATCGAATTTCCTTTGCGTATCAGCTGTGGTGATCGGCGGTTCTTCTGTCCCCGGTCCGACCAGCGGCTGGGAATCTACCAGCTAGATAGTAGCCATGATTATGAGACAAGGGAAAGTAAATGCCAGCTTTTCTTAGTATTTTTGCCCATAAAGCTGCTAGAACTAATGCAGGAAGTGGACAGCCTGTTCCCATTCCGCTGGCATCGCGGCACGTGACGGCCAAGAAATTTCGGATCTTTCCCTCGGATACTTTAAGGACAACCAGACATGCAGTTCATCGACCAGATCATCCTCCTCATCACCGACTTCCTGGGCGGATTCGCCCACGGCAGCGCGGATGCCCTCTCCAACCTGAAGCTGGTTCTGGGTTCGATTTAGATATAAGGTGGGGGCCGTGGCTGAACATTATGACGTAGTAGTAATCGGTGCAGGCCCTGGCGGTTACGTCGCCGCAATTCGCGCGGCGCAGCTGGGCCTCAAGACCGCAGTTGTCGAGAAGCAGTACTGGGGCGGCGTGTGCCTCAACGTGGGTTGTATCCCCTCGAAGGCTCTGATCCGTAACGCGGAGCTGGCGCACACCATCACCAAGGAAGCGAAGACGTTCGGAATTACCGGCGATAACATCTCCATGGACTACGGTGCAGCGCACAAGCGCTCCCGTAAGGTCTCTTCTTCCATCGTCAAGGGTGTTCACTACCTGATGAAGAAGAACAAGATCCAGGAGATCCACGGTCGCGGCGAGTTCGTCTCCGACAAGGAGCTGGCGATCGTCGAGGGGGATGACGAGGGCAAGAAGATCACTTTCGATAACGCCATCATCGCCACCGGCTCGGTCGTGAAGTCCCTGCCGGGCGTGGAGATCGGCGGCAACATCGTCTCCTACGAGGAACAGATCCTCGACGAGAACGCCCCGAAGTCCATGGTCGTCATCGGCGCCGGCGCCATCGGCATGGAGTTCGCCTACGTGCTCTCCAAC
>DWUR01000155.1 GCA_019120635.1 Candidatus Corynebacterium intestinavium | reverse complement strand
GTCCACGCAGACCGGCAATACCGGGAGGCGATCCTGGTGGGCACCGGAACCATCCTGACCGATGACCCGCAGCTCACCGCACGGCCCGGCGGGGTGGAAGGCCCCCGGCAACCGCTGCGCTTCGCCCTGGGGCAGCGGGAACTCCCCACTAACGCTCGCCTCCTGCAAGCTGGCACTCACGCGCCGGCAGGCCAGCACCTGGCAACCCGGGACCTCCATGCGGCGCTGGCGGAGCTTCGCGGGCAGGGCATCTCGGATGTGTTGGTGGAGGGCGGACCCGAACTTGCAGGAAGCTTCCTTGCCCACGGCTTGGTCGACGAGATCCGGGCCTACCTTGCCCCCGCCTGGTTGCCGCGCGGCGTACCCGCACTGGGAGCCGGCGGCATCGGCAGTACGTCGATCACGGATCTGCAGCGCTTCGGCACGCGCAGCGTGCAGCGCATCGGCGAGGACATTCTCTGGCTGGCGCAACGCCAGACCGGGGATTGACCCGTGCATAAGCGCAAGAAGATATATCATCATTGGTAGTTTTGGCCCCGACGTCAGAGAGGATGGCTGTGTTCACCGGAATCATCGAAGAGATCGGTCACGTCGAGAAGATCGAGAGGCTTCCCGACGCCGCGCGCATCCGCGTCGCCGCATCGCGAGTGGTCTCCGATGCCGGCCTGGGAGACTCCATCTCCGTCAATGGCGTCTGCCTGACCGTCACCGACTTCGACGACACCGGCTTCACCGCTGACGTCATGAAGGTCACCCTCGATTACACTTCGCTGGGCACACTCTCCGAGGGGGCGTCCGTCAACCTGGAGCGCGCGATGTCCGCCCAGGGGCGCTTCGGCGGACACGTCGTCCAGGGACACGTCGACGGCACCGCTACCTTGCAGGAACGAGTGCCCTCCGAGCATTGGGAGGTCTTCCGCTTCCAGCTTGACGACCCGGAACTTGCCACCTACCTGGTGAAAAAGGGATCGATTGCAATCAACGGCACCTCCCTGACCATCGCGGAACTAGCCGATGGACTCTTCGAGGTCAGCCTCATCCCCGCCACTTTGGAGGCCACGATGCTGGGCGAACTCCAGCCGGGGGATAAGGTCAATATCGAATGCGACGTGCTTGCGAAATACGTCCGCGCCATGCTCGACCGCTGACCCGCCGCAACAGAACCACAAAGAAGAATTCGACAAGCCTTAAGCCACCCGCCCCGACCGGGCGAGGGTGGCATCGTTGGAAAGAAGCTATGACCGCTGAACGAGACTCGCTAGTCCTGGATTCCGTCGAATCCGCCATCGCCGATATTGCCGCCGGTAAAGCCGTGGTCGTCGTCGATGATGAGGACCGCGAAAACGAAGGCGACCTGATCTTCGCCGCGGATCTGGCAACCCCAGAACTCGTGGCCTTCATGGTGCGCTACACCTCTGGTTACATCTGCGTTGCCATGGAGGATGACCGCGCCGACGCGCTCAACCTGCCGCCCATGGTCGCCCGCAACGAGGATGCCCGCTCGACCGCCTACACCGTCACCGTGGACGCGGCCACCGGCTCCACCGGCATTTCCGCCCGCAGCCGCTGCGAAACCATCACCCGCCTCGCCGACGAGAGCTTCGGCCCCGAGGCCTTCACCCGGCCGGGCCACATCGTCCCACTGCGCGCCCGCCGCGGGGGCGTGCTCGCCCGCGATGGCCACACCGAAGCCTCCGTCGACCTGTCCCGGCTCGCCTCCCGGGCTCCCGTCGGCGTGCTTTGCGAGATCGTCTCCGAGGACGACCCCACTGACATGGCCCGCGGCCCGGAGCTGCGCCGCTTCGCCAACGAGCACGGCCTGCGCATGGTCTCCATCGAGCAGCTCATCGAGTACCGCCGCGCCACCGAGCAGACCGTGGAGCGCAGCACCGAGGCCCGCCTGCCGACCACCCGCGGCGAGTTCCGCGCCGTCGGCTACACCAGCCTCGTCGACGGCACCGAACACGTCGCGCTCGTCCACGGGGACGTCACCGGCCAGAAGGACGTCCCAGTCCGCGTCCACTCCGAGTGCCTCACCGGCGACGTCTTCGGCTCCCTGCGTTGCGACTGCGGCGAACAGCTCCACGCCGCCATGGAGGCCGTCCAGGACCAGGGACACGGCGTCGTCATCTACCTGCGCAACCAGGAGGGCCGCGGGATCGGGCTGGTTCCAAAGCTGCGCGCCTACGTCCTCCAGGACGAGGGACTGGACACCGTGGAGGCGAATACCGCCCTGGGCCTGCCAGCCGACGCCCGCGAGTACAGCGCGGCAGCGTCCATCATCAAGGAACTCGGGATCGAGAGCGTTCACCTAATCTCCAATAACCCGGCGAAGAAGCAGAGCCTCGAGAATTTCGGCGTCTCTGTCACCGGTCGCATCCCGGTGCAGCCACCGGCAACGAAGGATAACGCTCGTTACCTGCAGACCAAGCGGGACAAGATGGGCCACCAGCTCGACAACCTCAACGTCGTACCGGCTGCCGCTACAGCCGAGAAGGAGAACTAGCATGCCAGCCGAAGGTATCCCGCAGATCAACCTGGGCCCCGGCGCAGCAGAGGGCCTGCGCGTCGCCGTCATCAGCGCCCAGTGGAATGCCGAGATCACCGATAAGCTCCACTCCGAGGCCATCACAGCTGCCCGCGAGCTCGGCGCCAGCGTCGAGGACTGGCGGGTGGCCGGCGCCCTGGAGCTGCCCGTCGTCGTAGCCGCAGCCTGCAAGAACTTCGACGCCGTCATCGCCACGGGTTGCGTCATTGAAGGTGAGACCGAGCACTTCCGCGTGGTCTGCGACGCCGTGACCTACGGGCTGACCCGCGTCGGACTGGATACGGGTGTGCCGATCGGCAACGGCGTGCTCACCGTCGACAACCACCAGCAGGCCGTCGACCGCGCAGGCGGTCCGGATGCCAAGGAAAACAAGGGCGCGGACTCGGCGACTGCGGCCATCCACGCCGCATTAGTTCTCCGCCAGATCGCGGCGGTAGGGTAGTAGCCGATACGTTGTGGCAGTACGAACGAGGAGAGCGGTCGAGTTTCACAGATGAGTAACCCAGTGTCGCAGGCAGCACCGGCCAAGGGGCAGTGGCTCTTTGAGGCCCGTTCGCCGTTCCTCAAGCGGATCGCGATCATCGGTGTCGTCGTCATCATGATCATCCACATCGTCATGGCCATCATCGTTGGCATCGGCGACACCGGCGTGACGCTGACCTCGGCGGATCAGTGGTCCTTCATCGGCATCGGCTTGCTCTTCTCCGGCGTCAGCCTCTTCCTGCTGCGTCCCCGCGTCCGCATTGATGAGCGCGGAGTTGAGGTGCGCAACATCGCCAACGCGCAGTTCTACCCCTGGCAGATCATCCACGGCCTCTCCTTCCCGGCTAAGGCGAAAATGGCGCGGCTGGAGCTTCCGGACTTCGAGTTCGTTCCGATGATGGCGCTGAATATCTACGATAAGGAGACCATCGCCGCGAACGTCGAGCGGTTCCGCCTGCTTGAGGACCGCTACATGCCGGAGGACTAGCCGGTGGCGGAACGCACCCCCAACACCGTCGATTATCGGCCAGCCCCCGGCACCATCCCCACGCAGCCGGGGGTCTACACTTTCCGCGATAAGCACGACCGCGTCATCTACGTGGGCAAGGCCAAGAACCTCCGGGCCCGCCTGTCCAATTACTTCCAAGACCTCAGCCAGCTGCACCCGCGCACCCGCACGATGGTGCAAACTGCCAACCGGGTGCAGTGGACTGTCGTGGGCAGCGAATTCGAGGCCCTTAACCTCGAGTACACGTGGATTAAGCGCTTCAACCCGCGGTTCAACGTCATGTACCGGGACGATAAGACGTACCCGATGCTGGCCATCAGCGTGAAGGATCGCTTCCCGCGCGCCTATCTCTACCGTGGGCCGCGGCGCAAGGGCGTGCGCTACTTTGGGCCGTACCCGAAAGCCTGGGCGATCCGCGAGACCCTGGAGTCCCTGACCCGGGTCTTTCCGATCCGTACCTGCGCGCCCGGCGTGTTCCGACGGCACGAGGCTCTGGGTAGACCCTGCCTGCTGGGCTATATCGATCGCTGCTCCGCGCCGTGCGTCGGCAAGGTTACCGAGGACGAGCACCGCGCACTCGTCGACCAGTTCAGTAGCTTTTTGGCGGGCAACACCGAGCCCGTGCTGCGCCGGGTGCGCGGCGAGATGGAGGAGGCCGCCGAGAACCTGGACTTCGAGCGGGCCGCGAGCCTGCGTGATCAGCTGCAGGCCATGGAGAAGGCAATGGAGAAGCAGGCGGTGGTGTTCTCTGATGCCACGGATGCCGACGTG
>DWUR01000154.1 GCA_019120635.1 Candidatus Corynebacterium intestinavium | reverse complement strand
TCCCGGCCCTCGCGGCGGGCGGCCAGCAGGGATGGGGTGACCTTCTCCACCAGCACGCGCTGGAAGCCGTTCGGCAGCTGGCCGGTGTTCAGCGCGGTCTGCGCCGCAGCCACCGCGCCGCAGGCCTCGTGGCCCAGCACCAGCACCAGCGGCACGCCCAGCCCATCCACGGCGAACTCCAGGGAAGCCAGCACGGAGAGATCCGTGATCTCCCCTGCGGTGCGGATCACGAAGACATCCCCCAGACCCTGGTCGAAGACGATCTCCACCGGCACGCGGGAGTCAGAGCACGCCAGGACCACCGCGTGCGGGCGCTGCCCTGCGGTGAGGACGTGGCGGCGGTTGACGTCCTGATTCGGGTGGGCAACATCCTCGCTCATGAAGCGACGGTTACCATCGCGCATCGCAGCCCAGGCCTGCGCCGGGGTCATGGTTTGCTGCTGGGTGGGGGTCTCCGACGACTCTGTGTTGGCCTGCTGGCCGGGTACAGTATTCGAAGGGCTTTCAGGGCTGCGGGAGTCAGTCATGGCTTCAATCTTGCTCTTAAAGCTTTCCCAGGACAATTTTGTAGGACAATCCGGCAGGTGGGGCCCACCCACCGCCTTCGAACAACCGCAGTAACCCACTCTCCGATGCGCTTTCACCAGGCACCCCGCCCACACCCCGCGGGACACATCGCAGGGCAAGGTTCACCCCGACACCCCGGGGAGGTGGCCGCATGACACTCCCAACCGCAGAGGGTCAGCAGGAAACCACCTTCGACCTTGCCCTCATCAGCGCACTGAACCACTGGTTCGCACGCAACGCGCGCGACCTGCCCTGGCGCCACATCGGCACCAGCCCGTGGGCCATCCTGGTGAGCGAAGTGATGTCGCAGCAGACCCCCGTCGCCCGCGTCGCCCCACGGTGGCAGGCTTGGCTGCAGCGCTGGCCCACCCCGGCCGCGCTCGCAACCGCTGCCACCGCGGACGTCATCCGCGAATGGGGAAACCTGGGCTATCCGCGCCGCGCCCTGCGGCTGCAGGAATGCGCCCAGGCCTGCGTGGAGCGCTTCGGCGGGGAACTACCCCGCAGCGTCGCAGAACTGGAAAGCCTGCCCGGCGTGGGCAGCTACACCGCCCGCGCGGTGGCCGCCTACGCCTTCGAGCAGGCCGTTCCCGTGGTGGACACCAACGTCCGCCGCGTGTGCCACCGGGCAGCACACGGCAACTTCCTGCAGGGACCGGCGCGCAGCCGCGACCTTTCGGACGTCGCCGACATGATGCCGTGGGTGGACCACGACCCCGCCCTGGACCGTCGCGGCTACCGCAACGCGGGCCACGACCGGGACCACCGAGACGCAGCGCTGCTCATGACCGCCTCCCTGATGGAGCTCGGCAGCCTGATCTGCCAGGCCCGCACCCCGCAGTGCGAGCTCTGCCCCATCGCCGAGCGCTGCGCATGGGTGGCGGCAGGCAAGCCCGCGCCGACGGAGGAGGAGAAATCCGCTGCCGCCCGGCGCGTCCAGAAGTTCGAAGGCACGGACCGCCAGGTTCGCGGCCTGGTCCTCAAAACCCTGAGAGAATCTGCGACCACCCACGTCGCAGTCAATGAAATCGATCAACTGTGGCCCGATCGGGTTCAGCTTTCGCGAGCGGTGGATTCCCTCGTGGCTGACCGGCTGATCGAGCGCACCCACGCCGGGATCACCCTTCCCGACTAGTTGATTCTTACTGGGGCACCCTAACCTCTACTTAAATACGTTTATTCTGATCCGCCACTGGTTCAGCCTCGAGCGGCACCACCGCCACAACCGGCTGCGCCTGCTCACGCCACCCCACCCGGGGGTGTGGTTGAACCTGGTCCTAGGCCGCCACCGCGCGGATCGTCGTTGTAGAAAGGCCCTCATTTCATGAGTTCCGGAACCTCCACTCAGTCCGCGGCTGGCCGTGGCGCGGTGAAACCCGCCGCCTCGATTTTCGCCGTCGGGCTGATGCTGTTTGCGATGTTCTTCGGCGCCGGCAACCTGATCTTCCCGCCCATGCTGGGGATCGAGTCCGGTGAGAACTTCACCCCCGCCATCATCGGCTTCATCCTGACCGGCGTGCTGCTGCCGACAATCACGATCATCGCGGTGGCCATCTCTGGCGCCGGGGTGCGTCAGCTGGCGTCGCGCGCGGGCGCGGTGTTCGGGCTGGTGTTCTCCATCGCCGCCTATCTATCCATCGGCTCCTTCTACGCCATGCCGCGCGCCGCGGCGATCGGCTACGAGCTGGGCCTCGAGTCCACCTTCGGGCTCTCGGGCCAGATGTGGCGCCTGGTGACCACCGCGATCTTCTTCGCGGTGGCTTTCGCGATCGTCCTGTTCCCCGGCAAGGTCGCCGACACCCTGGGCAAGTACCTGACGCCGCTGCTGCTGGTACTCATCGCCATCCTCGCGGTGCTGAGTTTCATGAAGCTCAATGGCGAACCGGCCGCCGCGACCGGCGAATACGCCAGCAGCCCGCTGACCGCGGGCATCCTGGAGGGCTACTTCACGATGGACTCCATCGCAGCGATGGCCTTCGCGATCATCGTGGTGAGCTCCTTCAACGCCCACGGCATCAAGGAGCGCAAGACGGTCGTCAAGTACTCCTCGATCTCCGCGGTGCTGGCTGGTTTCTTCCTGCTGATCGTGTATCTCGCCCTGGGCGTGATGGGCACGAAGATGCCTGATAAGGGGCAGTACTCGGACGGTGCGGCGGTGCTCTCGCAGGCGTCGAAGCTCTCCCTGGGGACGGCCGGTGACATGGTCTTCTCCGGCGTGGTGCTGCTCGCCTGCTTGACGACGGCGATCGGCCTGATCGCGGCGTCGGCGTCCTTCTTCCACGAGCTGGTTCCTGCGATCAGCTACCGCTGGTGGTCCGTGGTCTTCACCCTGATCGGCTTCACGGTGGCCAACCTCGGCCTGGAGAAGATCCTGAGCTTCTCCGGCCCGATCATCGGCCTGATATACCCGCCGGCGATCGCCCTGATCGCGGTGACCTTCACGCAGCTGGCGGTGCGTGGCCGCCCGATCCCGCTGACCTACCGCGCTGCCGTGGCGGTGGCCCTGGTGTTCTCCATCATCGAGCTGCTGAGTGACCTGTTGGGCGAGACAATGGACGGCATCACCGGTGCCCTGAGTGTGATCCCGCTGTACCCGGAGGGCCTGGGCTGGGTACTGCCCACGATCGTCGTCGGCGCCATTGCGCTGGTGATAGACCTGAGCCGGAAGGATCCGGGCCACGAGACTGACGCGCTGGCTGTCGGCGCGCCGGAAAAGTAATTTCCCCGACACAATAGTGTTCCTGCCGATAGGATCTAGCTGTTAACTGCCGGCCAGCCACGATCCTGCCAAGGAGCACGCATGTTCAGCCTTCGATCTCACAATTCCCGACGCACCAGCCGCGCGGCGAGCCTCACCGCCGCCGCTGCCATCACCGCCCTCGCGCTGCCGCTTTCTGTGGCCGGCGCGGCGGCGTCCCCGCTTTATGACTCCGTCGAGGGCGCGTGGCGGGGCTCTGCAGAGATGGGCTCCGGGGCTGCGCTTGGCAGCTCCGTGCCGAACTACGATCCGGATAACTTCTACAGCTCCCTGCCGGAGTACGTGGAGGGCAAGCCCGGCCAGGTGCTGAAGACCGCCCCGAGCAAACTCGCGCTGGGGCTGCCGTTCGTCGATCTGACGAACAGCAAGGCCACCCGCGTGGCCTATGTGTCCACCGATTCGAATGGCAAGACCATCCCGGTCACCGGCACCATCTACGAGTCCTCGAAGCCGTGGGGGGGTAAGGGGCCGCGCCCGCTGATGCTGATCGCCCCCGGCACCCAGGGCTCCTCCAATGCGTGTGCGCCGGG
>DWUR01000153.1 GCA_019120635.1 Candidatus Corynebacterium intestinavium | reverse complement strand
CTCCGGGAGCGCGTTTCGGGAGCCATCGAGGTGGAGCAGGACCAGAGTGCGCGGGGGCTTGCCTAGGTTCTGGACCCGGGAGACGGTCTCCTGCCCGCGGTAGCAGCCCTTATGCAGGTGAACTGCATGCTCGGTCGGCCCTTCGCTCTCCTGTGCCAGCTGGGTTGCCCCGTGGGCGTTCGCGCCCAGGTACCAGGGGACCTCGTGGGGGATAGTCTTCTCATCCGTGTCCTCTCCGACCACCGGCTGGCGCGCGGCGATGCGCCAGGCAGTGTAGGCCATCAGGCCAGTTGGGACGTAGCCGAGCTCACTGGTGGCATGGTCCCAGCTTCCGATCTGCGCATCAGCCGGCAGCCACACGTCGGTCACCGCAATCTCACCCAGTCGTCGGGTGCGCCAGGAGTGTGCATCCGGGAACGCTCCGGCCGGGGTGGCGCCGAGGCCGGCCCGATCACCTTCGGTCGATTCTTGTACATCAGCCTTCTTTAGGACGGCCACCTGCACCAGGTCCAGGCGCTCGATCTCAACCTTCGCCCAGAAGATCATGCGGCTGAGGTAGGTTTCCAATCCCTCGGCCTTGTCACCGGCGACATCCAGCAGGATGCCGTCCTCCAACGCAGCGACGCCGAATTGGTATTCCACGTGGCCCTGCACATCCAGGATGAGACCGAATGTGGCCTGGCCAGGCTGGATGGCGTTGATCTTCTGGCTGATCAGATCGTTGAGCCAGGTCTTGGCCTCCTCACCGTGGACCCACAGGGCGACGCGGTCGAAGCGGTCGATGAGGCCGGTCGCGCCATCTGCGACGGCGTTCTGCTCACTAAGGGGGTTCCCGTAGTGCCAGGCGACAGGGTAGGTCTTGTCCTCATTGGTCGCGCTGGCGCCGGGGATGTGGCTCAACAGGGGAGAGCTGGGGGTGGTCATGAAGGGAAAACAACCTTTCTGCGCTCGTTAGTTACCCCGATGCTAGTAGGGAATCGCCACGGCGATCGACCAGGGCATATTCTTAAGATGGATCCCGGCTTTAGCCTCGCGCCCCCGCGCGTGCTGCCTTCGGCGCGAAGGGGGCTAGCCGGTTGCTGAGGTGGCTTGACGAAAAGGAGTAGCTATGGCGATTGTCATTGATGTTCTCGGCGCCACGGAACCCCGCATCTGGGACGCTGAGCAGCCGTTCCTCTATGCCGACGACCTCGCGGCAATCCGCGGGGATGGCGTCTTCGAGACCCTGATCCTGCGCGAGGACGTGGTGCGCAACATGGATCGCCACGCCTCCCGTTTCCAGTCGAGCGCGGCGATGCTGGAGCTGCCGGAGCCGGACATTGAGCGCTGGACCGCGGCCACCGAGCTGGCGGTCAGCGAGTTCACGCGCGTCTACCCGGAGCAGCACGAAGCGGCGCTGCGCTGGGTCTACTCGCGCGGTCGCGAATCGGGCGGTGAACCCACCGGGTGGATCACGGTGACCCCGGTGGGCGAGGCACAGCTCAAAGCCCGCCGCGAGGGCGTCAGCGTCATGACCGCCGAACGCGGCTTCAGCCTCGATATTTCGGATCGCTCGCCGTGGGCACTGATCGGCGCGAAGACTCTCTCTTATGCGGCGAACATGGCAGCACTACGGGCAGCGAAGAAGGCCGGCTTCGACGACGTCATCTTCTTCAGCGAAGAAGGCACCGTCCTGGAAGGGCCGACGAGCAGCGTGATCATCGCCCGCGAGTCCGAGGGCGGTGGTAAACCACAGCTGCTGACCCCCTGCCCGCACACCGGGATCCTCCCCGGCACGTCGCAGGCTGCGGTGTTCCGGCTCGCTGCGGAGCGTGGCTGGCCGGTGGCCGAAGAGCAGCTCACCGAGGAGGACCTGCGCACCGCAGCGGGGGTGTGGCTGGTGTCCTCGGTGCGGATTCAGGCGCGCGTCACAGCCATCGACGGCCAGGCCATGCCACGGCCTGCCTTCGCCGATGAGCTCGAGGCCCTGATCGCGGAAGCCGTCACCGCGCAGGCCTAACTAGGTACAGGCCTAGCTAGGTACAGCGCTAGCCAGGCGCAGAGCTAGCCGCGGACGCGCTTGAGCTGCGCGGACATCCACGGCACCATCTCGCCGTCGATGAGGCGCTCGTCGACCCAGCCCAGGTCGTTGTTCGGCATGAGGCCGTAGAGGCGCTTGCCGGGGCCCAGGGCGCTCGGGCCGGTTTCGGTGGCCAGGGTGGAAGCGCTCTCCAGCTGCCAGGCGCGCTCGGTGAGCGGCTTGCCGTACATCAGCTCGATCATGCCGTCGGAGTGGGCGATGAGCAGCTCGATGTTGTCGTCATTGTCGATGCGCCAGAAGCCGGCCTCGCGGCGCAGCAGCTCGCCGACCTCCGGCTCGCCCGCAGCCTCAGCGCTAGCCTCGTCACCGTCTGCCTCAGCGCCCTCCTCGGCGGGCGGGTTGATCTTCCAGGTGCGGGACTCGAAACCCAGGCGGTTCTCGCCATCGTGGAAGATGCTCAGCTGCTGGCCGAAGGTGAACTCCTCCTCGCCCGGGTGCGCAGCCTGGCCCTGGCCACGCCACACGCCGACCAGCGGCAGGAGCGCGAGCAGACCGTCGTGCAGGTTCGGGCCGAAGCGAAGGTTGGCGGTGTCCTCCGGGATCGGGAGGTCGCCGAAGACCGGCAGGTTCTTATCCGCCGTGCTCTTCGACTGCTCAGCGGCGAGGTTCACGGCCTGGTTGCCGTCCAGCCTCGGGCCGGAGTTGGTGCTTTCTGCCGGGGTGTTGGCGCCCTGGTCAGGAGACAGATTATTAGCCTTATCGGAACTCATGGCCTCCACTCTATAGGGACGGCCGTTGCTCTTCCGTGAGGGGACGGGTCGGAGGGGTGAGGTCCCCGATGCTGACGGTGGTGTAGTAGTCCTCCGCCTCAATGAACACCGAGCCCCCTCCCACGTAGACGCGCATCGGGATCCCGGGGAAGGGGATGGAGTCCTTCTCGATCTTTAGCCGGAAGCCGTCGATCAGCGCCGCGGTGGTCGCCTCGTCCAGCTGATCAGCGGGGACGATCTCCGCGCCCTCCTTCTTGTTCACCGGTCCCTCGATGACGGTGACGGGACGCAGGTAGACGTCGCCGCGCTTGATGCGGACCTTCATCTCGACGATCGCGGGGGCACGGAAGCCCTTCGGGGTACCGCGGAAGATCGCTTCGGTTTCCCACCCGCCGCGCGGGGAGATGTCCGCCTTATTCGAGACGTCCAGGTCGGGGATACCCATCAGCTTTCCCAAAGGGACGACGCCCAGCTGGAGGCGGTGGAAGACCTTGCGCGCAGGAGCGTCGTGAATATCGCCCGTGAAGATCTGGGAGGCATTGACGTCGACGTACTGGGCGGAGGAGTGGACGGTGACGTCGCCGAATCCGGCGATGGGGACGTCCTTGGCGGTGACGGTGACGGCCTCCAGCTCCTTGGTGAGGGCCTGGGTGACGTAGGGGAACCCCGCGAGCATGACCTCCGGCGGCTTGGGCAAGTGCGAGCCCTCGTAGAGCTGCTGGGAGATCTTCGCCTCCGTGCGGGCGGCGATGAGGGAGTCCGTGAGCATCAGCGCGAGGAATGCGACCAGAAGACCGGCGAGAACCTTCCACAGGCGGCGCCGGGGGCGCGGTGCCGGGGAGGGATCAGCCGAAATCTGCGGGGTTGCCATGAAGAACATTATGGCGCATCGACGGGCGCGGGCCATACCCGATCCGCGGCGGCGGGGTATCGATGGCGAAATCCCATGTCTGGGTGCTTGCGTAGGGTGGATAGAACACCAAGCGAGATGAACCAGAATTTTTCCGGGAGCGAGTTTTATGACCTGCACTTTCCACGCCCACGAGCAGCTTCACGCTCAGCCGGAGGTGGTCGCCGCGGTACACACCCTGCTCCGGGAGGTCGAACAGGCCGACGGGGTGGCTGCGCTGAGCGAAGCCTTCCTCAAGGGCATCGATGGGGAGCACGGGCACCGGCACATCGTGGCCATGGCCGACGAGCGTGTGGCGGGCGTCCTGGCGCTGGACGGCGCCGTGACCGCCAGCGTGACCGGGGAGAACCCGACCGCAGAGCTAGCCGTCGCACCCGATGTGCGTCGCCAGGGGGTAGCCCGTGGCATGCTCGCGGCGGCGCGTGAGGACTTGGGGCTGACTGGCCCCCTGGACGCGTGGGCGCACGGGGATTTGGCACCGGCCCGCGCGATGGCCGAGGCGGCGAATGCCCGCCGCACCCGTGAGCTGCACAAGATGGCGGTCGACGCCTCCCCAGGCAGCGACCGCGGCGAGCAGTTCCGCGCCGGGGCAGAAGATTCCGCCTCGAAGGTCGAATCCCAGGGTCTGACGGTGCTGACCTACCCCGAGGCAGCCGAGCGCTTCGGAGAGGAGCTCGTGGACGAGGAATGGGTCCGCGTGAACAACGAGGCCTTCGCCTGGCACCCGGAGCAGGGCGGTTGGGATATCGATCAGCTGCGCAGCGCCCGTGACACAGCGTGGTTCGACCCCAACGGCGTGCTGATGGTCTGGTCCTGTGGGGAGGACGAGGACGCCGCCGGGCCGCGGTGCGCCGGCTTCCACTGGACGAAAATCCCCACCGCGGAGCAGGAGAAGCCGGAAGGCGAGCGCGCCGGTGAGGTCTATGTGGTTTGTCTCGCCGACGAAGCCCGCGGCAAGGGACTGGGGCCCGCGATTACGATGCTCGGCATCGGCGAGCTGATGAAGCGCGGAGTGGGCACCGTCGAGCTCTACGTGGAGGGCGATAACGGCCCGGCTGTAGCGACCTACGAGGGCCTGGGCTTCGGGATCGTCCACACCGATGTGGTTTATCGTGGAGAATTAAATTAATTCCCAGCCCCGCAGCACTATTGCGGAACCTTAGTGAAAGGCTGCCTCGAAGATGTTGAAGAACAAGCCATTGATCGCCACGCCGGGTTCGCGACGCACCACGGTCGCGTTGGCCACCCTCCTGGCCGGTGGGCTCGCCTTGACCGCCTGCTCCGGTAGTGACGCCCCGCAGACGGAGTCCGGTGACTCCACCACCGCCGCGGTAGAAAATCCGTACCCGATGGCGGACGTCTCGGGCACGGTGCGCGGCGCGGGGGCGACGTCCCAAAAGATGTTCATCGAGGACACGGTGGGCCCAGCGCTGCACCCTGACGGGATTGAGCTGGAATACCAGGCCACGGGCTCGGCCAAGGGGAAGGCGGCCTTTGTCGGCAAGCAGGCGGATTTCGCGAGCACCGACGTGCCGCTGAGCGAACGCGCGACGAAGGATGCGCAGCAGCGCTGCGAGGGCAACACCGCCTGGCACATCCCGATGGTGCTGAGCCCCCTGGCAGTGGCTTACCGGCTGGATGGCGTGGACCAGGAGATCAACCTGCCCGCGCGCGTCGTAGCGAGCATCTTCGCAGGCAACGTCACGCACTGGGATAACCCTCGGATCGCGAAGGCTAACGAGGGAGTGAAGCTGCCGAAGACTCCGATCAAGGTGGTGTACCGCGGCGACCAGTCCGGCACCTCCGAGATCTTCCAGCGCTTCCTCGCAGCGGCAACCGATGGGGCGTGGAAGCCGCAGGGGCCGTCCTTCCCAACCGGCGTGGGCCTCGGCGCGAACGGCTCGGCCGGGGTGGCCGACCAGGCTGCCTCGGAAAACGGTTCCATCACCTACACGGCCACTCCGTTCACCAAGTCCGCCCCGCAGCTGAAGGCTGCGAAGGTCGACTTCGGCTTTGGTCCGGTGGCACCGTCCTCCACGTCCGTCACCGAGGCGCTCAAGGGCGTGAAGTACCAGGGCAAGGGCAAGAACATGATCGTGGACGCCGACTCCCTGTTCGCCGATGCTGCGGAGGGCACCTACCCGCTGGCGCTGACCACCTACGAGGTCGTGTGCTCCAAGGGCTATGGGGAAGAGACCCGCGACAAGGTGAAAAACGTCCTGTACACGATGCTGGCCAACCAGCAGGGAGACTACGCGGATAAGGGCTACGTCCCGCTGACCGGTGAGATGAAGACCAAGGTGGAAGAGGCAATCGGCGCGATTGGAGCCTAGGGATTCGGCTCGCGGATTCCGTGGGTGAGTTGGACCGTTCTAAGGCATAATTGAGGTTATGACGCAGCCCACCCAGGACAAGCCACAAAACCCTATTCACCTCGTGATCATGGGGGTCAGTGGCTCCGGTAAAACCACTCTGGCCCGGATCATCGGGGAACGCACGGGTCGGCCCGTGCTGGAGGCCGATGATCTCCACCCGGCGGAGAACCTCGCCATTCTGGATCGCGGTGAGGTCCCCAGCAAGGCGAAGTACGTCAACTGGCTGGAGAGCGTGCGCGACTGGATGAGTGAGCACGGCCGCGCCGGCGAATCCACCGTGGTTGCTTGCCCGGCGCTGACCCGGGCCCACCGCGAGGTGCTCAACGAGGCCGAGGGCATCACATTCTTCGTGCACCTCTACGGCACCTTCGATGTGCTCTCGGAGCGCATGAGCCACCGCATCGGCCGCGATATGCCGCAGGAGCTCCTGGTGGCGCAGCTGGAACTGTTGGAGCGCCTGCACTCCGACGAGCTGGGGATCCAGCTGGACGTGACCCGCAAGCCGGAAGACCTCGTGGACGATGCCCTGGCGTCCGCGAAGTTCGCGGAGACCGCCTACGGCAGCGAGTCTTAAAGAAGTAAGAACTAAGCGGGGCCCTCGTATCGACGAGGGCCCCGCTTTATGCTGCTGCTTCAGTGGCTGGCGGGCTAACCGCCGCTGTTTTCGATATCGGCACCCACCGGCACGGTCTCGTCTTCGGGATCGTCGAGCCAGCCGTCGGGCAGCTGCACCTTCGCGGGGGAACCCTGGCGGCCGCGCGCGCCGTCGGCGTCGTTGGCGAGAGCCTCCGAGTCCCAGATGGGGTCGAGTACCTCGCGTAGTTCGGCCAGGGAGCTGACCTTCGAGAGGCTGCGACGCAGCTCGCCGCCGG
This sequence comes from Candidatus Corynebacterium intestinavium, assembly GCA_019120635.1. Lineage (GTDB taxonomy): Bacteria > Actinomycetota > Actinomycetes > Mycobacteriales > Mycobacteriaceae > Corynebacterium > Corynebacterium intestinavium. The sequence goes on along the minus strand of DWUR01000153.1, from coordinate 2,936 downwards.
CGGGGAAGCCGCGCATGTACCAGGTCATGTGCTTGCGCAGGTCGCGGCAGGCGCGATTCTCGCCGTCGTGCTCGGCGAGGAGCTCAGCGTGCCGCATGATGATGCGCGCCACCTCACCCAGGGGTGGTTCAGCGGGCACCGGAAGGCCGCGCAGCTCGGCAGAGAGCTCGGCGAAGAGCCACGGCCGGCCCAGGCAGCCGCGGCCCACAACCACGCCGTCGCAGCCGGTCTGCTCCATCATGGCGCGGGCGTCGGTGGCCTTGAAAATATCGCCGTTGCCAAGCACCGGCACGCGTCCGTCGATGTGCTCCACGAGGCGGGTGATCTCGCTCCAGTCGGCGTCGCCGGCATAACGCTGCGCGGCGGTGCGCCCGTGTAGGGCGACGGCAGCAGCACCTTCGTCGGCAGCGATGCGCCCGGCGTCGAGGTGGGTGCGGTGCTCGTCGTCGATGCCGATGCGCATCTTCACGGTGACGGGGATGTCCGTCCCTTCCGTGGCCTTGACGGCGGCGGCGACGATGTTGCCGAAGAGGCGTCGCTTGTAGGGCAGGGCCGCGCCACCGCCGCGCCGGGTGACCTTGGGCATGGGGCAGCCGAAGTTCATATCGATGTGGTCAGCCATGTTCTCGTCGACGATCATCTTGGCTGCCTCGTACGTGTACTTCGGGTCGGTGGTGTAGAGCTGCAGGCTGCGGGGGTCCTCGTCCGGCGCGAAGGTGGTCATGTGGAGTGTTTTGGGGTTGCGCTCCACGAGCGCGCGGGCGGTCACCATCTCGCAGACGTAGAGGCCCGCGACGGAGCCCATTCGCTCCCGTTCCTGCTCGCGGCAGAGGGTGCGGAAGGCCACGTTCGTCACGCCCGCCATCGGAGCGAGGACGACGGGGCTGTCGAGGTTCAGCGTGCCGATGCTGAGGCCCTGCTGCTTGGTTTCGATGCTGCTAGTCACGGTGACTATGTTCCCAGGCGGGGCGGGCTGCAGCAAAGTGCAGTTCGGACGGTGATGCACTGGCAGAGGCAGTACGCCGGTGTTGGGGGGAACCGAAAAAAAGGGGGTAGTTAGCGATGCAAAAGTGCATAGGTCACACTTCTAGAATCGATTTATGTAGCATGGCGCCTATAGGCTAAGAGTTTTTGCCCACTCAGCAAAACAAACCGTTGTCGGTCGCTGTGGGCTGAACGCCACAGGAGGAAGAAATGACAGATCGCATTGCCCATGAGCAGCTCAAGTCCAAGGTAATGAGCGCCGAGGAGGCGGCACAGTTCGTCAATAATGGCGACAAGGTCGGCATGTCCGGCTTTACCGGTGCCGGCTACCCGAAGGCCCTCCCAACCGCCATCGCTAACAAGGCGAAGGACGCCCATTCCCGCGGCGAGGACTTCAAGATCGACATCTTCACGGGTGCGTCCACCGCCCCGGACTGCGATGGTGTGCTCGCTGAGGCAGAGGCCGTCAACTACCGCGCGCCTTATGCTTCCGACCCGATCATGCGCAAGGCCATCAACGCCGGTGAGATGAAGTACCAGGACATTCACCTCTCCCACATGGGCATGCAGGTGGAGCAGGGCTTCTTCGGCAAGTTCGATGTTGCGATCATCGAGGCCGTGCGCATCACCGAGGAGGGCAACATTGTGCCGTCCTCCGCGGTGGGTAACAACGTTGAGTACATCAACGCCGCGGACCGCGTCATCATCGAGATCAACGAGTGGCAGTCCGAGGACCTCGAGGGCATGCACGACATCTGGTCGATGCCGAAGCTGCCGAACCGCACCCCGATCCCGATCAACAAGCCGGGTGACCGCATCGGTACCACCTACATCCCGATCGAGTCCTCCAAGGTTGTCGCGGTCGTCAAGACCAACGCACCGGACCGCAACGCTCCGTTCAAGCCGGTCGACGACACCTCCAAGCAGATCGCTGGCCACTTCCTCGACCTGCTCGAGGGCGAGGTGAAGGCTGGTCGCCTCACCTACGACGGCTACATCATGCAGTCCGGCGTGGGTAACGTCCCGAACGCCGTGATGGCGGGTCTGCTGGACTCCAAGTTCGAGAACATCCAGGCCTACACCGAGGTCATTCAGGACGGCATGCTCGACTTGATCGACGCGGGCAAGATGACCGTTGCGTCCGCAACCTCCTTCGCTCTCTCCCCGGAGTACGCGGAGAAGATGAACGCGGAGGCCAAGAAGTACCGCGAGTCCATCATCCTGCGTCCGCAGCAGATCTCTAACCACCCCGAGGTTGTGCGCCGCACGGGCCTGATTTCCTCCAACGGCATGATCGAGGCGGACATCTACGGCAACGTGAACTCCACGAACGTCTCTGGCTCCCGCATCATGAACGGCATCGGCGGTTCCGGTGACTTCACCCGTAACGCTTTCCTGTCGACCTTCATCTCCGGCACGATCGCCAAGGACGGCGCGATCTCCACGATCGTTCCTTTCGCGTCCCACATCGACCACACCGAGCACGACGCCATGGTCATCATCACCGAGCGTGGCTACGCCGACCTGCGTGGCCTGGCACCGCGCGACCGTGTGAAGAAGATGATCGAGATCGCTCACCCGGATTACCAGCCGCTGCTGGAGGAGTACTACGAGCGCGCGAAGTCGAAGGGCACTGGCCTGCAGACTCCGCACGACCTGGCTACCGCCTTTGATTTCCACATCAACCTGGCGGAGAAGGGCAGCATGAAGGGCTAGTCTTTAGCCTTCTCACGCACCTCACCCGCCCCGGTTTCCACCGGGGCGGGTTATTTGTTTTTGGTACCTCGCCATGGGGTAAGCTGTGTTCCGCAAGCGTGGCTTGTGTGCGTGCGATTGTGCGCGTGGGCCTTTAGCTCAGTTGGTAGAGCTCCGGACTTTTAATCCGTAGGTCGTGGGTTCGAGCCCCACAGGGCCCACAATCTGAAGTTCCCCGGTCTTCATAAGGCCGGGGA
>DWUR01000152.1 GCA_019120635.1 Candidatus Corynebacterium intestinavium | reverse complement strand
GAGCACCAAGAAGGCTGCGAAAAAGGCGACCAAGAAGGCCACGAAGAAGGCTGCGAAGAAGAGCACCAAGAAGGCCGCTAAAAAGGCGACGAAAAAGGCCACGAAGAAGGCCCAGTAGTCCGCGTACAATTGGTGCCATAACCGGCACTTAAGAAGCGCTTCAGGAGGCAGGATGGCCACCGACGGTGGTTCGGATTTTCTTGTTATCGCCAACCGTCTGCCCGTCGACCGGATCGACGATAAGTGGGTGGCCTCCCCGGGCGGGCTCGTCACGGCACTCAAGCCGGTGCTGCAGCACAATAACGGGGCGTGGATCGGCTGGCCGGGGACGACCAAGAAGGTTAAGTCCAAGGAGATGCCGTCACGCAAGAAGATCGGCATCGACCTGATCCCGGTGAATCTCTCCGAAACGGATTACGAGGAGTTCTACGGGGGTTTCTCCAACGCGGGGCTGTGGCCACTGTACCACGATCTGATTGTGCATCCGCGCTTTAAGCGCTCCTGGTGGGCGAGCTACCACGCCGTCAACCGCCGTTTTGCGGATAAGGCAATCAAGGAGGCCGCGCCCGGCGCGACGGTGTGGGTGCAGGACTATCAGCTGCATCTGGTGCCCGGGATGATCCGCGAGGCGCGCCCGGACCTGAGGATCGGCTTCTTCCTCCACATCCCCTTCCCCGCCCCGGAGCTGTTCCGCCAGCTCCCGTGGCGCCGCGAGGTGCTGGCCGGCACCCTCGGCGCGGACCTCATCGGTTTCCAGACCCAGGACAGCGCCCGGAACTTCCTGCACACACTCCGCGCGCTGGATTTCGACGTTCATTACGACGATCCCACGGACGCCGAGTTCGTCAATGGTGCCCGACTTCCGGAGGAGAACTCCGTCATCGGCTGGTGCACCACGAATCCCACGACGACCAGTGCTGCCGCAGCCGATGCCCAGGCCGAGGTCGATGGGAAGGCTCAGCAGGTCCGAGAGCATGTCACCCGCATCGGGGTGTTCCCGATCTCCTTGGACTCCGCCGCCGTCGAACTACAGGCCCAGCAGCCGGAGACGCTGGCCAAGGCGCAGCACCTGAGCCAGCAGCTGGGCTCGCCGAAGGTGCTGATGGCCGGGGTCGACCGGCTGGATTATACGAAGGGCATCGTGCAGCGCCTGCTGGCTCTTGAGGAGTTGCTGGACTCCGGTGAGCTGAAGAAGCACGGGCTCAAGGCCAAGGACATCTCGATGGTGCAGGTGGCCACCCCATCGCGGGAGCGGCTGGAGGACTACCAGGCCACCCGCAAGGACGTGGAGCGCATCGTCTCCCGGATCAACGGCAAGCACGGCTCCATGGGCCGGCCGGTGGTCAGCTATGTGCACAGCAACCAGTCCTTCAAGAAGTTGGTGGCACTGTACCTGGCGGCGGACATCATGCTGGTCACCGCGCTGAAGGATGGGATGAATCTGGTGGCCAAGGAGTACGTGGCCTGCCACTCGGATGGCACGGGTGCTCTGGTGCTCTCGGAGTTCACGGGCGCGGCCACGCAGCTGACCAGCGCGTTCATGTGCAACCCTTATGATAAAAACCAGCTTTCGCAGACCATCCTCGCGGCGGCGACGTCCAAGCCTTCGGATCGCCGGGCGCGGATGCGGAAGATGTGGGAGAACGTCCGCGAGTTCGACGTCGACCACTGGGCAGACAGCTTCCTGGCCGAACTGCGCGCGGACGCGACATCCCCGGGTGGGGAGGATTATTGATGGAACTCAGAGACCTGCGCAGACCTCAGCGGGGCCGAACTGCGGCCCGAGCTGGTGCCGCCATCCTCGCTGCCGCCGGCCTACTGGGGCTTAGTGCCTGCGGCGAATCCGAATCCCCGGTGGGCTGGACGCAGTGGCAGGTCACCCGCATCTACCAGAACCCGGAGACGCCGGCCGACCTGCCAGAAAACCAGGAGGGCCGCCTCTTTCTGGTCATCGGTGAGGACTCCCTGACCGGGGCGAGTGGCTGTCTGAATCTCACGGGCGACGTGCAGTGGCGCGAGGAGGAGTCCCAGCTTGAGGTCGGCCAGCTGAGCATCGAGGAGATCGGCGGCGAGGCCCAGTGCGCGCCGAGCGATGAGCGCAACGCTGAGCGCCTTCGCGACGTCCTAGAGAACCAGACACTGACCTATACCCGCGACGGTGGGCGCTCGCTGCGGCTGCAGCAGTTCCACCCGGACGCCCCGGAGTGGGAGACCCCGAAGGCGCTGAGCATGGTCTCCCGCGCCTAGGCAGTACCCGTCCCCAGGGGCTGCCACGGGCCCCGCGAAGAGAACACTTAAAGGAGCTCGCCCATGCCCGCTAGCCTGCCCCCGAACCCGCAGGACCCCAACGAGCTGAATCCTAATACTCTGAGTCCTAAAAATCTGGGCCCCGAAACGCTGGGCGCGGAGGATCTCTCCTACCTCGCAGCGGCGGAGAAGCTGCTGCTCGCGGTGGACTTCGACGGCACGCTGGCGGAATTCTCGGACTCCCCCACCGACGTGCGCGCGGTGCCCGGCGCGCTGGAGGCGCTGCGTGAGCTCGCCGGACTCCCGGGGGTCACGGTGCTCATCATCTCCGGCCGCCAGCTGCGCGAGCTCTCCGCGGTCACCCGCCTGCCGGTGCTCGAGAGCCCGGGCCCGGATGACATCCGCCTGGTCGGCTCTCACGGCGCAGAGGACTCGCTCTCGGGCAGCGCGGGCACCGTGGACGAGGACGCCACCGGCAGCGCCGCAGGTGGTTCCGCGAGCCCCACCCCAACAGCGCGAACAGCAGTGTTGCAGAAGCTGGGCGAGCACGCCGAGCAGATCGCGGCCGAGGACCCCGGCATGTGGGTGGAGTACAAGCCCTACTCGGTGGGGCTGCACACCCGGCAGGCCGCCAGCCCCGAGGCCGCGGAGCAGGCGAATCAGCGCTTGGCGGAGTTCGCGGCTACATGCAGCAACCCAGCGGTTCCGGTGCAGGTCACCTGGGGCCGCGACATCCTGGAGCTCAGCGTCGCCACTGCGACCAAGGGCAGCTACGTGGCGGGCCTGCGCAACCAGCTGCCGGAGCACGTGGTCTTCTTCCTGGGCGACGACGTCACCGACGAAACCGTCGTTTCCACCCTCACCCAGCCGCGACCAGACGTCGGTGTCCACGTGGGTGGCCGACTCGCGGACACCACCGCGGCGACCCGGAGCCTGGGCAGCCCCTTCGACGTTCGGGACGCGCTCCAGCGACTCGCAGAGCTGCGTCGGTAGTGTCCGCGGCGCAGTTGCCCGCTGTGTCCTAAGCCCGGGGTGAGGCGATCGAGGTGCCGTCCAGCACCGTGGTCTCCAGGTAGACCGCCGGCGGGGTTTCCGAGTGCGCCCGCGACGGGGCGGACTTCCGGTTCTTCGCCGCCTTCCGGCGCTCCCGGATCTCCTCCGCGAGATGCTCGCCACTCAGCCGCCCCTTGGTGCGGGAGGGCTGGCGCACCGTGACCAGACCCGCGGCCTCCGCCTGCGGGATGCCGTCGAAACCGGTCACCGAAAGCTCGCCGGGCACGTCGATACCCGCCGATTCGGCGTAACGCAGCAGACCGAGCGCCATCGAGTCGGTCGTGCACACCACGGCGGTGATATCCGGGTTATTCTCCAGCAGTTCGCGGGCCGCGTCCTCGGTCGTTTCGGCGTCGTTGATGTGGCGCTCCACGAGGGGCACGCTGGCGGTATCGATGCCCGCCTCAGCGAGGATCTCCAGCGCACCGGTCACGCGATCACGCTGCACGTTCATGCGCGCCCCGGCGAGCCGCTCCTGGCTGACGGGCCCATTGTTGGGCTCCCTGTCGAGTCTGATGCACAGGATGCCGATCTTGCGGTGACCTGCGTCGACGAGACGACGGACGACCGGTTTGATGGCCTCGCGGTCGTCGATACCGACGAAGCGCACTCCCTCCCGGCCGGCGGGCTGGTCGCAGATGACGACCGGACGCCCCCGGCTGATGGCGGCCTCCAGGTAGGGGTCCTCGTCGGCGACGGAGTAGACGATGAAACCGTCGACGGCGGCCTGGTTGATCAGGGCGGTGGCGTCCTTCCCATCGGACTGCACCCCGGCGGGGATGAGCAGCATGGACACACCCATCTCGCCACAGGCTTGCGAGACGCCGGACATGAATTCGACGGAGGCCTGGTCGTCGAAGGCGTAGGTCAGCTCCTCGGTGAGGAGGACGCCGACGGCCCCCGTCCGCTGGATGCGCAGGGAGCGCGCGATGGGGTCGGGCCCCGGGTAGCCCATCTTCTCCGCGGTCTGCAGGATCTTGGTGCGCAGTTCCTCGGAGAGCTGCCCGGGCCGGTTATAGGCGTTGGAGACGGTGGTTCGGGATACGCCCAACTCGGCGGCGATGGAGGCGAGGGTGCCTCGGCGGGCGGGTTGATTCATGACTCTTACCGTAGGCGGTTGGCCAAAAAATTGCTGGGCGGAGGGGTGCTGCACTATATTGCTTATTGCAATCAGTTCCCATTACCAACAACCGTGAGAAGTTTTTATGAACTTTAGTGCAACCACCCGCAAGCGTGGCGCCGCCATCTTCGGCGCCCTCACCCTCACCGCAGGCCTCGCTGCCTGCTCCGAGGGTGGCTCGCAGGACAACCCGGCCGAGAACACGGAGTTCAAGATCGTCGCCTCCACACCGGTCTGGGGAGACATCGCCAAGGCGGTCATCGAGAGCGTCGACGGCGCGGAGAAGACCTTCTCCGTCGAGACCATCATGGAGAACAAGGACGACGACCCGCACGGCTACGAGGCCACCGCCGCCGACATCGCCAAGGCGAAGAGCGCGGACCTCATCGCCGCCAATGGTGCGGGCTACGACAACTGGCTCACCGATAATGCGGACGATGCCCCGATCGTTTCCGCTCTCCCGCTGGCCGCGGCCCACACGCACGACCACGGCGAGGACGACCACGGCCGCGACCACGATCATGAGGGCCACGATCACGAGCATGATCATGAGGGGCACGATCACGGCGATGACGAGCACGCCCACGACCGCGGCAGCGGCCAGAACCCGCACGCCTGGCTGGACATGGACATCGTCAACGCCTTCGCCGATAACCTCGCAGCCCAGCTCCACGAGCTCGACGAGGACTTCACCGCCGAGCTGGACGAGGACGCCGAGATCAAGGAGAAGACCGCGTCCTACACCGAGCGCATGAAGAAGTTGCCGGCCAAGAAGGTCATGCTGACCGAGTCCGTCGCCGAGGCCATCGTCGAGGACTCCAGCCTCGGAAACATCACCCCAGAGTCCTTCGCCAAGGCCGTAGCCCGCGAGGCAGAGCCCTCCGCAGCAGACCTCGCCGCCGCGAAGAAGCTGATCACGGACGGCAAGCTGGACGTCCTGATCACCAACGAGCAGGCCCAGACCCCGGCCACCGAAGAACTGACGAAGGCCGCGAAGGATAAGAACGTTGCTACTGTAAACGTGAACGAAACCCCGGACCGGGGCACCACGTACTTCGACTACGTGGAT
>DWUR01000011.1 GCA_019120635.1 Candidatus Corynebacterium intestinavium | reverse complement strand
CCAGGGAGTGGGTTAGCCACGTCTGGTTCACGTCGTGCTGGTACTGCCCCACCCCGATGGATTTCGGGTCGATCTTCACCAGCTCGGCCAGCGGATCCTGCAGGCGCCGGGCGATCGAGACCGCGCCGCGCAGGGAAACGTCCATGTCCGGGAACTCCCGCGACGCAACCTCGGAGGCAGAGTAGACGGAGGCCCCTGCCTCACTGACGATGACCGGGGTCGGGCGCTTCCCGCCGGCCTCGGCGATGAGGTCGGCAATCTCCCGGGCGAGCTTCTCGGTCTCACGGCTGGCCGTCCCGTTACCCACCGCGAGCAGTTCGACGCCGTGCTCGGCGACCAGGCCCGCAAGTTGGGTGCGGGCCTGCTCCCACTTCGCGGCCCCAGAGTGCGGGTAGACGATGATGGTGTCCACGACCTTGCCGGTGGCATCCACCACCGCGCACTTCACGCCGTTGCGGTATCCGGGGTCCAGGCCCAGGGTGGCCCGCTGGCCGGCGGGTGCGGCGAGGAGGAGGTCGCGCAGGTTCTTCGCGAAGACGTCCACGGCGGAGGCGTCCGCCCGCTCCTTCAGCTTGACCCGGGCGTCCACGGCGGAGCTGACGGCGAGCTTGGTGCGCCAGCCGAAGCGGACGCACTCGGCGCGGAACTTATCGGCCGCATCCCCCTGCGGACCGAGATCCAACCGGTCGGCGATGATCCCCTGGTAGAACTCGTCCTCCTCCCCTCCCGTGAGGTTCACGCGGAGCACGCCCTCGCTCTCGCCGCGCAGGATGGCGAGGATCCGGTGGCTGGGGAGCTTGTCGAGTGGCTCGGAGAAGTCGAAGTAGTCCCGGTACTTCGCCCCTTCCGCTTCCTTCCCATCGACGACGCCAACCTCGGCGACGCCTCGGTTGAAGAACTCCTCGCGGACTTCGCCAACCAGGTCCGCATCCGTGGCGATTCGCTCGACGACGATGGCGCGTGCCCCGGCCAGTGCTGCCTTGGTGTCCTCGAATCCATCGCAGAGGTAGCCCTCGGCGATGCTCGCCGGGTCCTCGGCAGCCCCGGGCGCCAGCAGCGTGTCCGCGAGTGGCTCCAGCCCAGCATCCCGAGCGATGGTGGCCTTGGTCTTACGGGTCTTCTTATATGGCAGGTAGAGGTCCTCGAGGCGGGACTTCGCCTGCACGGCGCGGATCTCGGCGGCGAGCTCTTCGGTGAGTTTGCCCTGCTCCTCGATGGCCTTGAGGATGGTGTCCTTGCGCTCCTCCAGCTCCCGCAGGTAGTTCAGGCGGGTTTCCAGCTGGCGGATCTGGGAATCATCCATCCCGCCGGTGATCTCTTTGCGGTAGCGGGCGATGAAGGGAACCGTGTTGCCCTCGTCGAGCAGGGCGATGGTGGCCTGGACGTGCGACAGCCCGGCACCTAGTTCCTCGGCTAGAATCTCTGCGATCATTTAAGCCATTGTAGGTGCCGGGCTGTACCGGCTTGCACCAGGATCACCCGGATCGAGCCGGGACTGATGCGAGGCGCTTATTAGTCGGCGTAGTTCTCGCCGAAGTCCTCCTGCCACTCTGGGATCTCGGTGTTGTAGGCCGAGAGATCGGTCTCGCCCGGCTGATTCCGCTGCATGTGTAGGTACTCCATGTGGCGTTCGAACAGATCCAGCACGTTCGCGATGATCTGCTCGCGGGTGTAGCCGAAGACGTCGTAGCCCAGGGAGCCGTTGATGCCGAAAACCTCGACGCGGTAGTAGTTCGCGCCGTGGCTGCCGCGGCGGGCGAACTTCGGCAGGCGCTCCTCGATTGGGTAGAGCTGGTAGCGGAAGTCCGGGTCACCCTTGAAGGTGACGAACAGGTCGAGCTGGTTGATGCCTGTGTGCTCGTCGGCCACCGTGGTCAGCGTTGCCTCGTGGCCATTGTTCATCAGCTCCTCGGTGACGTCCTTCAGAGCCGGCTTGGCGACCTCCATGACGAAGGACTGCGACTGCTCGGAGGTCGGCCAGGTGCCAACTCGCTCCACGCGGGTGCGCCAATCGCCATGCTGGCTATCCGTGCGCCCGGAGATCGCGCCGTGGAGGGCGACTGCACGGGAGTCCATCTGAAGGACCTCTTGTCTGACTGAGAGCACCAACCCAGCCATGATGAGGAAGACCACGATCATGAACGGCAAGCCCATGATCAGAGTTGCCATCTGCAGGGTGCCGATGCCATCGACTTGCAGCATCGCGACAGTCAGCACAGCAACGGCAACAGACCACAGCACACGGAGCCACACCGCACCATCGGCCGCCGGGTCGGCGGAGCGGGATGAGAATTTCGCCATAACCAGCGCACCGGAGTCCGCGGAAGTGACGAAGAACAGCAGGCCGACAATCATCGCCAGCACCAGTGCCAGCGTCGGCCACGGCAGGCCTTGCAGCACCATGTAGAAGCCACGCTCAGGCGAGCTGACGGTCTGCTCCAGCAGGTCGCGGTCGCCGTTGTTGACGACGCGGTCGAGGGCCATGTTGCCCAGGAAGGACGCCCACAGCGCCAGGAACAGGAATGGGACCAGCAGGGTGCCGACGATGAACTGGCGGAAGGTGCGGCCGCGGGAAATGCGGGCCAGGAACAGGCCGACGAACGGAGCCCAGGCAACCCACCAGGCCCAGAAGAACAGGGTCCAGTTGGCCATCCACTCCTGGGTGGAGGCCGGGGTGGTCGTGTAGGAGAAGGTCTCGAAGGTCCAGCGTGGCAGGGTGGTGAGGTAATCACCCATGTTCTTCACGAGGGAGTCGAAGAGCCAGCCGGTACGGCCACCTGCGACGACGATGACGAGCAGCGCGACGGCGAGGTAAACGTTCCACTCCGAGAGGCGCTTAATGCCCTTATCCACGCCCGACACGGCGGAAAGGGTAGCCGCGGCGACGGCCAGCACCACCAGCGCGATTTGCATGGCCTTGCCCTCGGGCAGGTCGAAGACGAGGTTTAGGCCGAAGTTCAGCTGCACCACGCCGATACCCAGCGAGGCGGCGACGCCGAAGACGGTGCCCAGCAGGGCCGCGATATCGACCGCATCGCCGATGGGCCCGTGGATTCGCTTACCGATCAGCGGGTACAGGGCGCTGCGGATCGCCAGCGGCATATTGAGGCGGTAGGCGTAGTAGCCGAAGGCCAGGCCCATCAGGGCGTAGAGCCCCCAGCCGGAGATGCCGTAGTGGAACAGGGTCCACAGCACGGCCTCCTTCATGGCCTCCTCGGTTTCGCCCGGGCCGACCGGCGGGTTGGCGTACTGGGCCAGCGGCTCGGCGACGGAGTAGAACAGGATTCCGATGCCGATACCCGCGGCAAAGAGCATCGCGGACCAGGAGAAGAGGGAGTACTGCGGGCGCGAGTGATCGGGTCCCAGACGAATGTTGCCGGCCTTGGAGGCGGCAAGCCAGATCATGAAAATCAGGGTGATCGCCACGACGGCGACGTAAAGCCACCCGAAGTTTCCGGTCAGCCAGCTGGCCGTGCCGCCGACGATCTTGTCGAAGCTCTCGGCCCAGGCGGCCGCCCAGATTGCGACGGCGACCGTGACCACCAGGGTGATGATGATGACGGGCCAGTTGGCCTTGTCATCATTCTTCATTTTTGCCGCGGCGGGGGCGGGCTTGCCCAGCAAAGTTCGGATGCGCGAGGCCCCCGTTTGCTTGGCTGGAGACTCACTCCCCGCCGTTGTGCGTGCAGAATCTGCCATTCCTGACTCCTCGGAGAAAACCTTTGGACAGCAACAAATGTGCGCTATACCACTCTTCCACCGTAGTGGAGTCTCAGGTTTTCCGCAGGAGTCTTTGAGGTTCTTGGCAGAGACTTAGTCCTGGAACCAGCCGGTCACCGCGGGCGCGATGTTGTGGTAAACGTGCTTCTGCTCCTGGTACTCGGCCAGGCCGGTCGGTCCCAGCTCGCGGCCATTACCCGACTGCTTCATGCCACCCCACTCCGCCTGCGGCAGGTATGGGTGGAAGTCGTTGATCCAGATCGTGCCGTGGCGCAGGCGCGCGGTGACTCGCTCTGCCTTACCGGCGTCGCTGGTCCACACGGCGCCGGCGAGGCCGTACTCCGTGTCATTGGCGATCTCGACCGCTTCATCCTCGGTGCGGAAGGTTTCCACCGTGACGACCGGACCGAAGGCCTCGTCGTACACGCAGTCCATCTCCCGAGTGGCGCCGTCGATGACGGTCGGCAGGTAGAAGTAGCCCTTCGACAGGTCGGTGTTACCGGTGCCATGCGGACCGTCGTTATCCTCCTCATCGGCGATCTTGCCGCCGGTGCGGATATCCGCGCCCTGCTCGCGGGCGCGATCGACGTAGGCTGCCACCTTGTCGCGGTGCTCAGCAGAGATGAGGGCGCCGGTCTCAGCGGCCTCATCGAGCGGCCCGCCCAACTTGATGGCCTCGGTGCGGCGCACAAGCTCATCGACGAACTTCTCGTGGATGGATTCCTCGACGATGATGCGGGCGCCTGCGGAGCAGACCTGCCCGGAGTGGACGAAGCCACCGTTAAGGGCGTTGTCCACCGCGGCGTCGAAGTCTGCGTCGGCGAAGATGACGTTCGGGTTCTTGCCGCCCAGCTCGAGGGCCACACGCTTGACGGTCTCCGCCGCCTGCTTGGCGATGATCTTGCCGGTCACCAGGCCACCGGTGAAGGAGACCATGTCCACATCCGGGTGGGTGGACAGCGGGTTGCCAGCGGTAGCGCCAGCGCCGGTAATGAGGTTCGCCACGCCGGCCGGCACGCCAGCCTCGGTCAGCACGGTCATGAGCATCATCGCGGTGTGCGGGGTGAGCTCTGCCTGCTTGAGGACGAAGGTGTTGCCCGCGGCGAGCGCTGGGGCGACCTTCCAGGCCACCTGCAGCAGCGGGTAGTTCCACGGGGTGATCAGGCCACACACACCGACGGGCTCGGCGTCGATGCGCGAGCGGACGTTCGGATCACCGGCGTCGACGACGCGTCCGGCGGCGTGGCCGGCGATGGTGCCAAAGTAGTCGAAGGAGGCCGCGATGTCGTCCATATCGGCCTCGGCCTCGGGGAGGCGCTTACCGGTGTCGGCGGCCTCGGCGCGGGCGAACTCGTCCTTATTCTCGCGGATCAAGTCGGCGACCTTGACCAGGATCTTGCCCCGCTCCACGGCTGGGACGGCGCGCCACTCACCGGCGTCGAAGGTGCGGCGGGCGACCTCGATCGCACGGACCGTATCCTTCTCGCTCGCCTCGGAGACGATACCGACCTCCGAGCCATCCGCCGGGTTGATGATGGTGCGGGTCTCGCCGTCGGCGGCGGGCTGCCACTGGCCATCGATGAACAGGGACGCCACCGCATCGTCGTTGTGGACGCCCTTCAGAAGGGGCGAGGCGGCTGGGTCGAACAGCTTCTCAGTGCTCATTCTGCTTTCCTTTCTTGGATCACGTGGGTGGTGATCGGCTTATTTCTCTTCTGCTTCTACTGCCAGTCCCGGGTCGTCAGTCCATGCTCGCACAGGCTCAGCGCCGTCGGAGTGGTCAGAGGTCCCCGGCAGGTTGCGCTGGATGTGGATGAATTCCAGGTGACGCTCGTACAGATCCATGATGTTGTCCTTGATCTGTTCCTGCGTATAGCCGTAGACGTCGAAGCCCATGGATCCCATCAGGTCGAAGACCTCCAGGCGGTAGTAGACGCTTCCGTCGCTGGTGGAGCGGGTGAACGTCGGGACCGGAAGCTCGACTGGGTAGATCTGGTAGCGGAAGCTCTGCTCTTCGTCGAAGGTGACGGTGAGATCCAGCTGCTTGACGTCGATACCCGGCACCTTCGCGGAGACGAGGGTGGCGTTGAGACCACGGCTGTTGAATTGCTCGGCGACTTCCTGCAGAGCAGGGCGGGCGGTCTCGGACATGAACTTCTGGGCGTCCTTCGCCGCCGGCCAGGTGGACGCGCGGGAAAGGCGACGCAGCCAGTTGCCTTTCTCCTTCTCCCCGGAGCTGCGGCCGGACATGGCTGCGTGGATGGACACGCTCCGGGCCTCGTTGTGGATCGTCTCCAGCTTCAGGGAGCGAATCAGGCCCAGCATGATGAAGTACATGACGATGGCAAAAGGCAGACCCATGACCACCGTGGCGTTCTGGACGGTCTCCACGCCGTTGATCTGCAGGAGAACGATGGTCAGAACGCCGACCAGCACGGCCCAGAAGATGCGGGACCACACGGGCCCGTCCTGGCGGGAGTCGGTCACCTTGGAGGTGAAGTTGGACATCACGAGCGCACCGGAGTCCGCCGAGGTGATGTACAGCAGCAGACCAACCATCGTGGACAGGCCGATCAGGAAGGTCGCCCCCGGGGAGGATGCCAGCAGGTCGTAGAAGCCGCGCTGTGGTTCGGCGACTGCGGCCTCGCCAAAGGCGGAGTCGCCACCGATGACGCGGCTGAGTGCGGTGTTTCCGAAGAAGCTCATCCAGCCAAGGATGAACAGGAACGGCACGGTCAGGACGCCGAACACGAACTGGCGCAGGGTGCGGCCGCGGGAAATGCGAGCCAGGAACAGGCCGACGAACGGCGCCCAGGCCACCCACCATGCCCAGAAGAACAAGGTCCAGGCGCCCAGCCATTCCTTGGTCTCCTCCGGGGTCTCGCTGAAGGCGTAGGTGTCCATGGACATGCTCGGCAGCTGAGTGACGTAGTCGCCGACGTTCATGATGAGCGCGTCGAAGAGGAAAGCGGTCTGCCCGGAGATCACGATGTAGGCAGCCAGCGCGATGGCGAGAATGACGTTGAACTCGGAGAGGCGCTTGATGCCCTTATCCACGCCGGAGACGGCCGACAGGGTGGCCACGCCGACGGCGGCGATAACAAGAGCCATCTGCACGGTCGGGCCCTCCTCCCAGCCAAAGAGCAGTTTGAGGCCGTAGTTCAGCTGGACCACACCGATGCCCAGGGAGGTCGCGATGCCGAAGACCGTTCCCAGCATCGCGGCGATATCCACCGCATTGCCGACTGGACCGTGGATTCGCTTACCGATCAGCGGGTACAGAGCACTGCGGATCGCCAGCGGCATATTGAGGCGATAGGCGTAGTAGCCGAAGGCCATGCCCATCAGGGCATACATCGCCCAGCCGGTCACGCCGTAGTGGAAGAGCGCGTAGACGATGGCGTTCTCCGCAGCCTCGCGCGTCTCCCCCGCCCCAACTGGTGGGGCGTAGTACTGCGTCACCGGCTCGGCAACAGCGAAGAACATGAGGTCCACGCCAATGCCGGCGGCGAAGAGCATCGCGGACCAGGAGAACAGACGATATTCGGGACGGGCGTGGTCTGGGCCGAGGCGGATCGCCCCTGCCCGCGAGAGCGCGACACCCAGCACGAAGACCACACAGATCGTGGCTGTGAGGATGTAGAACCAGCCGAGGTTATTGGCGATCCACCCAGTGGTGGAGCCCAGGGTGTCGTATGCGTTATCGGGCGCGATGGTCGCCCAGGCCACGATGATCGCGATCCCCAAAGCCGAGAGGAGAAACACCGGCCAGTTGGCCTTCGGTTCCACGATTTCGCCTGGGGTGTACGGCTCGGATTCCCGCTCGTCGCCGTGGCCTACGACAACCTCGGGAACGATCTGCGGTTCAGCGGTCGCGTCGGTGCCCTTTTCGGTCGTGTCGACGGCACCAGGGGTGCTCGACGCGCCTTCCGACGCTTCGTTCCCTTTCGCTGAATCTGTGTTCTTCATCTCATTTCCGGTATCTTTTGGCGGCCCATCACTCAAGGCGTCCCGACCCTCCTAC
>DWUR01000151.1 GCA_019120635.1 Candidatus Corynebacterium intestinavium | reverse complement strand
AGCGCATGGTTCCCACCCCGCTGGGCCCCGCAGAGGCCGCCCGCGAGGCTGCCGTGGCCAACTCCCTGCTGCCGCCCCTGCCGCCGCTGTCCGCGGGACGTGTGCGCGGGCCACGCCTGGTGCCCGGCGCGCCGATCCTGGACGGGCGATACCGCCTGCTCGCGGACCACGGTGGCTCCACCGCCGCCCGGTTCTGGCAGGCCCAGCGCACTGCCACCGGGGAGCTGGTTGGGCTCACCATTCTCGACCCGCTGGCAGCGGTGCGCCAGGGCAAGCGCCCCGGCGAGTACGTGCCGAACCAGTCCCGACTGGTGATGCAGGTCAAGCAGGACATGTCGCGGAAGTCCCGCGCCATGATGGAGGCCCAGGAGGCCGCCCTGGCGCGCGCCGGTGAGGGCTCCGAGGGCGAGGCGAACCCGCTGGCCGGGCTCGCGCAGATCCACCAGGTCATCGACAGCCCCGGCAGCGTGGTCGTGGTCTCCGACTGGACAGACGGCTCCGCGCTCTCCGCGGTGGCGGAGTCCAGCCCGGATCCGCTGGCCGTCGGCTTTGCCGTGGCCGACCTCGCCGAGGCCGCCGCGGAGATGCACGACCGTGGCCTGGCCCTCGGCGTGGACCACCGCGACCGCATCCGCATCAGCACCGCGGGCGGCGCCGTCCTCGCCTTCCCCGGCTACCTGCCGAATAACTCCTCCGCGCAGGACATGCAGGGCATCGCAGCCGTCCTCGAGCTCCTGCTGGCCAACGTGCCGGTCTCGGAGATCCCGAAGGAACTGCTGGCCGAGTCCCTCGCCGCCAGCGACCTCAGCGCCGAGCAACGCGCCGCCGTCATTAGCGGCGGGGCGGCCAACCCGGTCACCGCGCACGCCGAAGCCAGCGACGCGGACGACGATGACGCAGACCGCGACGTAGCCGACGACCGCGATGAGGGCGACGTCCCACCGAATCCGGCGGACCGCGACCCCCGCGAGCTGGCGACCAGGCTGCGCTACCTCACCTCCGGGGAGCTGGCGATCAACCCGGACGAGGCGCCGACCCCGCAGGTCCAGAAGACCGGCTTCGGTGTCCGCCAGGCGCGCGTGCACAACGTGGCCGTCATCGGCGGCATCGCCATCGGCACCGCCCTGCTCATCGCCGCGCTCGTCGCCAGCCTGCTCAGTGTGCTCGGCGGGGGACGGCAGGACTCGCCGCTGTCCACGGACTCCATCCGCTCCGGCGCGGAGGGCATCATCAACCGCGAGGCGACGATCGTCCCGATCCGCAACGTCCGCGAATGGATGCCCTCCGGCGCGAAGGGCACCCTCGACGCACCGGAGGACGTCCAGCTGGTCACCGACGGGCGGGCGGCGACGAAGTGGGAGTCCGACTCCTACCTGAGCCCACTGGGGAGTACTCCGGAGGCCACGAAGGAGGGCATCGGCCTGCTCGTGGACCTGCCGACCGGCACCCGCATCCAGGTGCTCCAGCTGGAGGGCCTGGCACCCGGCATGAAGGTCGAGCTGCGCCGCGTCGACGGTGCCACCGCGCCGACCGACCCGGCGGCACCGAGCGGGGCGGCTATCCCGAACGAGGCGGGTGCCAAGGCCTCTGCCCAGCCAAGCGCTTCGGAGGAGCCGACCAGCACCCCGGAGGCCACGCCGGAGGGTGAGGCGACGGCCACCACGACCAGCGGAAACCAGTCCGCCAACCTGCGCAAGGTCCCGCTCTCCCTGGACGAGACCACCTCGCTGGGCACCGTGACTGCCACCGAGTCCACGATGAACGTGGAGTTCCGCGGCGATGACGGGCAGGACGTCCTCGTGGGCAGCGGTGCGAACCAGAAGCTGCTGAAGGCCATGGCAGAGGCCAAGGCCAAGAGCGCGGCGAAGGCTGGCGGCGCGGACGGTGCGGAAGGCTCCGAGTCCGAGGAGGAGCGTGCCGAGGACGCCGAGAAGAAGGAGCAGGGCACCAAGCCGATGAAGCAGCTGCTGATCTGGATCACCCAGTTGCCTGAGGCCGACGGCCGCGCCACCCTCGGCGAACTGCGCGTCATGGGCACCTGGCAGGGCCAGAACCGCGTGGACGAGACCAGCACCGCGCCAAGCAGTGCAGCGCGGGGGAGTGCTGGTCGTGGCAATGCTGCGAAGGGAGCAGGTAGCCCCGCGGAGCCCGTAGCCGCTAGTCAGTAACGGCTGGGTGGGGGAGCCCGGCGCGGGAG
Source organism: Candidatus Corynebacterium intestinavium (assembly GCA_019120635.1). GTDB lineage: Bacteria > Actinomycetota > Actinomycetes > Mycobacteriales > Mycobacteriaceae > Corynebacterium > Corynebacterium intestinavium. Next base: position 15,017 of record DWUR01000151.1, on the reverse strand, counting down.
CCCGCGCCACCGGTTATCCACAGCGCGGCCCCCTGACCGGCTGAGCTGTCCACAACTTTGAGCGCCCCGGCGTCATCGACATCACGATGGCCGGGGCGCTCATTAGTGTCTAAGCCACGATCCAGGCTCACCAGGGGAAAGGGGAGGGGCCATGACGGCACCAGTCACCGACACACAGCACAGCACCCCGCCGCATCGGGCGGCAGCCACCACGTGGGGCACCGCACCGAGCAACGCGGGGGACGCGGCCAGCGCGCGCCGCACCGACCAGGAGCTGCTCGCCGAGCACATCGCCGGCGACCCGCTCGCACTCCACACACTGCTGGCCCGTCACGAGGTCCGCATGCACTGGGCGGAACGCGCCGCCGGCGTCCCGGAGAACGAACTGGCGGACGTCCACCAGGAAGCCGTCCTGAAAATCCACCGCTGCGCCGCCACCTTCCGCCACCGCTCCAGCGTCGTGACCTGGATGGTGACCATCGCACACCGCACCGCCCTGAACTTCGTGACCGCCCAGCACCGGCGCGGGCACCGCCACCGCGAGGACATCAGCGACTGCGAACGCGACCTGCCGACTACGCACGCCGCACCGAACCGGGAGCTCAGCGTTGACCTGCACAACGCGTTGGCCAGCATCCCGATTCTGTTCCGGCAGACCGTCGTGCTGCGCGGGATGTTCGGCTACTCCATCTCCGAGATCTCCGCGATGCTCGACGTCGCGCCCGGCACCGTGAAATCCCGCTACTCGCGGGGGCGACGCCTGCTGCAGGACCACCTCGTGCTCGCCGACTATGCCGACCACCCCTGAGCTGGGAATATATCCCGTGTCTGGTGGGTTAGATAAAGTGCGTTAGGAAAGCGAAACCCACTTCAAAGAACACGAGCGAGGTCACATGTCTCAGCCCTTCCTGCAGGCCAACGTCGGAATCGGAGTGAACAAGGCGGGCGATGCCGCGGACGCGGCCACCCCTGCCGATACTCCCGATACCTCCGCCAGCTCCGGCGGTACCCACGACCCTGCGGAGAAGATCCACAACGTGATCATCGTGGGCTCCGGGCCAGCCGGCTACACCGCCGCGATCTACGCCGCCCGCGCCGAGCTTGAGCCGATCGTCTTCGAGGGCATGGACTTCGGCGGCCTGCTGATGCAGACCACCGAGGTGGAGAACTTCCCGGGCTTCGCCAAGGGCATCCAGGGCCCAGAGCTGATGGACGAAATGCGCAACCAGGCGGAGCGTTTCGGCGCCGACCTGCGCATGGAGGACGTCGAGAAGATGGACCTGAGCGGCGAGATCAAGAAGGTCTCGGTAGATGGCGAAGAGTACCAGGCACGCGCCGTCATCCTCGCAACCGGTGCGGCACCGCGCTACCTGAACATCCCGGGCGAGCAGGAGATGATCGGCCGCGGCGTGTCTGCCTGCGCCACCTGCGATGGCTTCTTCTTCAAGGACCGCAAGATCGCCATCGTCGGCGGCGGCGACTCCGCGATGGAGGAGGCAGACTTCCTCACCAAGTTCGGCGAGACCGTGACCCTCATCCACCGCCGCGACGAGTTCCGCGCATCCAAGATCATGCAGGAGCGCGCACGCCAGAACCCGAAGATCGAGTTCCTCATGAACTCCAAGGTCACCGCCGTCCACGGCGAGAACGCGGTGACCTCCCTGACCATTGAGGACACCGTCACCGGCGAAAGCCAGGAGATGGAATTCGACGCCCTCTTCGTCGCCATCGGCCACGACCCGCGCGTCGGCGTCTTCGAGGGCCAGGTGGAGCTGAAGGAGGACGGCTACGTCAAGGTTGCCGAGCCCAGCACCGCCACCAGCCTGCCGGGCGTGTTCGCCGCTGGCGACCTCGTGGACTCCCACTACCAACAGGCCATCACCGCAGCTGGCAGCGGCTGCCGCGCCGCCCTGGACGCAGAGCACTACCTCGCCGCACTGCCGGCCAACGAGGGCTAAAACTCCACGCCACAGCACACTGCTGGCCTCCCGAGCTTTTCCGGGATTCACGGTATCCTGGGACAAGGAAAACCCCGGTGGACCACCCACCCCTAGGACCACCCAACCCCGGAAAGGCAGGGCCCGCATGTCGAACATCATCACGGTCACGCAGCAGACGTTTAAGTCCACCGTTGTCGAGTCCGACCTGCCGGTCCTCGTGGATTTCTGGGCCCAGTGGTGCCAGCCCTGCCTGCGCATGAACCCCACCCTCGAGGAACTTGCCGAGGAGATGGACGGTCGCGCCGTCGTCGCGAAGGTCAACGTCGACGAAGAGCGCGCGCTCGCAGCGATGTTCCAGGTGATGTCCATCCCAGCCCTCATGGTCTTTAAGGACGGCAAGAAGGTCGCGGAATTAACCGGCCTGCAGCAGAAGGGCACCCTCGTCGAGAAGCTGGAATCCCTCGCCTAGACCGCGGGAAACCTTGGATCACCAGCAACTGTTCGGAAAGTAGGACGCAGCGAGCCGTGACGGATAAACAACACGCCGAGAACCGCGCACCCCGCGTGGGCCAGCAGAATGTGCTGCTCACCGTGGGTGATAAGAGCCCCCGGGTCGCGGAGGTGCGCAGCGCACTCGCCCGGCTCGGCATGCTCTCCGGCTACGGCGCCGAGCTCACCGCCTCCAATAACGAGCAATGGTCCGAGGAGGAAGAGTTCTTCGACGCCGTCCTGGCAACCACGCTGCGGGCCTTCCAGCAGCAGCGCGGCATCATCGCCGACGGCGTGATCAACGAGACCACCCTGCGCGCCCTGCGCGAGGCCTCCTACAAGCTCGGCAACCGGGTTTTGAGCCTGCAGGACCCACAGTACGTTGGTGACGACGTCTCCGAACTCCAGTCCCAGCTCTACGACCTAGGCTTTTACACCGGTCGCGTCGACGGGCACTTCGGCCCGGACACCCACCAGGCAGTCACGCAGTACCAGTTCGAGTACGGGCTGAACTCCGATGGCATGGTCGGTCCGGAGACCCTCCGCGCGCTGTCCTACCTCGGCCGCCGCATCACCGGCGGATCCCCGAACTCCATCCGCGAGAAGGAGATGATCCGCGCCGCGGGTCCGCAGCTCTCCGGCAAGCGCGTGGTCATCGACCCAGGCTGCGGTGGCGACGACCAGGGCACCGCCGTGGAGGGGCCCTACGGCACGATCACCGAGCAGGAGATCCTCTGGGACCTCGCCAACCGCCTGGAGGGGCGCATGATCTCCGCGGGCATGGAGACGATCCTCTCCCGCAGCCGCACGGCGAACCCCAGCGATACGGAGCGCGCGGACCTGGCCAATGCCTTCGGCGCGGACCTCGTGATCTCCCTGCGCACGGATAGCTACCCGAACGAGCGAGCAAACGGCGTGGCCAGCTTCTACTTCGGCTCCGAGAACGGCTCGAGGTCCATGGTGGGCGAGAAGCTCTCCGGCTACATCCAGCGCGAGATCGCCGCCCGCACCGACCTGCTGAACTGCCGCACCCACGCCCGCACGTGGGACCTCTTGCGGCTGACGAAGATGCCGACCGTGCAGGTCGTCCCCGGTTATCTGACGAACCCGGAGGACGCGGCAGCACTGACCTCGCCGGAGGTGCGCGACATCATCGCGGAGGCCATCGTCGTCTCCGTTAAGCGCCTGTACCTGATGGATCAGGACAGTCACCGCACCGGCCAGTTCAGCTTCACGGAGCTGCTGCGCATCGAGCAGCAGTAGGGAGCGCTGGACCAAGGACTGCGGGGAAAGGACTGCGAGGGAAGCGCACACGGAACAAGAAGAAGGCCGGGCATGGTGCCCGGCCTTTAGTGTTGTGCTGGCGGTTCTGAGCTCAACGCGGGAGTTAGGGGTGCTGCGAAGGCAGCCAACTAAGCGTGGGATGGACGGAGCGCCCGAAGCGGAACCACAGATTCTTTAGAAGGCCTCGCCCTCGCGGTCGAGGAAGAGGTTATACGCGCCGGAAACCTCGCGGCGGTAGCGCGGGTAGAGCTCGTGATCGTCCACGCGCTCGAACTCGGCCTCCTCAACCACGTCCATGGAGAGCATCGGGGCCACGCTGAGGGCGTCCTTCAGCAGGTTGCCCGTGTGCAGGGCCTCCGGCGTCTGCCAGCCGCGGTATGCCTCTGGCACGTAGCTGGGGGCGTTCTCGATCCGCAGGCTGGGGTCCAGGCTGGACCGGGAGCTCGCCGCGCTCGACGGGGAGGGGAAGGACGGCGTCCCGCTGTACTCCAGGCCCGCGTCCTGGGCCACGCCTCGGGATTCCTGCTCCTGCTTCCGCAGAAGCTCGTCGAGGACGTCCTCGTCGCGGGCGAAGACCTCCACGGCGCTGAAGCCGCGGCGGCCGGCCTCCACGAGGACCGTCTCGATGAGGCGGTGCTCCAGATAGAGGCCCATGAAGGCGTCCTCGACGTACACATCGCTCAGCAAGAGCGCATCGGAGGATACGGAGGAGGGGAGGCCCTCCACGCCCGGCAGGAAGCGCGCTGGGGCGAAGAAGACGGTCGCGGCGGGCTGCAGCTTGCGGCCAGGTACGCCCGTCCCCACGAAAGCGGTGAAGCCGCAGGTGCCCCAGCTCATCAGCGTGCGCTGGATCCACAGCTGCTTGTCGAAGGCCGGGTCCTCGGTATGGGTCGGCCCGTACAAGGGGTCCCATGGCAGCGCCCAGAACGTGCTGAGTGCGGCGTCCTCCGTAATTTGCTCCGCGTTATCAAAGCTCAGAGCGCGGATTTCAACCTCCACGGTCTCTCCCTCCCTAATGAGCTTAAGCTGGTCGGCTCAACTATCGCGTGATGATGTGTCTGTACGGGCAGGCAACCCCGGAAGCCTCGTGGGTTCGGCCAGCGTCGGCCAGGTGCTGCTTCTGGGGCCTATTTTAGGACGGCGGTTGGCCCCGTGAGGGATTTTAGGAAATCGGCCCGAAAAACATGCATTGTTTCACGTGAAACAATTCCGGGCGCCGCAGGGCGGATTGCGACGCTGATTGCCGTTCCGACGCACCGTCACGGCGGGCTACGACAGGCCCGCCGCCTGGTTTAACTCACCGGGTGCCGTTGTCGGCTGCCGTCACTGGTGGCAGCCACGGGCGCCGCCGATAACCGCAACTACTGTTCGCCGCCGCCGAGGATCTCGATGATGCGGTCGAAGTCCTCCTGGCCACCGAACTCGACGACGATACGGCCACGCTTCTTGCCCATCTGGACGCTGACCTTCGTCTCCAGGGTGTCTGCGAAATCGTCCACCCAGCTGTTGACGTAGTCCGGCAGGGGAGCAGGGGTGCGCTGCTTGCGCTCCTGCTTCTGGCCCTCGCCCCGGTTCATCAGCGTGACTGCTTCCTCCGTGGCGCGGACGCTCAGGCCTTCGGCGACGATGCGGTCAGCCAGCTGTGCCTGCGCTTCCTCGCCGCCCTTGAGCCCAAGCAGCGCGCGGGCGTGGCCTGCACTGAGCACGCCAGCGCTCACGCGCCGCTGCACCGCGACGGGCAGCTGGAGCAGGCGGATCATGTTCGCGATCAGGGAGCGGGAGCGGCCGATGCGCTTAGCCAGCTGCTCCTGGGTCACGCCGAACTCCTCCAGCAGCTGCTGATAAGCGGCCGCCTCCTCAAGTGGGTTCAGCTGCACGCGGTGGATGTTCTCCAGCAGGGCGTCGCGCAGCATCGCGTCGTCCTGCGTCTCGCGGACGATAGCCGGGATTGTCTCCAGGCCAGCCTTCTTGGATGCGCGGAGGCGACGCTCACCCATGATGAGCTCATAGGGAGCAGGCGCGTCGCTAACCGGACGGACCACGATCGGCTGCATGAGCCCGAACTCCCGAATGGAGTGGACGAGCTCGTTCAGCTGTTCCTCATCGAAGACCGCACGCGGCTGCTTCGGGTTCGTCGAGATCGCATCGAGGGGGAGTTCCTGATAGGTCGCGCCGAAGCTATCCGCATTGGGGACGTCCGGGGTGCCGGACTCACCTTGAAGCTCAGCCGAGCCCTGCGGCGCGGTCGAACCCTGCTGTGCGGACGAGCTTGCGGCGCGGGACTGGGCGCTGCGCTTCTTAGCGGCACCGCCCTTCGAAGCACCAGCCTTCGCAGCCTTCGAACCCGTGGCACCCTTGGCATCCGAACCGGTGCCTCCACCCGGCGCCCCGGAGGCGGATTTTTGGGCCGCCGCGCCGGTGTGCTCGCCCATACTCGAGGTTGGGCGATTAACGTCACTGTGACGAATATCCACTCCGCCATTTCCAGATGCCGATCCGGCACCGCCACGCGCAGCATCGCCGGAATCCTGGCCCGCGTTCCGACGGGCGGCCGCCCCGCCGGCGCCACCGCCGCCGAGAATCACGTCGGCCGCACCATTGCCCAAACCCGGTCGAGACGGACCAGTCGGGATCAGGCTCGCGAGACCGCGACCGAGTCCGCCGCGTCGGGTAGCCTCCCGGTCGGGGAGGGCCGCCGGCATCGCCGGCTTGCGGGCGGCGCCGCGAGGGGCCTTCGCGCCACCCTGAGCGCTCGAAGCCTTCTTAGATGCCGAATCCTTCTTAACCACGGTCTTTTCCTTCAATCCAAAGTTGTGATGATGGGGGAGGCGGGGTCTGCCCGGAAACCGGGCATTGTTTCACGTGAAACATTCGAGGGTTTAGATGTTGTGCAGCTCCGGCGCGATGCCGATCGGGGCGGTCTCCTCGCTCGGGAGGTAATCGCCACGCTTGGCGAACTCGACAGCGGCGTCGAAGTAGGCAAGAGCGCCGCGCGAACCACCGTCGTACTGGAGAACCGTCTGGCCGTAACCCGGAGCTTCGGACACCTTGACGGAGCGCGGGATGTGATTGTCCAGGACCACGGAGCCGAAATGATTCCGCACCTCTTCGGAGACCTGCTCGGAGAGCTTCGTGCGGCCGTCGTACATGGTCAACAGGACGGCGCTGATGTGCAGGTCCATGTTGAGGTTCTCGCGGATCATCGAGATGTTGTTCAGCAGCTGGCCCACGCCCTCAAGCGCGTAATACTCACACTGGATAGGGATGAGAACCTCATTGACCGCGGTCATCGCGTTGATGGTCAGCAGGCCAAGAGAGGGCGGACAGTCGATAAACACATAGTCGAAGCCCTGCTCGGCCAGGAAGTCATCGTTGATCGCATCAACCAGGCGGTATTCGCGGCGGACCATGGACACGAGCTCGATCTCGGAGCCGGCGAGGTCGATGGTGGCCGGGATCGTGTAGACGTTCTCGTTCACCGGGTTCTGCTGCATCACCTCGGCGGCGCTCATCTCGCCGATGAGCAGCTCGTAGCTGGAGGGGGTTCCCATCCGGTGCTCTGCATCCAGCGCGGTGGAGGCGTTACCCTGCGGGTCCAGGTCGATGACCAGGACCTTGAGGCCGTGCAGCCCCAGCGCCCAGGCGAGGTTCACCGTGGAGGTGGTCTTACCAACCCCACCCTTCTGGTTCGCGATCGTAATCTTCCGGGGCTTATCCGGCTTCGGAAGCTTCAGGTTGTGGGCGTTCTGCATCTTGGCAGCCTGACGAGCGGCCTGCGCGATCGGGGTGTCATCCCACTGCATTGGTGCCACTACCTTTCCTCCGTCTGTCGCGATCCTCGCGATCGGTGCAATGTTTCACGTGAAACAATTTCCTCTGAGGCGCCCGTTTTAGCGCGCCTTTTCCACAATGACGGCGAAGGTGGATTCCTCCAGCACGCCCTTGCCCAGCTCAACCACGGAGCGTTTCCCTCCGCCAACCTTATCAATCTGGGCCTTATCCCGCTCCAGCTCTTCAGCCACCGAACTGCCCTTCAGTGCGCGCATCTGCCCTCCCACACGAGCCAGGGGGAGGGACCACTGGCACAGGCGACCCAGTGGTGCGACGGCCCGGGAGGTCACGACGTCCGCGCCCGCAAGCTTCCGGACGATTGCCTTTTCTTCCGCGCGCCCACGGTGGACCTCGACGTTGTCCAGGCCCAGGTCCTCGACGACCTCCTCCAGGAACTTCGTGCGGCGGAGGAGGGGCTCCAGCAGCTGCACTTTCACGTTGGGACGTGCGATGGCCAGCGGGATGCCTGGCAGGCCCGCCCCGGAACCGACGTCGATGACCCGCTCGCCGTCCTCGATGATCTCTGCGAGAACGGCGGAGTTCATGATGTGGCGATCCCAGATGCGCGGCACCTCGCGGGGGCCGATGAGGCCACGCTGGATGCCGGCGGTCTCGAGCCACTGGGCGTAGCGCTCGGCCAGGGGAGCGCGGTCGCCAAAGACCCCAGCCAGGTTCTCCGGGCGCAGCCCATCGACCTGCAGCTCGCCTCCGTGGTTATCCGGCGTCAGCGACGTGATCTGCTGCTCACCGGTAGAGCCGCCGCCAGCCGCGGCACCCTTGTTGGAGTCCGCAGCGGCCGGGTTGGGGGACTGGTTTTTCGAAGCGTCAGAATCACGATGTTTCACGTGAAACATTCTAGTGGCTTTCGACGACAACCCAACTTTCTCCCAGAACGGGTGGGAAGGGGAAGACGAGGCCGTCCCAAAGGAAAGTGGGGCTGGCCGGGCAGCGACCCGAAGGAGGGACAAACTGGATGGGGAAACCTCTTGCGGCAACGAAGGAGAGGGACGATTCCGGCGAGCGCGTGAGCGGACGGACATGGCGCCGAAACAAAACGGGAGAGCGGAACCACGGGAGGACATCGAAGCCCTGAATAGAGCAAAGAAAAAGCGCCACACGGCGAACCGTGCGACGCTGGGAGCGGAAGGCCAGAGTTACTTCTTCCGCTTCTTATTGTTCTGCGGCTTCGCACCCGGCTTCGGGGCGGAGGTGCGGCGGGCCTCGAGCTTCGCCTGGCGCTCCTCCTCCTCTTCCTTATCCATGATGCCGAACAGGATGCGCTGCTGGACGAAGGTCCACAGACCGTTGGTGAACATGTAGAGAGCCAGACCAACCTGCCAGAGGAAACCACCGGCGAGGATCAGCAGCGGCATGAACCACAGCATGATGCGCTGCATCATGTCCATCTGCATCTGCATCTGCTGGGCCTTCAGGTCATCAGCCGCCGGCTTCGGATTATTCGCCTGACGCTTCTTGTTGCGGTTCAGGGACAGGCGAGCGGTGAAGTGCATGATCACCGCAGCACCCAGCATCAGCGGCAGGACGACGGCGATGATGTTCGCCTTCGTGAAGTCCGGCGCGATGCCTGCCGGGGAGAAGGCGCCGTAACCGGAGGGGTCCATGGAGATGTAGGAGGACAGCGGCGCGCCGAACAGGCGGGCGTCGAGGAAGGACTGGACCTCGTCCACGCCGAAGACGTAGTTCGGGGTGTTACGGGTCTCCTCGATGCTCATGCCGAGCTGACCAACACCCTCGCCGGTGCGGTTGAAGGAACGCAGCACGTGGAACAGGCCGATGAAGATCGGCATCTGAACCAGCATCGGGAGGCAGGCCGCCATCGGGCGGACACCCATCTCCTGCTGCGCCTTGCGCACCTCGACCATCAGCTTCTGCTGATCATTGGCGTACTTGCGCTGGAGTTCCTTCATCTTCGGCTGGAACTCTTGCATCTTGCGCGAGGAGCGGAGCTGGTTAGCGGTGGGCTTGACCAGCAGGACACGGATGGTCACCACGAGGAAGACGATGGAAAGCGCCCACGTAATGCCCGCGGCCGGGTCAAGCACATAGCCGAACACTTTGTGCCAGAACCACAGGACCGCTGAAATCGGATAATAAATAAAATTCAGCACGTCTGGAGGGATCCTCTACTTTTCGGACGTCTCAAAATCTTGCGGAGTCTCTTCAGGCTTGGGCTTAGCCCTGCGCTTACGGGGCGGAACGGGGTCCCACCCGCCCGGATGCCAAGGGGCACAGCGCAACAGCCGACCTATTGACAGTAACAGCCCCTTGAGCAGACCATGCCTTTCCAACGCCGTGAGAGCGTAATTACTGCAGGTCGGCTCGAAGCGGCATGATGGCCCCATTTTAAGGGGCGAAAGGAAATCCTGATAGGCCAACACTGCTCGGCGAGCCAGGACGGCACGGCCAGTGACGCGGTGACGCGCGGTGCGGCTGTCGGCGCCGGGCTCGAACTCAGCCTGGGAGCCGGCGTTGCGGCGGGGTTCGGCGCCGGGCTGTGAGCTGTGCTCAGTGGACTGTCCCCTGCCCCCAGTGGGCGAAGCACTGTGCTCAGCGGGAGAGCCGGGAGAGGCAGCGTCGCACATCGGACTCCAACTCCTTACTGCTAGCTTTCGCGCTGGCGGGAAGGGCGCGCACCACCACGAAGCTGGTCTCCTGCAGCTGTGGGGACGCCGCGGTGGCGTCGTCGTCGATGATGGTGGCCAGGACGGCGCGCAACTTTCGGGAGACAGCGTGGCGGACCACGGCGTTGCCGACCGCCTTGGAGACGATGAGGCCCGCTCGCGGTCCGCCGGTCAGTTCCAGCGGGGCGTCGGGGCCAGGTTCCGGGGTCCAGAGGTGGACGACGACGGTGCGGCTGCCCTTGCGCGCACCCTTCTTCACCACGGTGCTAAACAGCGCGGAGGAGCGGAGACGGTGTTCCGGTGCCAGCATGGGCGGCTCCTTCGTGGTCAGTTGGGTGCGCGGGACCTGGCTAGTTTGGTCCGCATAAAGGTGAAATTACAGCAAAAACGGCGCCCACCGAGTGGCAGGCGCCGGAGCTTCCCACGTGGTGGGAGAGTATGCGGCCACGCTGGCCGCCCGCTCAATTAAGCGGTCAGGGACTTGCGGCCCTTACGACGACGTGCGGACACGATCGCGCGGCCTGCGCGGGTGCGCATGCGGGTGCGGAAGCCGTGCACGCGTGCGCGACGGCGGTTATTAGGCTGGTAAGTACGCTTCGACACGGTACTTCACTCCTTAAAACTACGCGCGGAGGCGAAGCGCTGCGGCACCGTAATTGGGCGATGGCAGGGAGTGTTCCCTGCCACTGCGCCCGTGCGGTGCGCTATACGCCACGCTGTCCACGCCGGTGGACTTGTGGTTGCCAGGGCTTCGGCGCCACTTGTGGAATGTGGGCGACGCAAAGCATCCGGCCAAAACGGCATCCGATACAAGGTCGGCTGTTGCCATAGACCGTTTAAGAATACTCAGCGGGGGAGCCGAAAGCCAAATCTTCGCAGGATGACAGGCGTGTCATTTAAATCGCGGCCCGTGGAAAACTCCGCGCAATGCTGCAGTTTTGTGGATTGATCATCACACACAGTGGAATGTCAATCCACACAGCTTGTGGATAACTTCTCCACCCCCGAAGGTTAAAGCACTGGTTTAGGGTTCGTTTGCGCAGGTCAACGGCATTTTCCTTGAAAATTGGAAGTTGTCCACAGGAGCGGGGTAAATTGGGGACAACTCAATGGACAAGTTATCCACAGGTGTGGACAGCTCTGTGGAAGTCCAGAACAGACACCAAATCAGGCTGTGGGCAAAAATGTGAGTTCAGTGTGAACTCACGTGTAAATTGAAATGTCCTTAACGGTTACCCCCGACCCCAGAAGAGAAGAAAAAGGCTCGCGCATGACTCACGCCCCAGATCCCGCGGATCCTACAAAATTCGCCACCATCTGGCATGGCCTCGTCGACGCGTGGATCGAGGGCGACGGCACCCAGTTCCCGCCACTCTCCGCCTCCTCCCGCAGCGTGCTCCGGCAGATCCAGCCCGTCCTCTTCATCAACGGGATCGCCGTGATGACCACGCCAAACGAATGGTCCAAGGGGGTCGTGGAGGGCGCGCTCGCGGAGCCGATCGAAAAGGTTCTCGGGGACATCCTGCAATCCCCAGTCACCCTCAGCCTCTCCATCCGGGAAGCCGAGCCGGAGGACACACCCCAGCCGGCCAGCGCCAACACCGTGCAAGGCACAGCCGGACAGCAGGCTCCCGCAGCCCACCCTGCGGCTCACACGCCAGCACCGTCCGCCCCGGCACCGTCCACCCCCACGCCAGCAGCAGAACCGCCAGCGCCCACCCAGCCCGCAGCGCCCACCAAATCCCCAGAACAGGATGAACACACCCGCATCCTCGCTGCCGAGCGCCTGGCTCAGCAGCACCAGAGCTCCCACCAACCAGAATCCCGCAACGAGGTCTTCGTGCCCGCCGAGGCGTCGTCGTCCCCAACCGTGGACACGGACATGGGCGACCGGGACTCGGACACCCTGCTGAACAAGAAGTACACCTTCGAAAGCTTCGTCATCGGCGGCTCCAACCAGTTCGCGCACGCCGCCTGTCGCGCCGTCGCCGAAGCCCCAGCTCGCGCCTATAATCCGCTGTTCATCTGGGGCGAATCCGGGCTTGGTAAGACCCACCTGCTGCACGCGATCGGGCACTATGCCAAGGAACTGCAGCCGGACATGCGCGTGCGCTATGTGTCCAGCGAAGAGCTGACCAATGACTTCATTAACTCGATCGCCAACGACCGCCGCGAGGAGTTCAAGCGCGAATACCGCAACCTGGACATGCTGATCGTGGACGATATCCAGTTCCTGCAGGGCAAGGAGTCCACGCAGGAGGAGTTCTTCCACACCTTCAACGCGCTGCACCAGGCGAATAAGCAGATCGTGCTCTCCTCCGACCGTCCGCCGCGGCAGCTGACTACGCTCGAGGACCGCCTGCGCACGCGTTTTGAGGGCGGGTTGATTACGGACGTCCAAACCCCAGACCTGGAAACCCGCATGGCGATTCTCTCCCGCAAGGCGGCCGCGGAGGGCACCACGCTGCCGGAGGACGTGCTCGAGCTGATCGCCAGCCAGTACGAGACCTCCATCCGCGAGCTGGAGGGCGCGCTGATCCGCGTGACGGCCTATTGCTCCCTGGGTAAGGAGCCGATCACGAAGCAGGCTGCGGAGATCGCGCTGCGGGACATCATGCCTGTTGACGATGTGCAGATGACCCCGCAAGTCATCATCGACGTGGTGTCCTCCTACTTCGACCTCACCGTCGACGAGCTGGTGGGGAAGGGGCGCACGAAACGGTTTGTGCAGGCTCGCCAGATCGCGATGTATCTGTGCCGTGAGCTGACGGATCTTTCGCTGCCGAAGCTGGGGCAGGCCTTTGGTGGCCGCGACCACACGACGGTGATGCACGCGGAGCGGCGCATCCGGGAGCAGCTGACCGAGGATCGCGTCACCTTCAATGAGGTCCAGGAGCTGACGCAGCGCGCGAAGGCCGCGGCGCGGGGTTAGTCCTTCTTTCTCGAGCTTCCTTCGTGGACGTCCGCAGGGTTGGGGACGTCCACGCGACCGTCGGGGTTGCGGCAGGCGGTTCTTGGGGCGATTCATGGGGTGGGGCCTTCAATTTTGGGACGTCCGCGCGGGGCAGGGGAGCCGGATTCTTGGATTTTTGGGCCTGGCACACCGCGTTGCGCTTCGGGGCGGAAACGCAAATTCTTGGGGGTAGCGCCGGGGGCTCGGGGGATGGCCATCCACAGTTGTGCACAGTTATCCACAGCATTCGGTGGATAACTCACCCGGAATGTGGATAAAAATAGGTCTTTGACCATGATTTTCCGGAGTTATCCACATGTCCACAGGGTTTTCCACAAGCGTAATTACAAGTTTGTATTTTCGGGTGGATCAAGTTGTGGTTCAAGGTTGAAGCTCGTGACCTGGGGTTTCTGTGGATAACTGCCTAGATCTTGGGAAACCGCAGGTGGATGACCTGTGGATAACTCGCGAATGACAAAAGTTATCCACAATTGGGCACAGTTATCCACAGAGTCGTCCACGTGAACCCCACACCCCGATTCGGGCCCCGGCGTGGGTAAATGACATGTTTTCCACAGTTTTCACACCCCCTACTAACACTGCTGAACTTCCCAATTGGCAAAGAGAGAAGAAATTGGTGGTGTGCATAGTCCCGGTCTGCCCGGCGAAGCCATGCCAAGCCTCGAAGGGGAGCGAATAACAAGCAAGCGCACTTTCTTCGGCCGTGTCCGGTGCGTCGGCTACTCTTGAGACTCGAAGAAAAAGACAAAGTTTTGAAGCACGTTCAAGGCGATGAACGTTGACCGGAGGGACAGCTCAGCATGGAGCAAGAAAATGTGAGTTTCTCGGTTGCGAAGGATGATTTCGCATCTGCACTGGCATGGGTCGCCCGTGCGCTGCCCACGAAGCCAACCCAGCCGATCCTGCGTGGTGTGATGATCCTCGCGGATGACGATGGCCTGGAGCTGTCGGGCTTCGACCGGGAAGTCTCCACCCGCGTGCGCGTGAATGCCAATGTTGATGAGCCAGGCCGCATCCTCGTCGCCGGTAAGTTGGCATCCGACATCGTCGGCGCACTTCCGGGCAAGGAAATCACCATGGAGTACTCCGGCTCCACGGTTCTGGTCCGCAGCAGCAACTCCCGCTTCGAACTTCCTGCGATGACCATCGAGGATTACCCGGTCCTGCCGGACATGCCGGCCGTGACCGGCACCATCGACCCCAACCTCTTCACCGAGGCCATCAGCCAGGTAGCCATCGCCGCGGGTAAGGACGACACCCTCCCGATGCTCACCGGTATCCGCATGGAGATCGAGGGCGAAAATGTGGTTCTCGCAGCAACCGACCGCTTCCGCCTGGCTGTTCGTAGCTTCCAGTGGAACCCCGCGGCCGCCGACGCGAAGGCTGAACTGCTGATCCCGGCCCGCACGCTGGCGGACACCGCCCGCACCCTGGATCACAGCCTCAACGACCCGATCGAGATCGCGATCGGTTCGGGGGAGGACATCGGCGCGGACGGCCTGCTCGGCATCGTCACCGACGCCCGCCGCACCACCACTCGACTGCTGGATGCGGACTTCCCGAAGTTCCGTCCGCTGCTGCCGGCCCGCCACAACGCGATGGCCTCCGTGGAAATCGCCCCGCTGCAGGATGCGATCCGCCGTGTGTCGCTGGTCGCGGAGCGTAATTCCCAGATCCGGATGCACTTCGAGGAGTCCACGCTGACGCTGTCCGCAGGCGGCTCCGATGTCGGTCAGGCCGAGGAAGTCCTGAACTGCGCTTTCCACGGCGAGCCGCTGACCATCGCCTTCAACCCGGCGTACCTCAAGGACGGCCTGAGCGCGATCCACACCGAGCGCGTGGTCTTCGGATTCACCC
>DWUR01000150.1 GCA_019120635.1 Candidatus Corynebacterium intestinavium | reverse complement strand
TTCATCGCCGCGAGTTTGCCCGGCCCGATGCCACGGACCTCCATGAGCTGCTCCACGGAGCGGAAGGGGCCGTTGGCCTCCCGCCATTCGACGATCGCCTTGGCCGTCGCAGGTCCCACCCCGTCCAGTGTTTCGAGCTGTGCGGCATCCGCGGAGTTGATGTTGATTTTCCCGCCAGCGCCGCCTCCCCCGGCCGCACCGCCCGCAGCCCCACCAGTCGGCGTGCCACCGGCAGCTCCGCCCGACGAGCCACCCGCACCAGCCGGCCCGGCCTCGCCGGGGCGCAGTATATAGGAACCGTGCTGGTCCACAACGATCTGCAGGCCGTCGGAGACCTTCTCAGCCAAATTCACGTTATTGAGATTCGCGCCGGGCAACGTTCCACCGGCCATGTTGATCGCATCGCCCAGCCGCTGCTTTCCTGTCAGCTCGAGCAACCCCGGCCTACGCACCTTGCCCTGGACAGATACGACGACTGCCGCGTTCTCGTCCTGCTTTCCGTCCCCTGCCGACGAAGCGGACCCACTGCTCTGACTGGTGGCGTTGGCCCCAGCGTCCCCGTCACCGGAAGCACCATCGCTGGCCGCCGCGCCGCTAGCCCCGCCCCCATCTGCCGACAGCACCGTCTCGGCGCCCTCGCTATTAACGTTCCTGCCCGCTGGGTTGATGACCTCCTGCGCCTGCCCACCGGACCGAGTGAGCAATCCGATGCCACCCACCGCGATCACCACGGCGGCGACGATCCCGACCAGCACTTTCGCCGACGCAGCGCTCAACCAGGAGCGCTTCTCGAAGTCCACAAGCGCCGTCTCGTGCCCCGGCATCGGCTGGGTCAGCGCGGCGATCCGCTCCTGGAGCGCGCTGTGATCCTGCTTGCGTTGAAAACTGCCTCCCATGCCGCCCAGCGAATCACGGTCGCCGCCCACCCCCACCGCAGCAGGAGGCAACCCCCGTGGCAAAACCCCAGGAGCCTGTGGACAGCCCCGGCCTGTGGATGCAGCGCGCTATACGCAGACCATGGCGACGCCGATCGCGCCCGGACCCGTGTGAACCGCGAGTCCTTCGGAAACCTCGAAGAGCTCGACGTCGACCTCGGGCAGGGCCGGCGGCTTCGGCTCAGCCGCAGCACCGCCGACGGCGTCCTCCGTCGTGGCGTCCTGCGCAGCCTTCGTCGCCTTGTCGGCTTTATCAGCCTTATCCGCCTTCTCGGACTTCTTCGACTTCTCCGGCTTCAGGGCCCGTTCCATCAGCTCCGCCGGGAGCTCAGCTAACCGCTCCTCGATCATCTGCTTGAGATGCTTGGCCGGCTCCACCGCCTCCGACTGCATGATCCCGATCTTCATCTGCCGGGGCTTCCGCGACTCCTCGGCAGCGGCATCTGCTTCGGCGACAACGACCTCGCTGGTCATCTCGACCAGCTTCGCCATGGCCTTGGACTGGGTGCGGGTCTTCGCCGCCAGCTGCAGCTCCCCGTCCGCAAGCTTAAGGATCGGCTTGATCGCCAGAGCGGTGGTCAACAGCGTGCGCGCGGTAGACAAGCGCCCACCCCGACGCAGGCTATCGATCTTGTGCACGTACAGCCACAGGGTGGCCGTGTCCAGCACCCGGTCCGCGGCATCAGCCACCTCATCGAGGCTGCCTCCTGCACGAGCCACCCGCGCGGCTTCCAGCGCAGCGTAACCGAGCGTCATACCCGCCGTGTTCGTGTCCACGACGCGCACCTTGCCCTCCAACACCCCGGCTGCAGTCACCGCGTTGGACCACGTGGAGGAGAGTTCTTTGGACAGGTGTAATGCGACCACGCCCTCGTCCCCACTGCGCTCCAGCAGACGGGCATAACTCGCGGTCAGCTCCAGCGCCCCCAGCCCGGCGGTGGTCTTCTCTGCCCCCTGCCCCGAGGTGTACAGGTCCACCACCGTCACGCCCGCAGCGTCAGCGAGCTCACGGGGCAGGCAGCTGGCGGAGTCTGTGATCACATGAACGGTCACCGTGCTGCTCCCCCTTCATCCGGATTATCCAGCTGCTGACCCGACACCTGCACTCCGACGTTCCAGCCCTCCAGGTACCAGCGCGGGCTGCGCCACCACTCAGACTCGGCGTCCGGCACCTCCGGGACGGTCGAACCGTCCACCGCGGGCGCGGTCTGTGGCCCTTCCCCCAGGTCCGTCACCGGGAAGTGCGGGCGCGCCACCAGCTCGGCCCAGCGCGCATTGCCGAGCCGGGCGAATACCGGGTAGTGCTCCGCCGGGACGGCCAGCAAGCGCGAGGTCAGTGCCGCGATCGACCCGCCGTGCGCCACCACCAGCACCGTGCCGTCGAAGGCATCGGAGGCCATGAGATCCGCGATCCCAGCGGCAGTGCGCTCGGCCACATCCAGCCGGGTCTCCCCACGCGGCGGTGACCATCGCGGATCATGGCGCCAATACGCCCGCTGGCCGGGGTACTGCTCGTCGATTTCGGTGTGGGACCCGCCCTGCCAGTCCCCCAGGTGCGTTTCCCGGAACCGGGGGTCAACGTCGACGTCCAGCCCCCAGGCCTCCGCGACGATACTCGCCGTCTCCACCGCGCGCTCCAGGTCGGAGGCGACCACCTTCGTGACGTTCCAGTCGCGAGCCACCGCAGCGACGTCGCGGGCTTGCTGCCGGCCGACGTCCGATAGCGGGGTGTCCAGCTGGCCCTGCATGCGCCCTGCGGAGTTGTACTCCGTCTCTCCGTGGCGCATCAGGATGAGCCTGCGCTGGCTCGCGTTAGTGGTCATGGCGTTGTTCTTCTCGGTCGTGTTGGATTTTTGCTGGTTTTAGAGCTCATCGGCGCCGGGCTCTGGACCAGCCAGCGGCAGGTCGTCGATGGTCTGGACGTCGAGGACATCCACCTCAGCATCCGGGTCCCAGTTGGCGCCACGGTCGACCTGCTCAACGCCCTCGACCTCAATCTGCGGGGCGTCGAGGAAGAGACGATCCAGCGCGTAGTACCCGCGCTCGGCGCGGCGCTGTACGTGGACGACGACGTCGCCGTAGTCCAGCAGCACCCACAGTCCCTCGCCGCGTCCCTCGCGACGCAGGGGCTTCGTGCCATTTTCGGCCAGGTGATCCTCGACTTCGTCAACGATGGACTGCACGTGGCGCTCGTTATCGCCGGTGACGATCACGAAGCAGTCGATGATGGCCAGGCGGTTGGAGACGTCGATGACGAGGATGTCTTCGCCCTTCTTCTCATCTGCCGCCTGGGCAGCGAGACCGGCGAGGGCGATGGATTCTGGTTGTGCGGTCAAGCGAAACCTTTCTAAAGAAGTATGCTCTGGTCCCATGATAGCGGGGCACCCGCGAGGGCTCCGCCTGTTCCCGGCGCGTCGGGCAGCGCGGGGCGCCTTGGGTTGCTGAATGGCGCCTAATCCACGTACATGCGGTGCTTGGCGATGTACTGCACCACCCCGTCGGGGACGAGGTACCACACCGGTCGGCCGCTCATCGCGCGCTCCCGGCAGTCCGTGGAGGAGATCGCCATCGCGGGGATCTCCACCAGGCTCAGCCGCCCGGCTTCTACTTCCCGGGCCAGCGGGGAGTCCAGCATCGAGAGCTCGTAACCAGGCCGGGTCACCCCGACGAAGTTTGCCAGGTCGAACATGGATTCCCAGTCCCGCCAGGTGATGATCTGGTTCAGCGCGTCCGCGCCGGTGATGAAGAACAGCTCCGCGTCCGGGTAGATCTTGCGCATATCCGCCAGCGTGTCGACCGTGTAGGTGTTCCCCCCACGGTCGATGTCCACCCGGGAGACCCGGAAGCTCGGGTTCGCGGCCGTCGCGATGACGGTCATCAGGTAGCGGTCCTCTGCCGGGGAGACCCGCTTACCCTTCTTCTGCCAGGGCTGACCGGTGGGGACGAAGACGACGACGTCCAGGTCGAAGCGGTCCGCGACCTCGCTCGCGGCGACCAGGTGGCCATTGTGGATGGGGTCGAAGGTCCCACCCATGACGCCGACGCGGCGCGGCGAGTCGGGGGTCGCGGGGGTCTCCGTGGCCGGGGACGGGGTGTTAGTCATGCTGCTTAGGCTAGCGCACCGGGGTCGCGGGGCCGGTGCGCGCTGTGTCGCCTAGGGGCGGGTCTGGCCTTCACCAGTGAGCACCCACTTGGTGCTCGTGAGCTCCGGAAGGCCCATCGGCCCGCGGGCGTGCAGCTTCTGGGTGGAGATGCCGATCTCGGCGCCGAAGCCGAACTCCTCGCCATCCGTCCAGGCGGTGGAAGTGTTCAGGGAGAGCGCGGCGGCATCCACGTGCTTCTCGAAGTAGCGCAGA
>DWUR01000149.1 GCA_019120635.1 Candidatus Corynebacterium intestinavium | reverse complement strand
GCCCGGCAGGCAATCGCTGCGGCGAAGCGCTACGCGGCAGAGATGCGCGCGGATCAGCCTGCGGTCATCGACTACCGGGATAAGGGCCCATCCACGGGCTACGTCCGCGCGCTGGCGGATCTCCTCCAGTTCCGCGAGCAGCAACGCGAAGCCCAGCTCGAAGGACCATTCCTGGCACTGCCGGAAGGCTTCGATGCCTACGCGCAGGGCGTCAGCGAATTCGCGCTGGCCCGCCCAGCCGATGGTCCGCGCCTGATCACGCAGGCAGAGCTCGCAAAGATCCCGACCCGCGGTGCCCCGCTGTCCACGGAGCAGGCGTGGCACCTTTACGCCATCCGCGCGGCGGAGTTCCACGCCTTCGGCGACGACAAGTCCGCCACCGCCGTGCCGGAGGACATCGCCAAGTCCATCGAGGAGATCACCCTCCGTGGCGTGCTGCACGCGAGCCTGCGCGGCTACCAGGACTTCGGGGCGAGGTACGCGCTTGCCCAGCGCAAGGTCCTGATCGGCGATGAGATGGGCCTGGGCAAAACCATGCAGGCCCTGGCGGTGTTCGCCCACCTCGCTGCCCGCGGCGAGAAGCACTTTCTGGTGGTCTGCCCGCCCAGCCTGCGCATCAACTGGGAGCGAGAGATCAAAAAATTCACGGATCTTGAGCCCCACATCATCGCCGGCCCGTACAAGGACGCCGCCTACGAGGCCTTCGGCAACCGGGGCGGGGTGGCCATCGTGGGCTTTCCCGAGGTGCGCGGGGACTCGACGGTCATGACCGGCGATCTTAACTACGGCGCCCTCGTCGTCGACGAGGCACACCGGGCGAAGAACCCCAAGTCCAAGCAAGCCCAGGGCGTACGGGAACTGACCGCACGAACGCACGTCGTCACCTATCTTTCCGGCACCCCGCTGGAAAACCGAGTCGCCGAGATGGAGACGCTGCTGGGCTACCTCGACCCCGAGCTAGCGCCCAAGCTCGAGAAGGCACGCAGGAGCGCGCGTGAGTTCCGCACCGTCGTCGCGCGCCGCTACCTGCGCCGCAACCAGAGCGACGTCCTCGCCGAGCTGCCACCGCTGACCCAGACGGAGGAATGGATCGAGGCCGTCGAGGCTGACCGTGAGAAGTACAACGAGGCCGTCGAGGCGGGCAATTTCATGCAGATGCGGCAGAGCTTCAGCGGGCCGGGTTCCGCGAAGATGGAGCGCTTCGCCGAGCTGCTCACGGACGGCCTGGACGACGATAAGACGATCGTGTTCACGTACTTCCGTGGCGTGCTCGATCACCTCATGGACAGCCTCGGCGACCGCGCATTCGGCCCGATCGCGGGCGGGGTGAGCCACCAGGAACGCCAGCAGGCGGTGGATAATTTCACCGCAGCCGAGCCCGGCGCGGTGCTCGTCGCGCAGATCAACGCTGCCGGCGAGGGGCTGAATATCCAGGCGGCGAACCACGTGGTGCTCATCGAACCGCAGCTCAACCCGGCGGTCGAGGCGCAAGCCATCGCGCGCGCCCACCGGATGGGCCAGATCAACCCGGTGGAAGTGCACCGGCTGCTCACCCCGGACTCCGTGGAGGAGCGACTACACCTGCTGCTGGCAACCAAGCGGGAGCTCTTCGATTCCTATGCCCGCGACTCGGTGGCGGCCCAGCAGAACCCGGAGGCCATGGACATTACGGACCAGCAGGTCATGAGCGAGGTGCTCGCCGCCGAGAAGGAACGGATCAAGGAGCTTCGGGGCGAGACCCCGACGCTCTAGGTCGTTCTCAGGAGTTCTGAGCCACTCTCACCTTCTCAAGCTTGCCCAGGGGGGCGCGCCGCAACGGCTCGCGGGCAGGCGCTGGGCACTAGCCCAGCTGGTTGAGCAGGTCGTCGGCGCGGTTGCGCAGGTCCTGCTCGAGCTGGTCGGTGTCGGGCAGTTCGATGCCGCCGGTGCCGTTGCCCGGGTTATTGCCCTCCGGCGCGGGGTTGGTGTCCCCGCCCGGCTGGCCACCCGGATCCTGGTTATCGCGGCCGCCGAGGCGGTTACGCAGATCATCCAGGTTGGGGCCGCGGCTGGGCTCCTCCTGTGTCTCCGGCGCCTCGGTGCTCGGCTCGGTGGTGACGGTGGTGGTGGCGGTCGTGGAGCTCGAGGTCTCGTCGTCCGCCGCCTCATCGGAACGGTTATTCCACCACATGAACCCGCCAATCAGCAGGGCGATGACCAGCAGAATCCCCAGAATTGGCCCCACCGGGGTGCGCCGCTTGCCCTGAGCGTTCTGCCCAGGGGCACCGCCACTGAACTGGGGGTTGCCGTGCTGCTGCGGCTGGCGCGGCGGGTAGCCATTCGGCGGCTGCCGATAGCCCTGCTGTGGTCCTGGTCCTTGCGGCCCCGGGTAGCCGGCGGCATAGCCCGGCGGCGGACCCTGCTGATACTGGGGTGGACCCTGCTGGTACTGGGGCTGATCGTGGCGGTACTGGGGAGGCTGCCCGTTCTGATAATCCGGCTGCCCGGCTGCGTTGTGCGGCGGGTACTGCGCGGCCCCGTGGTCGGGGTAGTCACCGATCCCGTCCGGGAGGTACTGGGTGTCGAACTGATCGGCGGCAGCGTGATCTGTCCCGTGATCCGGCCCTTGCTCCGGGCGGATGATGCGCGTCTCATCCTCAGCGCCGCCGAAGCTGCCGCCGTCGCGGGCAGCACCCTCGTCGTTC
>DWUR01000148.1 GCA_019120635.1 Candidatus Corynebacterium intestinavium | reverse complement strand
GCCGCGATCGGCGCGGCAATCACTCCGCCGACCAACAAGCCAGCAACCGGCTGCCACAGGGACAGGAACTGCGGGCCCAGCCCGAAGATGAACCCCGCAGATGCCGCAATAGAAACGAGAAACTCCGAGGCGCTGACCGTGCCGATCACCTTGCGCGGCTGAGTCTTGGCGACCGTCAGCAGCGTGGAGGTGGTCATGGGACCCCATCCGCCGCCACCGCTGGCGTCCAGGAATCCACTGGTGATCCCCAGAACACCCAGGCCGATGCGGGTACGAGGTGCCCGGCGCGCGGCGTCCCGCTGCTTTTCTTCCTTAGTCTTCGACGCCTGCTTGGCGCTGGAAAGGAAGATCGAGCGGAAGAGCAGCCACAATCCGAGCAGGAGCAGGAAGCTCGTCACCACTGGCTCGGCGGCCGCGGTGGAGATCCTGGAGAGCACCGTCGCTCCTAGGAAGGCGCCGATCGCACCCGGCACGCCGAGGGCCAAAACGGTGGGCCAGTGAACGTTGCCGAGCTTCCAGTGGGCCGTACCAGAGGCGGCGGTCGTGCCCACCTCGGCGATGTGCACGGCGGCGCTGGCCGCGGCGGGGCCGATGCCGGTGATCAGCAGCACCGTCGTGGCGGTAACGCCGAAGGCCATACCCAGGGCGCCGTCCACGAGCTGTGCAGCCAGACCAGCAATGGCGAAAAGCAGGATCTTCCTCATGCCGGCACCCTCTCTGTAGCCCAGTGGCTAGCCGCGGCACCAGCGGGCGCCGTGCCGGTCAGGACGGCGACCCGTGCGGTCACCAGCGGGGCGATCGCGGTGCCGAGTGGGCCCGCAGCGATCGTGCCCGGCACATCTGTGGCCTTATCCAGCAGCAGACCCGGGGCGAAGAACAGCGGCAGTACCGCGGTGGGTGCGGCCTGCGCCCCAGCGCGCCGATCCAGCTCCTCGCGGTGCTGGGCCACGCTGATTCCCCCGCCGGTGGCGAAGATCGCCCGCGCGGGAATCCCCAGCAAGCGGCCGACTTCGGCGGCCAAATCCTCGACCGCCTCGTTGGCGCCCGGCACAGAGGATCCGACAGCGTACACCACCGCGTCGCCCACCGAAGTGGCCACCGCGCGGTGGCCGTGAGCCTTTCGCCACTGAGCCACGAGGAGCTCAGCCACATCAGCGCCCAAACCAATCGGTTCGGTGGCTCGCAGGGCCACCCCGTGGTTCCGCTCCGCCTCCGCGATGGCCGCCGGGACGTCCTTCCGCAGATGGAAGGCGCTGGTGAACAGCAAGGGCATGACGACAGCCCGACGGTGACCAGCGGCTCGCAGCTCTCCGACCACGGCGTCCAAGGTGAATTCGGAGAAGTCCAGGAAGGCGGCACGCGCACCGACCTCGCGGGCAATCGCGTGCACAACATCCTCGGCGCCGCGGCGTCGCGAGCCGTGAGCCAGCACGATCACCGGCTCAGGCTGGGCGAAAGACTCGCTAAACATCAGCTGCTCACCAAGCCCGCGGTCAATGTGTCCCCGGTCGAGGGGTTGATCAGCAGGAACGAGCCCGTCTGCCCGCCCCGGACGTAGGCCTCCACCGCCAGCGGGTCGGCCACAGCCACGCGGATGCGGGCGACGTCATTCTGCTCCAGGGCGGTGGCCGGCTCCCCGGCCTCCCCTGCCTCCGCAGCCGCGCCATCGGCGATGCTCAGCTGCTCGTCGATGCCGAGCACGCGGGCGCGTACCTCTGCCGGGCCGTAGCGCAGCAGCAGGTTGGAACCGACCCGCACCGGAGCATCCGCCAGGTGGAAGGCCAGGGCGGAGAACTGGGTGACCGGCTCGGGCAGGGTCTCGTCGGAAAGGATGGAGCCGCGGGAGATGTCCAGCTCATCCTCCAGGCGGAGGGTGACGGACTGCCCGGCGGTGGCACGCTGCTGCGGGCCGTCCGGGGTGTCGATGCCAGCGACGCGGGAGCTGCGGAAGCCAGCGTGCACCGTGTCCCCGACCGCGACCTCGCCGGAGGTGATGCGGCCGGCGTAGCCTCGGTAGTCGGTGGCGTGGTCCCGGATGACGAACTGCACCGGGAAGCGGAACCCCTCGGTGGCCACGGCGGCGGGACGGGCGTCCTCGAGGATCGTCAGCACGGATTCGCCCTCGTACCACGGGGTGTTCTCGGACTTGGAGACGACGTTGTCGCCCACCAGCGCGCTGATCGGGACGATGTCCACGACCGGCAGCTTCTCCTCGCCGAAGGCGCCACGCAGCTCGTCAACGAGCTCGCGCACCTGGCCCGCGGCAGTCTCGAAGGCCTCCTGGGAGTAGTCCACCGCATCGATCTTGTTCACGGCGACGACGACCTGCGGGATGTCCAGCAGGGCGGCGACGGTGAGGTGGCGGCGGGTCTGCTCGATCACGCCGTTACGGACGTCGACGAGGATGACCACCAGGTCGGAGGTGGACATGCCGGTGACGGTGTTGCGGGTGTACTGCACGTGCCCCGGGGTGTCCGCGAGGATAAAGCTGCGGCGGTCGGAGGCGAAGTAGCGGTAGGCCACGTCGATGGTAATACCCTGCTCACGCTCTGCGCGCAGGCCGTCGACCAGCAGCGAGAGGTCAGGGTTCTGCAGGCCGCGGGCGGCGGAGACGCGCTCCACGGACTCCAGCTGGTCAGCCAGGATGGACTTGGTGTCGTGCAGCAGGCGGCCCACGAAGGTGGACTTGCCGTCGTCGACGGAGCCTGCGGTGCACAGGCGCAGGGTCGGGGCTTCTTCGTAGGACGTCGCCGTGGTTGCGCTCGCCTGATCGGCCCCGGTGGTCGTGGTGGATTCGGTGAGGGTGGTCGGGGCGGTCATCAGAAGTAGCCTTCCTTCTTGCGGTCTTCCATGGCGGATTCAGAGAGCTTGTCGTCGGCGCGGGTGGCGCCGCGCTCGGTGGTGGTGGAGGTGAGGATTTCCTCGATCACCTCTTGCGGGGTGGTGGCGTCGGAAAGAACCGCGCCGGTGCAGGACATGTCGCCCACGGTGCGATAGCGGACCGTCTTGGTGACCGTCTCCTCGCCCTCGCGAGGACCTCCCCACTCGCCGGCGGAGAGCCACATGCCGCCACGGTTGAAGACCTCCCGCTGGTGGGAGTAGTAGATCGGCGGCAGCTCGAGCTTGCGGTCGCGGATGTAGTGCCACACGTCGGCCTCGGTCCAGTTGGAGATCGGGAAGACGCGCATGTTCTCACCGGCCTGCAGCTTGCCGTTGTACAGGCCCCACAGCTCGGGGCGCTGGCGGCGGGGGTTCCAGCCCCCGAAGCCATCGCGGATGGAGAACACGCGCTCCTTGGCGCGCGCCTTTTCCTCGTCACGGCGAGCGCCGCCGAGGACGGCGTCGTAACCGCGCTGCTGGATGGTCTCGACGAGAGGGACGGTCTGCAGCGGGTTGCGGGAACCGTCCGGGCGCTCCTGCAGCGCGCCGCTATCGATCCAGTCCTGAACGTGCGCGACGTGCAGGTTGATGCGCGGATCGGCGGCGATGCGGTCGCGGAACTCGAGGACCTCCGGGAAGTTGTGGCCGGTGTCCACGTGCAGCAGCTCGAAGGGCACTGGCGCGGGGTGGAAGGCCCGCTTGGCTAGCTCCAGGACGACGACGGAGTCCTTGCCGCCGGAGAAAAGCAGTGCCGGGCGGTCGAACTGGCCGGCGACCTCCCGGAGGATGTGGAGGGATTCGGCTTCCAGTTCCGCGAGGTGCGGGCTGGAGAGCTCGGTGTTCTGTGGTGCGTTGGTCTGTTCTGCGTTGGTCTGTTCTGGGGTGGTAGTCGTGGTGCTCATACGTGTAGTCCGCATTCTGTTTTGTTGGTTCCTGCCCAGCGTCCGGAGCGGGGGTCCTCCCCCTCGGCGACGGGCAGGGTGCAGGTGGCGCAGCCGATGGACGGGTAGCCCTGCTTAGTCAGTGGGTTGATGATGAGGTCGTTGTCTTCGATGAAGCGCTGGACGTCGTCGTCGGTCCATGCCGCGATCGGGTTGAGCTTCAACCGGCCGGTGCGGTCCACCTCAATGACGGGGGTGTTCGCACGCACCGGGGAGTCGACGCGGCGGACGCCAGAGACCCACGCCTCGAAGGGGTCGAGCATCCTCGCGAGGGGCTCGACCTTGCGCATTCGGCAACAAGCCGTGGGGTTGCGCTGGTACAGGTTCGGCCCGTACACGTCGTCCTGCTCCGCGCGGCTCAGGGTTGGGGTGATGCGGCGCAGCGGAAGGTTGTAACGGTCCTCGACGGCGGCGGCGGTGTCGAGGGTTTCCGGGAAGTGGTACCCGGTGTCGAGGAAGACGAGCTCGGCATCGGCCTGCTGGCCATCAAAGGCCTGCTGGGCCAGCTCGGCGAGGATCGTGTCCTGCATGCTGAGGGTGATGGCCACGGGCCCGTCGAGTTTCTCGGCTGCCCAGGAGAGAATCTCTGCGGCGCTGGCGTTTTCCAGCTCGTCCTTCCAGGTGGCAACCAGCTCTTCGTGGTAGCTGCGGCGGTCGTCGGGGATCGGGGTGGTTGTGGTCTGGGCAGGCTGCCCATCTGGCTGGGCGGGGCTGACCTCGGGGTCACGCCAGTTCTCGTTGTGGGTGTTGAGGCTCAACAGCGGCTGGCCCTGTTGAGTGATGCCTGCCTGGGAATTGCGCTCCGGCACTGCGGCTCCTCGGTGGGTTCTTGTCGTCGTGTTTGTCGTCGTTTGTTCTGCCGTGCGGAGAGCCCGGCTTCCCTCTCGGAGAGAGTAGAAAGCCAGACAGACCGCTCGGTCTAGGATTAGGGCACATACTAGGCGGGAATCGTGGCACATGCAATAGAAGCGCAAAAGCGCCCCCAAGAAAAAGCCCTCTACCTGCACTTTTACTTAGACCATCTGGTCTACTTCTCGGCCCTAAACGA
>DWUR01000147.1 GCA_019120635.1 Candidatus Corynebacterium intestinavium | reverse complement strand
AACTGCTCCTGGACGATGTCCACCCCGGAGACCACCTCGGTGACCGGGTGCTCGACCTGGACGCGGGTGTTGACCTCGAGGAAGGAGACGGTGCCGTCCTCAGCGACGATGAACTCCACCGTGCCCGCGCCCGTGTAGCCAGCCTCGCGGCAGATCTCGCGGGCTCCCTCGTAGATGGACGTGTTCTGCTCATCCGTCAGGAACGGCGCCGGTGCCTCCTCGACGAGCTTCTGGAAGCGGCGCTGGACGGAACAGTCGCGGGTGCCGACGATGCGGACGTTGCCGTGGGTATCTGCCAGGACCTGTGCCTCGACGTGGCGGGGCTTGGTGAGGAACTTCTCCACGTAGCACTCGCCGCGGCCGAAGGCAGCCTTGGCCTCGCGTCCTGCGGAGGCGAAGCCCTCCTCAATGTCGGCTTCCTCGTGCACGACCTTCAGGCCGCGGCCACCGCCGCCGAAGGCCGCCTTGATGGCGATCGGCATGCCGTGTTCTGCGGCGAAGTCTCGGGCCTCCTCCCAGCTCTCGATCGGCTGGTCGGTGCCGGGGGCCAGCGGGGCGCCTACCTTGGTAGCCAGCTGGCGGGCCGCGACCTTATCGCCGAGGGTCTCGATGGCTTCCGGGGAGGGGCCGACCCACACCAGGCCGGCGTCCTGCACCGCGCGGGCGAAGTCGGCGTTTTCGGCGAGGAAGCCGTAGCCCGGGTGAACGCAGTCCGCGCCGCTGCGGGCCGCGATGTCCAGCAGCGCCGGGATGTTCATGTAGGTATCGGCGGCGGACTCTCCGCGCAGCGGGTAGGCCTCGTCGGCGAAGGAGGGGTGCTGGTTATCCGCATCTGCGTCGGAGTACACCGCGACCGATTCGATGCCCAGGTCGCGAGCGGCGCGCGCGATGCGCACGGAGATTTCGCCGCGGTTGGCGATGAGGACCTTCTTCAGCGGCAGCGCTGGGGTCGGTTGTTCGTTGTAGAAGGTGCTCACTGTTCTTCCTCCTGGAGCTCGGTGTTCTGGTCGGTGGGGTTGATCGGAAGTTCTGCCAGCGTATCGGGATCGATGGCGCGGAAGTTGACGGCGCTGCCGGGTGGGAGCTGGCCGGCGGCGTCCATGTCCTCTGGGATGACCGTCGCGATGACGGGATAGCCGCCGGTGACGGGGTGGTCGGCGAGAAAGAGGACAGGCAGGCCATTTGGCGGGACCTGGATGGAGCCGGGCAGTATGCCTTCGCTGGCCAGCTCCTCCTCGCGTTCGCGGGTCAGTTCGGCTCCCTCGGGGCCGGTCATGCGCAGCCCGATGCGGTTGGACTGGCCGGAGACTTCCCAGCTTGTGCTGAGGAAGTCCCGCACGGTCTGCTCGGCGAACCAGTCGTTGCGGGGGCCGAGGACGCAGCGCAGGGTTGCGGTGTTGGTGCTGTCCGCCGGGTTGAGGATGGTGGGGTCCACCGCGGTGCGCGTGGCCCGCCCGGCCTTGAGCAGGTCGCCGTCCGCAAGTGGTGCCGGCCCCATTCCGGATAGGACGTCGCTCGCGGCGGAATCGAGGACGGTGTCGGTGGCGAGGCCGCCGCGGATCGCCACGTAGTTACGCGCCCCGGTGCCGGTGGGGCGCACGGCGAGCTCCTCTCCCGCGAGCAGCCCGATCGGCTGCGCGAGGGCCTTAGTTGCCTTGTGGCCGCTGCGGGTGTTGACCTCCACGGTGGCCTCCGCACCGGTGACGGCGAGGACGGTGTCCACGTTCGCGGTGATGCGCAGTCCGCCGATGTTCTCAATCACGGCGGCGCTGGAGCGGTTGCCCACCGCGGTGTTGGCTGCGCGGGCGCTGGCTCGGTCGAGCGCGCCGGAGCGGGTCACGCCAATATCGCCGTGGCCCGGGCGGCCGCGGTCCTGCACGAGGCTGAGCAGGCCGGCGTCCGTGAGGGTCGCGACCGGGCGACCAGGGATCGCCGCCGGGGTGCGGGTGTGCTTGGAGGCTGCCTTGCTGGCGCCTGTGTGCGAGGAGGCGGTGGGCGCCGAAGAAGCCGCGCCGCTGGCCTCCGCGCGGACCGCGCGGTAGCGCACGATATCGCCGGGATTGAGTAGTGCTGGGTGCTCGGCGCTCGGGTCCCACATGGGGGTCTCGGTGTGTCCGATTAGCTGCCAGCCGCCGGGGGACTGGCGAGGGTAGACGGCGGAGAACTCGCCTGCCAGGCCGACCGCGCCCGCGGGGACCGCGGTGCGGGGGTTGGCGCGCCGGGGCACGCTCCACTCGAAGTTCTCGGCGCTCTCGGTGGTTTCGGCGTCGGTGGGCACGCAGTAGGTGAAGCCGGGCGCGAAGCCACCGAAGGCGGCCATCCAGGCCTGGCTGGTGTGACGGTTGATGAGCTCCTCGGCGCTGATGCCCAGGTGCTCGGCGGTGCTGTTCAGGTCCTCGCCGTCGTAGATCACGTCGATCGCGACTTCGCGCGGGGTGGACTGGCCAGCGGCAGCGGGGGAAAACCCTGCCAGCGTGTCCACGGCGCGCTGGGTATCGCGTGGTGTGGCGAACTCCAGCAGCACGGTACGCGCTGCGGCGATGACGGAGGTCTGCCCGGCCAGCGGCTGGGCCGTCAGTGCTGCGTGCCAGGTCATAACCTCCGCGAGGTCGGGTAGGTCGACCAGGAGGGCACGCGTGCCAGCCCGGTGAATGGTGCGCGGAGCTAGTGGTGTGTCGGTCATAGGAAGGGCCTCACTGCGATGCCTTCGCTATCCAGGCGGGTGGCGATGTGCTCGGCCATGGCAACCGCGCCGGGGGAGTCCCCGTGGATGCACACGGATTCGGCTCCGATACTGATCTCGCTGCCGTCCACTGCGTTGAGGGTGCCTTCCGTGGCGAGGCGGAGGACGCGCTCGGCCACGGCGTCCGGGTCGTGGAGGACGGCGTTGGATTCGCGGCGGGAGACCAGGGTGCCATCCGGGTTGTAATTGCGGTCGGCGAAGGCCTCGCGGACGGCACGCAGTCCGGCGGCCTCGGCCTTCTCGATCGCGACGGAGCCGGGGAGCAGCAGTAGCGGTAGGTCGCCGAATGCCTTCACTCCGTCGACGACGGCCTGGGCTTGGGCCTCGTGGTGCACGATCGTGTTGTAGAGCGCGCCATGGGGCTTGACGTAGGAGACCTTTGTGCCTTGGGAGCGGGCCAGCGCGTCAAGGGCGCCGATTTGGTATAGCACCTCGTCGGCGAGTTCGGCGGGGGTGTAGTCGATGAAACGGCGGCCGAAGCCGGTCTTATCGCGGTAGCCGACGTGGGCTCCGATGGTCACGCCGCGCTCGGCGGCGGCCTCGAGGGTCTTAGCGATGTCGTGCGGGTCGCCGGCGTGGAAGCCACAGGCGGTATTCGCAGAGGAGACGACGCGGATCATGGCGGCGTCGTCACTCACCGGGTTGCCGGCGTTTGATTCTCCGAGATCGGCGTTTAAGTCGATGTACTGTGCGGAGGTCAAAAGGATCAGCTCCTCCAGAAATTGTTGAACAGTACCTCGAGTGTACGCTGCGTCACGTTTCTGGCGAAGCTGAATGCTGCTTCTCAGGGGTTATACCCCTGGTGCTGCCGGTGGAATGCCGACGAGCTGGTGCTGGCTGCGAGCTACTTGCCCAAGTCAGACTTGAGTAGTTGTTCGGCAAGCCCGCGGAGGATGGTGATTCCTTCGTGAAGAGCCGTGCGATGCTCCTCGGAAAGCTGCTCGAGGGCTGCGGCAACCACCTCGTCGCGGGCGCGGTTGGCCTTGGTTGCGACCTCTTTGCCGTGCTGGGTGAGTTCGACGCGGACGATGCGTCCGTCCTCCGGCGTCGAGACGCGACGCACGTGTCCCCATCCC
>DWUR01000146.1 GCA_019120635.1 Candidatus Corynebacterium intestinavium | reverse complement strand
GGGGCGGGAGCCCCCACTGAAGCGCGATTGAGCGGGCGTACTAGAGCTTGCGCTCGCGGGCCGCCCGGGTCGCCGGGTGGATCGTCAGCAGTGGGAAGCCGCTGGGTGCCAGCGGGGTGCCCGCCTCGTTCTGCTCGCCGGTGGCCGCGGCGCGCGCCTCGAGGGCCTCGCAGTGCTCCGCCAGCACCTCGTAGGACTCCTCGCCGATGAGCTCCACCAGCTCGTCCTTGTGGGTGCGCCACATCGCGTCGGCCGGCCCGCCCTGCCCCTCGGCGCTACCCGCGTGGCAATTCGGGTCGGTGGTGCACCACCAGTCGAAGTCCGCCCCGCCGTCGCCCCAGGCGCGCCGGTTGTACTCCGTGATCGTGGTGCGCAGCATCTCCTGGCCATCGGGGCGGGTCTCCCAGTCCTCCAAGCGACGCAGCGGTACCTGCCAGCAGACCTCCGGCTTGGAGTCCACGATGGACTCGCCGTTCTCGGTCGCCCAGATGTGCAGCGCACAGCCGATGCCGCCCTCAAAGCCCGCGCGGTTGGCGAAGATGCAGGCGCCGTCGACGGTCTTGGTCTTCAGCGCGGGCTCCATCTCGCCCTCGTCGTTTTCCAGCTCGTCCCACTCGAGCCACGGCTCGAGTTCCCCGTCAGCCTGCTCCTTCTCTCCCGGGGTTTCACCAGGCGTATAGAGCTGCCACTGCTCGGGGCTGAGCTCCTGAACCACACGGTTGAGGTTGGCGCGGTCGTCGTCGTCCGTAAGAAAAGCACCGTGGACGCAGCAGGCCACGCCCGGGTCGGCAGCGACGTCGATGCCGTGGCAGGCCTCCGTACCGAAACGGCAGCGGTAGGTGGACATCAGCCAGGTCAGGTCGATCTGGATGATGTGCTCGGAGTCGGCCGGGTTGATGAATTCCAGCCATTCGCGGGGGTAATCGCCGGGCAGCTCGACGCCGCGGCGTACCGAAAGGTCAGCTGGGGTGCCGTCTGGATAGCCGGACGCGATGGGATGGGGGGAATTTGGCTCGCTATTTCTCACGCAATCCACCGTAGACCCGATAGGCTGAAAACGTGAGATTAGGTGTCTTGGACGTTGGCAGTAATACGGTTCACCTCGTGGTTGTGGATGCCCAGTACGGTGGCCCGCCAACTCCCATGAGTAATTGGAAAACCCCCATGCGGTTGGTGGAGTACCTCTCGAAGAAGGGGAACATCAACTCGAAGGGGATCGATAAGCTCACGCGCGGCGTGGGGCTGGCTTCGGAGATGGCGGAACAGTTCCGCTGTGAGGAGCTGTTGCCGTTTGCGACGTCGGCGATCCGTTCCGCGAATAATTCCGAGAAGGTGCTGGATGCCGTCGAGGATGCTACCGGCGTGCGTTTGCAAATCCTCACGGGCGAGGAAGAGGCCCGGTTGACCTTCCTCGCGGTACGCCGCTGGTATGGCTGGTCGGCTGGCCGTATCTGCGACCTCGACATTGGCGGCGGTTCCCTGGAGATGTCCGTGGGGACCACGGAGAGCCCGGACGTGGCGCTGAGCCTGGATCTGGGCGCGGGCCGGTTGACCCGGGAATGGTTCGACAGCGATCCGCCGTCCCGGAAGTCCGTGAAGAACCTGCGGGAATTCATCGAGGAGCAGCTGGACGCCAATATCAAGGAATTCCAGGATGCCGGCCCCATCGACGTGGCGGTGGGAACCTCCAAGACCTTCCGCATGCTCGCCCGCCTGACCGGTGCGGCGCCGAGCTCCGCGGGGCCACGGGTGAAGCGAACCCTGACCCAGCCTGGCCTGCGGCAGCTCATCGCTTTCATCTCCCGCATGACCGCGGCGGACCGCGCGGAGCTGGAGGGAGTGAGCCAGGAACGTTCCCACCAGGTGGTGGCTGGCGCGCTGGTCGCGGAGGCGGCGATGCGCAAGCTGGACCTGGATTCCTTGGATATTTGCCCGTGGGCGTTGCGTGAGGGAATGATCTTCCACCACACGGACGTGGCTTTCGAAGATTTTTCTTAGTTTCCTAGCGCCATTAGGGTGTGGAATGAACAAAACCAAAAATAGCGCTTCGTATACTATGCGAAACAGTTATTTGTATGTTCACGTGGACATTGATGGGAACATTCGATGAGTGAGAAGCTTACGGTCGCGGAACTGCTCGCCCGCAGCGGTCGCACCTCTTCTGATAGCGGCCGCCGCCGGCGCCGTCGCAGCCTCGACGAGGGTGGCATTTCCGTTGCCGAGCTGACCGGCGCGATCCCGGTCGTCGAGGACACCGAGAGCGAAGCTTCCACCGCGCCCGCACCGGGCGCTGACGAGCGTGAGCAGCCCACGCCCGATCGGGCTGAGGCCGGGGTAAAGCAGGCCGATAAGGCTGAAAAGACGGCGAAGTCTGAGCAGACCAAGCAGACCAAGGCCGCCGAAGAGGCTGAAGCTAAGAAGGCCAAGGAGGCTGCCGCAAAGAAGGCCGCCGAGGAGAAGGCTGCAGCGAAGAAGGCGGCTGAGGAGAAGGCCAAGAAGGCTGAGGCTGAAAAGCTCAAGCAGGCAGAAGCCGAGAAGGCGAAGAAGACCAAGGAAGCTGCTGCCAAGAAGGAAGCTGAGGAAAAGGCCGCAGCGAAGAAGGCCGAAGAAGAGGCTGCGACCAAGAAGGCAGCGGCCCAGAAGGCTGAGCAAAAGAAGGCCGAGCAAAAGAAGGCCGAGCAGACGAAGTCTGAGCCCAAGAATGCGGCTGCCGCTGGCTCCGCGATTGTCGACCGCCGCGAGGTTCCGGCACAGCGTCCGGAGGAACAGACCTCCGAGATCCCGGCTGTCACAGATAAGACCGCGCAGGCAAAGAAGAGCACCGAGCCGTCCACCGAGCAGACGGCCCTGATCACAAAGGTCACCGCGGATCAGGCTGAGGGCACCGAGGCCGCGCAGAAGCCTGCGGCGAAGAACGCTTCGGCTACGAAGGCGCCGGCCAAGGGCGCTGATCGCAAGGACGCTGACCAGAAGGGCTCTGGCACCGGGGCCGCAGCGGCTGCTGCCACCGCCGGCGCTGCCGGCACTGCCTCCGCCACGCAGGGCTCTGATGCGGAGCGCAAGGGAGAGGAGCCCGATCCGGAGGAGTTCCACAGCCCTGAGGAGCTCGAAGAGCTGCAGCGCACCCTCGGCGAAGACGAGGTTATCGAGTACGAGGACGACACCATCTCCTGGCCAGCCCTCATTGGCCAGGCCATCGCGGCCATCCTGGTCGGCATTGGCGTGTTCCTGGGCTTCAAGCTCCTGTGGGGCTCCCTGCCAGCGGTGTTGGTGCTGGTGCTCGCCCTCGCGGTGACGCTCGTGATGGTCGGCGTGGTGCACGCACTGCTGCGCCACCGCGACAAACTCATCATGATCCTCACCTTCGTGGTGGGCTTGGTGCTCACCATCGGCCCACGGCTGATCATGAGCATCTAAGTTTCTGCGCGCCGCGAGGCGCGCTTTTCTTTTTGGGTGACTCGCCACGTTCGGGCGAGGTGCTGTGGCGCCGGAGGGCGACGCCCTCACAACGGGATGCGAGACCACCGAAAACGGGGGAGCTGCACGCAAGCGCTGCAATCGACGCGCCAGGCTGGCAACCTGGAGGGCATGACTCGAATCGCAATCATCGGCGGCGGGAATATCGGCGAAGCATTGATCGCCGGGCTCGTCGCAGACGGAATTGACCCGAAGAACATCATCGTCGCGAACCGCAGCGAGGGCCGGCTCACCGAGCTGGCGGACCGCTACGGCGTGCTGACCGCGGAGGACTCGGTCACCGCCGCGGTGGACGCGGACGTCCTATTCAACTGCGTGAAGCCCGACGGCACGCTCTCCGTTTTCGACGAGATCGCGGAACAGCTGGACGATAACGACGCGACGACGGTCGCGGTCTCCGTCGCCGCCGGTGTGACCATCGGTGCGATGGAGAACGTGCTGCCCGCGGGCACCCCGGTGGTGCGCGTGATGCCGAATACCCCGATGCTGGTCGGCAAGGGGACCAGCGCGATCGCGGGTGGCCGCTTCGCGACGGAGGAGCAGCTGGAAACGGTACGAGAGCTACTGGCCAAGGTGGGCACCGCGGTGATCGTCAAGGAGAAGGACATCGACGCGGTCACGGCGGTCTCCGGATCTGGCCCGGCCTACTTCTTCCTCGTCGCCGAGGCGATGGTGGACGCGGGCGTGAACCTGGGGCTCCCACGGGCGCTGGCAGAGAAGCTCGCGATCGGTACCGCGGAGGGCGCGGCCCAGATGATGGCCAACGGCCTCGCCGAGGGCGGCGACGGGCCGGTGGAGCTGCGCGCAAAGGTCTCCAGCCCGGGCGGGACGACCTCCATGGCGACCCGCACCCTGGAAGAGGAGGGGCTGCGACGCGCCTTCTTCCGCGCGATGGAGGCGTGCCGGGACCGCTCCGTGGAGCTCGGTGCCCCACAGAAGGGGGACTAGGGGCGCCAAGGGGCGCCGTGGGGGGGGGCGGCGCATCGTGGGGGTGTGGAGCGATAGTGCGTAAGGGGGTTAAGGGCGGTGCGTGGGTGGGCGCACCACGGGGCCTGCCGCAGTGCGCGGCGGGCCCGATTTTTGTAATTTCAAGACTCTCGGGGCGGGGAGAGTCTCAAGTGAAACTTGAGGGGGGGGTGGTGGGTGTCGAACTGTTTGCACTGGTCAACCCAAGTCACAAAAAGAAACAAATAGCACTTTCGACATAATCGTCCCTGAATGCGCAAGCGTCACTTGGTTCACGTTATAGTAGTGAGGAAAGCGTGGCCGCGTGATGTCCTGCAGAAGGGGAAGTCTGCAGCGCGGGGCCGCGTGAAGAAAGAGATAAGACTTTATGGCTAACCCAATGGGTGGAAACGACAAAGGGACCTTTCTGACCGTCGCTGAGGTCGCAGAGCTGATGCGCGTGTCGAAGATGACCGTGTATCGCCTGGTGCACGCTGGCGACCTGCCGGCGGTGCGCGTGGGCCGCTCCTTCCGCGTCCACGAGCAGGCAGTGAGCGAGTACCTCGGTGCGTCCGTCTACGACGCCTCCGAGGGTCAGACTGGTTAGAAATCCTCCCCGACAGCGGCCCCAGTGCCGTGACAGTCGGGGTTTAGTGCCGCCACCGCGGTGTAAGAAACCGGCCCTAATGGGCCGATTTTTGTGCGCTCAGCCACCGGAGCGGTAGAATTTAATAATTCGTGTCCTATGTGAGCTCCCGGGTCGCCCCGGCGATTAAGCACTGAAGCGTAGGGCTCGCCTTGTTCGCTGGCTTCCGGGCGGCAGCCGCCTACCGGGGCTGCGGAACCGTCGCGATGGCGCGGCATACGAGTTTTCAACAATTTGAAGTGAGGTGCCCACGATGGGTTCTGTGATTAAGAAGCGCCGCAAGCGCATGTCCAAGAAGAAGCACCGCAAGATGCTGAAGCGCACCCGCGTGCAGCGTCGCAAGCTGGGCAAGTAAGCCGCCACCGGGCTGTGCGCCCGATTCTCGGTTCGCGAGGAAGCACTCGCGACGAGGCGGCTGCAGTGCTGCCGCACGAGCCCCAGTGGGAGCCAACCGGCCCCGCTGGGGCTTTGTGCTGCTTAGGCGCCGGGGCGGAGAGGGGGCGCGGCGACCCAGCGCTGAGAAAACCCAACGAAGGCCGCAGATGCTGGGACCGCAAATACGGGGGCTAGCGCCGGGCGAGCGCGCTGGCGAGGGCGGGCAGGAGGATCCACCCCACCGCCCCGGCCGCCAGCATGCCTGCGGCTGTCGCGCTGGCCTCCGCTGCCCGCAGCGTTCGCTTCGGATCGTGCTTGCGGTACTCCACCGTCGGCCAGCCCCGCTCTTGGGCTGCTTCCGCCAGGCGGGGATCAGCGTTCACCGCGACGGCGCGGCCGACCAGGGAAAGCAGCGGCATGTCGTTATAGGAATCCGAGTAGGCCACGCAGCGCGAAAGATCATAGCCCTGCTGCTGTGCGAGGGCAGCCACGGCGTCCCGCTTCTCGGGGCCGTGCAGGATATCTCCCACCAGTCGGCCGGTGAACCTCCCATCGGAGACTTCCGCCACCGTTCCCAAGGCCCCGGTGAAGCCCAGGGCCCGGGCGATGACCTGCGCGAGCTGCACCGGAGCTGCGGTGACCAGCCACACGCTGTGACCGGCCTCCAGGTGCTCCTCGGCGAGCTCGCGGGCACCCGGGAAGATCCGCTGAGCGATCGTGCTCTCCCAGATCTCCTCGGTGAGGGCCACGACCTCTGCCTCGCTGCGGCCACGCACGATCTCGAGCGCCCGCTGCTTGCCGGAAGCGATATCCGGCTGGCTCTCGGTACCGGATAGGATGAACTTCGCCTGCTTCCAGGCGAAGCCCGCGATATCCCCCACGGTAAAGAAGCGCCGGGAGGTCAGCCCCAGCGCCAGCCAGAGGGAGGACGCCCCCTTGATGATCGTGTTGTCCAGGTCGAAGAATGCTGCGGTGCTGGGGTTTTGTGGAACATCCGCTTTCGGCGGGGACAACCTCAGCGTGCCGCCAGCGGCCAACCATGCCCCATGGACGGAGGCTCGGCCGCTTTCTAACTGTGTTGGGGTGACGGGGGAAAAGCTGTGTTGGCTCGGTTGGGTCGGCTGGGTTGGTTGAATGATTTGGATGGGTTGGCTGACACGGAAAGCTGTTGACTTAATCTCGCCCACGGCTACCAAGGTACCTTTGAATCCGTGACTGGTGATGAGAAGAAAATCGTGACCCTCCTGACCCGCGCAACTTGCGGCTCCTGCGCCCGAGTTTGGGAGCAGATCCGGCCGGTCGTCGCGGCAAAAAACGCCACGCTGGAGCGGGTCGACGTCGACGAGGACCCGGAGCTGAAGATGGAATTCGGTGACCGCGTGCCCGTCGTCCTCATTGACGATGAAGAATTCGCCTGCTGGGAAGTCGACAACGAGGACCTCGCGGCTGCGCTCGAGGGCTAAAACGGGAGCGTGGGGCGCCGAGGGGGTGCGACTGTCGAATTGATCACCCCGCGCTGTCCGCCCCTATAACAGCCGGCTGTGGCTGTTTTGTCATAGGGGTCGGTTAAGGGATACCGTAGGTAGCTGTTAAAGAGCCGATGGCAAGCGTCGGCAGGGGAGCTGCGCCCATCAGCAGCATCTGGCTACCGACCTCGTCGGCTGCGGTGCATCACCCCCACCATGGGGGAGCATTCGGCCCACCGTCGGCGGCCCCAAGACCCGGGCAATACACCCGGTTCGCGAGGAGGCACGCAAGACCGATGGCTGGGCACGTCCAAACCGGTTCCGCCGCTGTGCTGCTCGTCGGGCTTTCCTTCCGATCCGCTCCGGTGTCCGTCCTCGAGCAGGTCTCCACGGTCGACACCGACCTTCCCAAGCTGGAACACGCCCTGCTCGATCACGACTCCCTCTCCGAGGCGCTGGTGCTGTCCACCTGCAACCGGATGGAGTTCTACACGGTGGCCAATGCCTTCCACCCCGGCCTTGACCACATCGTGGACACCATCGCTACCTACTCCGGGCTCGCCGACGGCGACCTGGAACCGCACCTCTACGTTCACTACTCCGACGCCGCGGTGGAGCACATGCTCAACGTGGCCTCCGGCCTGGACTCCATGGTGCTGGGGGAACAGCAGATCATCGGCCAGCTCCGCGGCGCCTACGAGGAGTCGAAGGAGGCCGGCACCGTTGGCCGCACCCTCCACGACCTCACCCAGCGAGCCCTGCGCACCGGTAAGCGCGTCCACAGTGAGACGGAGATCGACTCCGCCGGCTCCTCGATGGTCAGCTTCGCCCTCGACCGGGCCCTGACAGTGCTCGGCATCCCGGAGGCCAGCAACGACGCGTTGAGCGGACGCCGCGCCGTCGTCATCGGTGCAGGCGCGATGGCCTCCCTCGCATCCACCCACCTGGGCCGCCTCGGCATCGAGCACGTGACCGTGGCGAACCGCACCGTCGACCGCGCCGAGCAACTGGCCTCCCACGCGGTGGAGGCAGGCGTGCCGGCTCGTGGCATCGGCCTGGAAGAACTGCCCGCGGCGCTGACGGGGGCGGACATCGTCGTCTCCGCGACGGGTGCGGTGGGCACCGTCGTCAGCGCGGCGGACATCAAGGCCGCGCAACAGGTCCGCGACGGACGCCAGCAGGTCCTCATCGACCTGTCCATGCCCCGCGACATCGAGCAGGCCACGGCCGACGTGCCGGGGGTCGCGCTGCTCAACATCGAAGAACTCACCGGGATGACCGAGGACACCATCGAGGACGAGGACGCCGCCCGCGGCATCGTCGCCGAGGAACTCGAAGGCTTCCTGGAGCAGCAGCGCGCCCAGGCTGTCGTCCCCACCGTCAAGGCCCTGCGCCAGCAGGCGATGGACGCGCTCAGCAACGAGATGCTCGCGCTGCAGCGGCAGACGCCGGGGATGTCCGACGAGGACCGCGAGGCTGTGAACCGCTCGATGCGCCGCCTCGTGGAAAAGCTGCTGCACACCCCGACGGTGCAGGCCAAGAAGCTCTCCGCAGCAGGCCAGTCCGTCAGCTACCCAGATGCCCTGGCTGCCCTGTTCAACCTCCCAACCGGCATGACCCAGCAGGTCAGCGCGGTGAAGGGTGCGAACGCGGGCAGTGGGCAGCGGAAGCAGCAGAAAGCGCAAGAAAATCGAGTATCCACCGCGCGGGCCGTGTACCGCTCGACCTATCAGGACCTGACTCAGGCCTCGACCCCAGGAGGGAAAGACGATGACCGATAACCGCCGTTTGCTCGTCGGTACGCGTGGCTCCACGCTGGCTACCACGCAGGCAGGCCATGTCCGCCAGGGCATGATCGACGCCGGCTATGAGGCCGAGCTGCATATCGTCCACACCCCGGGCGATGCCTCCCAGGCCTCCCAGATCCCGGTCGCGAAGGTTGGCGTGGGCGTGTTCACCGAGACGCTGCGCACCGCACTGGACGAGCGCGAATGCGACGTGGCGGTGCACTCCTTCAAGGACCTGCCGACCGCCCCGGACGCCCGCTTCCGTGCGGTGGTTCCGAAGCGCGTGGACTCCCGCGAGGTCCTGATCAGTGTGGATAACAAGAAGCTGATGGAGCTGCCGGAGGGCGCGAAGGTCGGCACCTCGGCCCCGCGCCGTGTCTCCCAGCTGCGTGCCCTGCGCCCGGACCTGCAGATCCTGCCGCTGCGCGGGAACATCGGTACCCGCATGGGCCGGGTCGGCGACGACCTGGACGCCGTGATCCTCGCCCGCGCCGGGCTGGAGCGCGTCGGCTGGCTGGACAAGGCCGCCGAGTCCATCGACCCGGAGCTCATCCTGCCAGCTCCGGCACAGGGCGCGCTGTGCGTGGAGGTCCGCGCGGACGACGAGGAGGCCTGGAACTCCGTGGCTGATCAGAACCACATCCCGAGCTACGCCTGCGTGGTCGGCGAGCGCACCGTGCTTTCCACCCTGGAGGCGGGCTGCTCCGCCCCGGTGGCCGCACACGCGACCCTTAATGATGAGCAGAATCAGCTGACCGTCACCGGTGGTGTGTTCGCCATCGACGGCTCCCGCAAGCTGCTGGAGACTCGCACCGTGGACATTGACCTGGCGGGCGACTGGCGCGAGGCTGCCGCCGGCATCGGCGCCCAGATCGGCCGGATCCTGCTGGACGCCGGAGCTGCAGAACTCGTGGCGGAGGCCCGCGAGAGCTAACAGCGGGCTCGCAGAACCCCAGGGTGGGGTACCGCGAGCTGCCTCACCCCGCCACCCGAAAGAGCGTTCCCCTCAGAACTGCCCCGAAATGACATGGAAAAGATCAGTATGACTACCTCCGGACTTACCCCGCAGGGGACAGGCCGCGTCCTGTTCGTTGGTGCCGGCCCCGGAAATCCGGAACTGCTGACCGTTCGCGCCCAGAAGGCCCTGGAGAGCACCGCCCACGCGTGGGTGGACCCCGATGTCCTGGAGGGGGTGCGCGCCCTGGTGGGCGCTAAGGTGCCCGTCCCGCAGCACAAGATCGATGCCGCCGAGGCCGAGTGGCAAGCCAAGGTCGCCGCGGCGAAGGAGGCGGGCGCTCGCCGTAAGCCACCCCGCCCCGCGCCACCGACCGCCGCTGAGATCCGGATCGCCGCGCCCTTCGTCGGGGAGGGCGCAGTGGCAGAGGGGGAGGCCGAGCCGGTTCAGCAGCTGAGCGCGTGCCAGATCGCCGAGGAGATGGTCTCGCTGGCCCGCGAGGGCGAGGACGTCATCCGCCTGGTGGCTGGCAACCCGCTGTCCAACCAGGCCGTGATGATGGAGCTGCAGGAGGTCGCGAACCTGGGCGTGGACTTCCAAGTTGTGCCTGGCATGACCGGCTCGGTTGCGGTGCCTGCATTCACGGGCATCGGCGTGGGCTCGGACTTCACGGAGGCCGACGTGCGCGGCGGTGCGGACTGGGACCAGCTGGCCTCCGCCGGGCTGCCGCTGATCCTCACCGCCGCGCCGGGCGACCTGGCGACCATCGCTAGCGAGCTGAAGGAACGCAACATCCCGGGTTCGACCGCGGCCACCGTCACCCTGCACGGCACGACCCGCAAGCAGCGCAGCTACGACGTCACCCTGGACACCCTGAAGTCCGTCGCGGCGGCCTCCGGCCCTGCGGCGAAGGACGGCGAGCTGCCGGAGCAGCTGCTGGTCACGATCGGTTCCCAGGCGGGAAACCGCAGCAAGTACTCCTGGTGGGAGAACCGGGCTCTGTATGGCTGGACCGTGCTGGTGCCGCGCCCGAAGGCGCAGGCAGCACCAATGAGCACGCGCCTGGCGAGTCACGGCGCGATTCCCGTGGAGGTGCCGACGATCTCCGTGGAACCGCCGCGCACCCCGGCGCAGATGGAGCGCGCCATCAAGAACCTCGTGGACGGCCATTACCACTGGGTGGTCTTCACCTCAGTCAATGCGGTGAAGGCGACCTGGGAGAAGCTCCAGGACTTCGGCCTGGACGCCCGCGCCCTGGCCGGGGTTCGAGTGGCCGCGGTGGGGCCGAAGACCGCCAGCGCAGTACAGGCCCTGGGGATTACCCCGGAGCTGCTGCCCAAGGACGACGCCCGCAACGCCTCCGGCATCGTGGACGTGTTCCCGGCCCGCGACCCGGACTTGGACCTGGTCGACCGGGTGCTGCTGCCGCGCGCAGACATCGCGACGGAGGTCCTGGTCGAGGGGCTGCTGAAGTTGGGC
Source organism: Candidatus Corynebacterium intestinavium (assembly GCA_019120635.1). Classification (GTDB taxonomy): domain Bacteria; phylum Actinomycetota; class Actinomycetes; order Mycobacteriales; family Mycobacteriaceae; genus Corynebacterium; species Corynebacterium intestinavium. Next base: position 3,512 of record DWUR01000146.1, on the reverse strand, counting down.
TGGAAGGTCGACGACGTCGTCGCCTACCGCACCGTCCGCGCCGCCCCACCGGCCCCGGAGATCCGCGACATGATCAAGTCCGGCGGCTTCGATGCGGTGTGCTTCACCTCCTCCTCGACGGTGAAGAACCTGGTGGGTATCGCCGGTAAGCCACACTCGCGCACCATCATCGCCTGCATCGGCCCGATGGCTGCCCAGACCGCCCGGGAACACGGGCTGCGGGTGGACGTCATGCCGGAGGTTGCTGGCGTTCCCGAGCTGGTGGATGCCCTGGCCGCCCACGTGGCGGACCTGCGTGCAAAGGGGCAGCTGCCACCACCGCGCAAGCGTCGCCGCCGTCGGAAGAAGACGAGCGAGCAGAACGCAACGGCGAAGTAGGGGGGGAGAAGCCATGACACCCGTCGGCACGTGATGCCGGCGGGTTTGCGCGTCCCAGTAAGCTAGAAACATGGGAAAAGGAGTATCTGGGATGCATGATAGTCGGCGGTCGTGGCACCGGCGAGCCGGGCGCCCGGTCAACATTTGGCTGAGCCTCCTGCTGGTCGCCGGGTTCGTGCACCCCGCTTTGCCCGAATACCGCTGGGTGCTCATCCACCTGCTGACCTTGGGTGCGGTAACCAACTCCATCGTCGTGTGGTCCCAACGCTTCACCGAGCAGCTGCTAGACCAGCGATGCCCGGATTCCGCTCGGCCACGCCAGCTTAGGCGCATTTGGGTGCTCAACACAGGTATTGCGTTGACGATGATCGGCCAGCTCGGCAAGGGGGCCGAAGGTGCTTTCGATGCCGCGTTAACGATCGCGCACAGCATCACGGTCGCTGGTGCTGCGATCGTGGGGCTGAGCTTGTGCTCGCACGCACTAAGCCTGCTGCGGCAGGCTCGCAAAGCCCGGGCACACATGGAGCACAGCCTGCCGCTGGTGCCCGTCAGCGCATATATTCTTGCAGCCCTGTTTCTACCGATTGGCGCGATCGCGGGCGCACTCCTGGCAGTGGGCATGTCCTCACCGTGGCAAGAACGCCTCCTGCTGGCACACACCGCGGTGAACGTGCTGGGCTTTTTGGGCTTTGCTGCGTCCGCCAGCCTGACATTCCTCGCCCCGCAACTGCAGAGCGCGCTGGGCAGCGACAAGACACGCGGCGAACTCCCTGGGGTGGGGCATGCGCCTCGGCAGCTGTGGGTCATGATCATCCTGCAGGGGATTGGAGTCCTCAGCATCGGCGGTGGTGCGCTCCTTGACCAGCGCTTCGTGGTCCTTGGCGGGCTTGTCGGTTATGTGGCCGCCTGGGGGATCCTGTTGTGTACCTATGCCCCAGCGGTTCTGCAGGGGATCTTTAATGGGAACGCACCGGTGTTTGCGGGCGTAGCCATGGTGGCTGCCCCGCTGTGGCTCATCGGCGGCCTGCTTTGGCTCGCAGGTCAGATCGCCATCGGCACCCCGGCCAGCGAGGCCACGCTGCCAACGCTGCCGTTGACCGTGGGCTTTGCGGCCCAGCTGTTGCTGGGGGTGATGAGCTATCTGCTGCCGACCACGATTGGTGGCCCACGCCCCGCCGTCACCGCGGGGCTGAAGGCTTTGGATTGGGCTGGACCATTCCGCACGGTGCTGCTGAACCTGGGTTTGGCGGTGTGGCTGCCGCCGATCAGTAGCTGGCTGAAGGTTGCCGTGTCGGTGCTGACCCTTCTGCCACTCGCTCTCGTGGTGCCCCTGATTCCCAGGGCTGTTAAAGCTCAAGGTGCACGCCTGGCCGCCTTCGCGCGCGAGCGCCAGAAGAGAGCGGCCGAACGCCCCGAGAACGAGCTCGCAGAGCAACCCGGCGAGGCAACCACAGGGGTGTCAGAAAACCGCGAGAACCCGGTGGGCGGCACGCGGCGCGGTGGTGTCGCCGAAATCGCCGCTGCCATCGCGGCGATTGCCCTGGTGCTCGCCAGCGGGGCAGCTCTTGGGGGATCCGGTGGTACCACGAACACGACCGCCGACTCGCACGTCGCCCCCACGGGCAACACGGTGCGGGTGGAGGTGTCCGCCAAGGGCATGGCCTTCCATCCCGACAGTGTCACCGTAGAGCCCGGCGACAAGCTCGAACTCGTGCTCACCAACGATGACAAGCAGGACCACGACCTGAAACTCGCAACCGGGGCCGAAACGGGGCGCGTGTCCCCGGGCGACACTCGTGTGCTCGACGCCGGAATCATCAGCGCGGACGTGGAAGGGTGGTGCACCATTGCGGGGCACCGCATGCAGGGCATGACCTTCATGGTCCACACCAGCGGCGATGGTGATGCGTCGCAGACTGCCGGCGGAGGAACTCGATCGGGACACACTGCTCATGGTGCCGGTTCTGGGAACGCAGGCGAGGAAGGCCCCGATACGCCGCTCGACCCGGTTTGGATGCGGGACCCGGAACTCGCACCAGCGAGCGCGAACCGCACCCACCGGATCACGATCGACGTCCAGCAGGTTCAGGGAACCCCCCACGAGGGCGGAGCCACCCGCGGTTGGTGGACCTTCAACGGCAAACCGATGGGACCAACCCTGCGTGGCAAGGTCGGGGATACCTTCGAAATCGTGCTGAAGAACTCCGGCACGATGAACCACTCCATCGACTTCCACGCGGGCATTGTCTCCCCGGATGAACCCATGAGAGACATCGCCCCGGGGGAGCAGCTGACTTACCGATTCACCGCGGATAACGCCGGGATTTGGATGTACCACTGCGCGACAATGCCGATGAGCTTGCACGTGGCGGCCGGCATGTTCGGCGCAGTGATTATCGATCCGCCGGACTTGGATCCGGTGGACAAGGAGTTCCTGCTGGTGCAGTCGGAGGTCTACGGCCTGGTCTCTGATTCGGAGCAGCCGGTGGACGAGGAGCTCCTGCAGGCCGCCCAACCGAGCGCGGTGGTGTTTAACGGGCTGGAGAATCAGTACGTCCAGTCCCCGCTGCGCCTGGAACCGGGGCAGCGGGCGCGGTTCTGGTTGCTCAACGCTGGCCCGAATATCGCCGAGAGTTTCCATATCGTGGGTACGCAATTCCCGGTGATGTACAAGGAGGGCGCCTACACGGTGCGCAACCAGCCGAGCGGTGCGGGGCAGGCACTCGACCTTCAGCCCGCGCAGGGCGGATTCGTGGAGGCGGAATTCCCGGAGGCGGGGACGTACTCCTTCGTCAACCACCGCTTTGGGGACGCCGAACGCGGCGCGATGGGGCATGTTGTGGTGAAGTAGGAGCCATGGCAGCGAAGAAGAAGCACGGCGGTTCCAACCCAGCTGGTGGTACACCGCCGCAGGACACCCGCAACGTGGTCCCGGTCCGCCCGCTCGCTGAGTTCGACGGCCTCCCGGAGGGCTTCGCCCAGGGGGAGGACGCCCCGGTCCTTGCGACGAGCGCGTGGGGCGGACCCAAGGGGCAGAAGCAGCAGATCGGGCTGGCAGCCTGGGGCGAGCTGCCCGCGGTGAACGCCGTGGACCCGTTCGTGATCGCCAGCCCGCACGTGCCCAGCGAGGTTCG
>DWUR01000145.1 GCA_019120635.1 Candidatus Corynebacterium intestinavium | reverse complement strand
CGAGTGCTGTCCACCGAGACGGCCAAAATTGTGAAAATTCTTCTGATTTCATGCCAACCGCACCCGTGGACCTGGGAACCTCACTCCGCGAACACGTAAAAGTTACCAAACCGTAATAACGCCGCTACCTGCGTTCTTGCATTCGTGATTCCGCTCGACCGCCAGCGCCAGCAGGGCAGACGTGGAGGGAATGTTTCATCAATGTGATCTTGCTCACATACCACCGGATCGCCCGCTTTTCGGCGCCGGAAACACGGTTTGGCGGAGAAGAAAACCGGACATCGAACACCTGCAACTGACGCAAAGAAGGGGCTTGTCCGGGGGCGCGCCTAGACTCCTTAGCTATGAGCACTCCCCCGGCTAATACTCAACCCGGCGGCAATCGTGATGATGACCCGTCGGTGAACCCGCGCCCACGCCTTGAGGCTGCGTTGGCAGCAGCGTTGGAACGCTGTGCGGTGGTGGACCTGGAAACCACCGGGCTGGAGCCTGCCAAAGATCGGGTCATCGAGATCGCTGTGCTGGCAGTAGAGCATGGAAGCATCGTCGGGAGGTTCCACTGCCTCCTGAACCCCGAGTGCAGCATTCCTGCGGAATCAAGCAACATCAACGGGCTGAGAGACGATGATGTCGCCAACTCACCCACTTTCGCCGAGGTCGCCCAGGACCTCCTACCCCACGTATTGAATAGGACGCTCGTGGGGCACAACGTGAAGTTCGACGTCGGCTTCCTCGCGGCGGAATACGCTCGGCTGGGGCACGCGGATGCGGCACGGGCTTTGCAAGAGCAGTGCCTCCCGCAGGCGTTGTGCACGGCGGCGACCGCTCGAGAACTCATCCCCCGGGAGGAAGTGGGGCGTTATACGTTGGCGAACCTCGCGGCGCACTGTGGCTTGCCCTCCTCCCCTGCCCATCGGGCGCAGCAGGACGCGGCCACGACTTTCGATCTCACCCATCGGCTCTACACAATCGCACAAGAGCCCCCACGGCATTAGTTGGGGCGTTCACTACCCCCTCCTCGCTTCCGCTATCGTGCCTCTCTCAGGCCGACACAGTGGGAAGCATTAAATAGGGCATAGAGAAAGGGCGGAGCCCACGTTTTCTACGTGGGCCCCGCCCTTCGCCTTTCCCGGCTGCTAGTGGCAGTTGGAACTAGCGCCGGTACTCAAGCGAGCTATGCGCCTCGTGGCGACTAGTCCTCCCTGCGGGACTCCAGCTCGGCACGGTTGGCCTCCTGGAGACGCTCGAACATCTGCTTGCGCTCCAGCGCGTTGCGGTGCTCGATCTCCTGGGCCTTCTCGGCGATCTCCGGGGAGTCCGGGCTGAACCAGCCACCGCGGCCCGGCTTGCCAGCCGCACCGAGGTCGTTCGGCTGGGTCGGCACGTATGCGCCCTGGTACTCCAGCGGGATGGCGTGGCCGTGCTCGTCGACGCCACCAAGCGGCTGGTGGACCTCGATGAACTCGCCGGACGGCAGCTGACGGATGGTACCGGTCTCGATACCGTGCTCCAGGATCTCTCGGTCGCGACGCTGCAGACCAACGCAGATGCGGTGGGTGACGTAGTACGCGATCGGAGGCAGGACGATCAGGCCGATGCGGCCGACCCAGGTCATCACGTTCAGCGAGATGTCGAAGAAGTGGGCGACGTGGTCGTTACCACCAGAGACAGTCAGTAGGGCGTAGAAGACCAGCGCCATGACGCCGAGGCCGGTGCGGACGGGGACGTCGCGTGGACGCTGCAGCAGGTTGTGGTGTGCAGTGTCGCCGGTCATCTTCTGCTCGATCCATGGGTAGGCGACCAGCAGCGCGACCAGCAGGCCGAGCAGCAGAGCAACCCAGAAGACAGAGGCGATGGTGTAGTTACCGAGGTACAGCTCCCATGCCGGCATGACACGGGCTGCACCATCAGTCCACAGCATGTAGACGTCCGGCTGGGAACCAGCGGAGACCTGGGATGGGTTGTACGGGCCAATGTTCCAAATACCGTTGATCTGGAAGACACCGGCCAGCAGTGCCACGACACCGAAGGTGATCAGGCCGAAGGAAGCAGCCTTGACGCCGAAGACCGGGAGGATTCGGACACCGACAACGTTGTTCTCGGTGCGACCCGGTCCAGGGAACTGGGTGTGCTTCTGGAACCAGACCAGCGCCAGGTGAGCGGCGATCAGAGCCAGCAGGATGCCAGGGATCAGCAGCACGTGCGCGATGTACAGGCGCGGGATGATGATGTCGCCCGGGAAGTCACCGGCGAACATGATCCAGTGCATCCAGGTGCCGATGATCGGCAGGGAGATCACGATTGCAGACATGATTCGCAGACCCACACCGGAGAGCAGGTCGTCCGGCAGGGAGTAGCCCATGAAGCCCTCGGCGATCGACAGCAGCAGAAGCAGGCAGCCGATAACCCAGTTAGCCTCACGTGGCTTGCGGAATGCTCCCGTGAAGAAGATGCGCATCATGTGAACCATGATGGACACAGAGAACAGCAGTGCTGCCCAGTGGTGGACCTGGCGAATGAACAGGCCACCACGCACCTCGAAGGTGATATCGAGGGCCGTGTGGTAAGCGGCGGACATCTCCACACCGTTGAGCGGTGCGTAGGCGCCGTCGTAAATGACCTTCGACATGGATGGGTCGAAGAACAGGGTCAGGTAAACACCCGACAGGATCAGAATGATGAAGGAGTAGAGCGCGATCTCACCGAGCATGAAGGACCAGTGAGTCGGGAACACCTTGTTGATCTGCGGGCGGATTACCCCAGACGCGGTGTAGCGCTCATCGATGTTGTTTGCGGCCTGCGCGAGGCGGCCTTGTTGCTTAGTGGTCATGACCTACGCTCCCAGAATGCCGGGCCAACAGGCTCAATGAAGTTGCCCTTGGCGATGAGGTACCCTTCCTCGTCCACCGTGATCGGCAGCTCTGGCAGTGCACGTGCGGCTGGGCCGAAGACCGGCTTGCCGTACTGCAGTGCGTCGAACTGGGACTGGTGGCACGGGCAAAGAATACGGTTGGTCTGCTGCTCGTACAGGGACGTCGGGCAACCAATGTGCGTACAGATCTTGGAGAACGCAATGTAGTCGCCGTAGTGGAAGTCTTCCTGGCCCGCACGCTGGACAGCACGCAGAGCATCCTCGTGGCGCAGCCGGATCAGCATGACCGCGTTGCGGGAACCGTGGATAGAGTGCATGTGGTCCTCGTAGACCTCAGCCTTGGCGTCATACTTGTCGCCGTCATTGACCATGCTTTCGGTCATCGGGAAGACGGTCTCCATGGCGCCAGCGTCCAGGTCCTCCGGACGGACGCGGACCAGGCGGGAGATACCCTGGGTGCTCCAGTGGCCGTCGTGGTTCTCAGCCACGGCGCCGGTGTCGCGAGCCAGGTACAGCTTCTCGCCCTGCTCGTGCAGGGTCCAGCCGGTGGTCCACAGGGTGCCGTCGCCGGCGATGCCCATTGCGCCGCGCTTCCACGGGTTCTTCACGATGCCACCCATTGGGAGGAGGATCGCGAGACCAGCGAGTGCAGCACCACCTGCGGCCAGGCCGGCGATAACCGGGCGGCGGCCGAGGGTGGAGGTCTTCCAGGAGTCGTTCAGGAGGGCCACGAGGGTGCGGCGGTCGACTTCGTCAGACGGGCCGTCGTGGCGGGTCTGAACGGAGATCTCCTCCGGGATGAAGCTCTTGGTGTACGCCGCAACACCCATGCCCAGCAGGGTGATGGACAGACCAGAAGTAATACCCAGCAGCGGGGTGTAGAAGGTGTACCACCACAGGCCCTCTTCATCCATGTGCTTGTACTCCCACGGCCAGAAGAGGTAGATGGCAACGAATGCCAGGCCGAGGATGATGGAGAGGATCAGGTAGGTGGCAACCCGACGAGAGGCACGCTTCTCAGCCGGATCGTTCTCGATCGGGAAGCGTTCCTTGCGGTAAGCGACGGTCACGCCGTCCAGCTCGGTGCCGAGGCGAGCGAGGTCTTCCTCGCTCATCTGTGCCAGCTCGGCATCAGTGTACTTATTCTTCAATTCGCTCATGACCGGGTTCCAATCCACATCGCGAAGGCGATCATCACGATGATGCCTCCGAACCACATCAGCATGCCCTCGCTAACGGGACCCAGACCGCCGAGGCCGTAGCCACCCGGGTTCGGGGTTTCCTTAGCGTTCTTCACGAAGGCGATGATGTCCTTCTTCTCGTCAGCGGTCAGCTGGCGATCAGAGAACTTCGGCATGTTCTGCGGGCCAGTCAGCATGGCCTGGTAGATCTCCTGCTCGTTCGCGTGATCCAGGGTCGGAGCGAACTTACCGGAGGACAGTGCGCCGCCACGGCCAGTGAAGTTGTGGCAGGAGGCACAGTTCAGACGGAAGAGGTCGGACCCGCGGGCCACGTCGGCCGGGTTGATCTCACCGTCGGTGGTGCTCTTACCGCGGAGGGACTCCATGGCGATGGAGCCGTCCTCGTTGCGGACGATGCCCGGGCCGCCACCGTTGGCGTTGACGTATGCCGCCAGAGCCAGGGTCTGCTGCTCGGAGTAACGCGGCTGCTTACGCTTTGCCTGCGCCTCGTTGCGGAGCATCGGCATGCGGCCGGAGTGGACCTGGAAGTACACGGAGCCCTCGCCGACACCGATCAGCGAAGGACCACGGCCCTCCTGGCCCTGGAGGTTGGCACCGTGGCAGGTGATACATGCCACTTCGTAAATTTCCTTACCCTGCTGGACCAGTGCGGTCTCGTCCTGCTGTGCCGTAGCAGTGTTCGGGTCCGGAGTGAGGGCATTAGCCAGGAATCCCGCGCCGGTCAGTCCGACGACGAGAGCGAATGCCCCGGCAAGCACCTTGCGGAGCTTGCGGCGCCGCCGTGCGGCCCCTGGGGAACGCTGTGCACCGGTTGCTGCACCGGTACTCGCGTTGTTGTTAGAGGTATCCATCTTGTTCCCTTTAACTCGTCAATGGAATTGCGATGGGCTGTCGGCCAACCTGAGTTGGCGCTAACGGCCTATTGAACGAAGTAAATCGTGATCCACAGGCCGATCCAGACAACGTCGACGAAGTGCCAGTAGTAAGACACGACGACGGCAGCGGTTGCCTGTGCCGGGGTGAACTTGGACTTGAACGTCCTGAGCAACACAACGAGGAACGCAATCACACCGGCCAGCACGTGTGCGCCGTGGAAACCGGTCGTGATGAAGAACACCGAGCCGTAAACGGAGCCCGGGATCGTGGTTCCAGTCTGGACGAAGTGGAAGTACTCGTATCCCTGACCGATAAGGAACACGGTTCCCAGCAACGCCGACAGTGCGTACCAACGACGAAGAGCGAAGACATCCCCCCTCTCAGCCGCGAACACGCCGAATTGCGCAGTCACGGACGAGGAGATCAGGATGATCGTAATCGTCGCCGCGAAAGGCACGTTCAGCTCGGTTGGCTCGGATGGCCAATTGCCTCCCGAGTTGGCCTTGGACACGAAGTACATCGCGAACAGGCCAGCAAAAAACATCAATTCTTGAGACAGGAACACGATCGTGCCGACGCTGACCATGTTCGGTCGGTTCAGCGTCGCAACACGATGTGGTGCTGCCATACCTGGGTTTTCAACTGCGCTTGTCACGTGTCTAAGTATGGCTGTTTTCTGGCAGATAGTCGATTCCCCACGCGCGAAAGCTCAAAGCGGACTGGAAAACAGCAGGTCAAACCTTGGACAAACCTGCCAGTATCCCCCCTTTGGGGGATAGTCGGAACTTTTTGGAACCGCTATCCGACGCACCTCATCGTGGCTGGTCAGCGCATAAGCGGAAGCGGTTTCCCGCTGTGCAGAGGCCCGATTTTGTTCACAGGATTCAGCCAGCAAGGCACCATCCCCTCCCCCATCTCGGACTCGAGTCCCGCCTCTGAAGCGTCCCCGTATCTCACCTGTACCCCCGAAGTCGTTCCCAAGATTCGATTCACAGTGGTGATCCAGGCCACCCGCTCACAGCGAGCACTAACCTCCGCCGTATTATTTAAAGGAAACAGCTTTGGAAGGGAGCCAACAGGTGGCAACAGAGTCATCCGATCACAGCACATTCACCTCTACCGCTCATGCACTGGGCGCCGAGCAGCTTCCGGAGTCCTATTTCACCTGGCCGGGCCTGCTGGACCGTCTGGGCCGCCGCGAGGAGCTCAGCGAGTCCCAGACCGCGTGGGCGATGAACGAGATCATGGCTGGGCGCGCCAGCGACGTCCTGATCTCCGCCTTTGCCTTTGGTCTTCGAGTTAAGGGCATCACCGCCGCGGAGCTCGCCGCTGCGGCGGAGGCCATGCGCTCCTTCGCTACCCCGGTGGATTTCTCGGGCGTGGACAAGATCGTGGACATCGTGGGCACCGGCGGCGACGGCCGCAATACCGTGAATATCTCCACGATGGCCTCCTTCCTGGTCGCGGGCACGGGCACCAACGTGGTCAAGCACGGCAACCGCAAGGCTTCCTCCCAATGTGGGGGCGCGGACATGCTCGAGGCGCTCGGCGTGGATATCGAGCGCTCCCCCGAGGCCGTAGCGGAGGATCTGAAAGAGACGCACTTCGCCTTCCTGTTCTCGAAGGCCTACCACCCGGCCATGCGTTTCGCGGGTCCGGTGCGCAGCGAGCTGAAGGTTCCGACCGTCTTCAACTTGCTCGGCCCCATGACCAACCCGGCAAAGCCCGGCTACGGCCTCATCGGCTGCGCGTTCAAGGACCTCATGCCGATCATCGGCGGCGCATTCGCCCACCAGGGCAGCCGCGTGCTCGTCGTCCGCGGTATGGACGGCATGGACGAGATCAGCGTGTGCGCCCCAACCGACGTGGTCACCGTGGATACCCACGGCCAGACCGGCGAGGAGATCATCAACCCGCGTTCTCTGGGCCTCGACTTCTACGAAGAGGACGCCCTGCGCGGCGGGGACGCCGAGTACAACGCCGAGGTCGCCCGCAAGCTTTTCCGCGGCGAGCTCGAGGGCGCGATTAAGGACGCCGTCTTGCTCAACGCCGCTGCAGCACTGGCCACCGTCGAGGGCTGGGAAGAAGACGGCCTGCAGGCCACGCTGAAGCGGAACATCGACCGAGCCCGCAAGAGCCTGGAATCCGGCGCAGCCCTGAAGAAGATGGAAGCGATGATCGCCCGGTAAGAGCCTCATCACTCCCAATTAGCCCCCTCGGTCAAGCTTTAAAGCCTGACCCTGGGGTCTTTTTCATTGCTTTTTTGGTCCAGGTACTCCCCTGGCAGTGACTGCCACCTTCGCACACAGGACGACTCCCCCCTCGAATTAAACCTGGCCATCGAAACGAGCACAGGGGCGTTGCAAACATCGAGTCGCAGGGAACCTGGAAAGTCAGGGCCAGGTTCCGAAATGCGGAACGCGGCCGGGTTCCCATCGAGGGATCCCGGCCGCGGCCTTAAAGCGTGTGAACGCTTAAGCGTTTAGTGGTCGTCGCGAGCGACACCGTACTGGAGGTTCATCATCACAGAGCCCCAGATCAGGAAGATTACGCCGGCCACGATCAGCCAGAAGTGCCAGAAGGCCAGACCGTAAGCAACCATCATAACTGCGATGGTCAGCTGCAGCGGCCAAATGGAGCCAGCGGAGAAGAAGCCCAGCACGCCGGCGCCGTCCTCAATCTCAGCCATCTCCCAGTCGGACGGGCCGATGTCGGTCTTGTTGTCGGTCAGGTGCAGGTACACCGCCAGCATCAGGGACAGCAGCAGGGCCAGGCTGAAGCCGGTGACACCAGCCCACTCGGTACCCAGCACGCGGTTGGTCTCGACCAGGTACTTGGTGCCCAGGATGTACGCCACGTCCATGACCAAGAAGAACACGGCGAGGCCGTAGAAAAGCTTTGCTCCGGAAGTCATCTTTTCCTCTTTCTCTAGTTAGGAACTCGCGCGGTGCCCTTAGGCGGCGTTGCGGTCCGTCATGTTCTCGCCAGCCCCACGGGTAGCCGTGCGGTCGGAAACGAATGGGTGGGTAGAGGTGGAGTACGGAGCTTCGCCGATGGACTTCAGAGCCTCAGAGTTCGGGGCCTCCGGGTTGTCCTGACGGAACTTGATGTAGTCCGCGAACTTCTCCGGGGAGACGACGCGCAGCTCGAAGTTCATCATGGAGTGGTAGGTACCGCACATCTCGGCACAGCGACCGACGAATGCTCCCTCTTCCTTGATCTCGGAGATCTGGAAGCGACGCTCAGACTGGTTTGCCTCCGGGTGCGGGAACACGTCGCGCTTGAAGAGGAACTCTGGGATCCAGAAGGAGTGTGCAACGTCCGCGGAAGCGAGGTTGAACTCGATTGCGGTGTTGGACGGAACAACCAGGACCGGAACCTCGTCGGTGGAGCCGACGGTCTCGATCTTGTTGAAGTTCAGGTAGCTGTAGTCTTCCTTCGAACGGCCGTGGATCGGGCCGACACCGTGGTTGGTGTTGGAGCGGATCTCGTACTTAGAGTCCTCAGCGCGCTGCTGTACCTCCTTGTCGACACCCTCGTAGTCCTGGCCGCCCAGCAGCTCGCCGTTGATCTCGCCGTAACCGAACTTCCAGTTCCACTGGTAACCGGTGACGTCGACCTTCACCTTCGGGTCCTTGTCCAGGGCAGTAACGCTGTCCTGGGTCTGGACGTTGAAGAAGAACAGGACCATGACGATCAGAACCGGCAGGGTGGTGAGCACCAGCTCGAGCGGGACGTTGTAGCCCGTCTGACGTGGGAATTCCTCGTTGTCACCACGACGGGAGCGAGCCTTGCTGGAGTAGCGACCCATGACGAAGAACATCAGGGCCCACATGATGATACCGATGATCCAGGCGGTCACCCAGACCCAGACCCAGTAGTTGCCCATCTGCTCAGCCTCCGGGGTAATACCCATCGGCCAGCCCATGCGGAGAGCATGGAAAAAGCCGTTCTCCGGGGGCGCGACGTTACAACCAGCAAGGGCGAGGCCGGACAGGCCGAGCGTCCCTGCCATAGCAATACGGCGAGTCATACCGTGCACTTTTCGCTGTTCCACGCGATTATGCCTTCCTCGTTCACACGTTCATAGCCTTGGGTTTTTCAGCGCTATCGCCCGTGGTGAGCGCACGCTTGTTGCGCCCAAGACTGCTTCACTAGAGAACTTTAGACCATATACAGCGAATTGCCACTATTCGTTGCGGTGGGCGCCACATTTTGGGGGTTTCCTGTGAACCCCTCCCCCCGTCCGGGGCAACTTGCCCGTTTTCCGCCCCGCGCGCCAGCTAGGACGAGCGCCCCCGAGCGCGTAGTTTGTAGTCTAACCGACCTGGCTCGCGGCAGTTCGTCTACCGCACGTCAGTTTATATAGTCCCCGATGATTCAGGAGTAGTAAAGCACCCTATGTGTGGCCTACTTGGTTTACTGTCCGCCGACGGCACTGCCAACACGTTCACCGACCCGGTCGCTGAAGCGCTGCCGTGCATGCGTCACCGTGGCCCGGACGACAGCGGCACCTGGAACGACGACGATGTGGTCTTCGGCTTCAACCGCCTGTCCATCATCGACCTGGAGCACTCCCACCAGCCGCTGCAGTGGGGCCCTGCGGATCAGCCGAACCGCTACTCCATGACCTTCAACGGCGAGATCTACAACTACGTCGAGCTCCGCGAGGAGCTCCAGAAGTTGGGCTACTCCTTTAATACCGGTGGCGACGGCGAGCCGATCGTCGTTGGCTTCCACCACTGGGGTGCCGATGTGGTCAACCACCTGCGTGGCATGTTCGGCATCGCGATCTGGGATTCGGTGGAGCGCCGCCTGTTCCTCGCTCGCGATCCGTTCGGCATCAAGCCGATGTACCTGGCCTCGACAGACAGGGCGACGGTATTCTCCTCCGAGAAGAAGTGCATCCTTTCCCTTGCGGACGCCATCGGCCTGAACCTCGATCTGGATCCCCGGGCTATTGCTCACTACACGGATCTGCAGTACGTGCCGGAGCCTGAGAGCCTGCACAAGAACATCTTCCGTCTGGAATCCGGCTCCCGCGCGTTCGTCACTCCCCCAGCGGAGGGCGCACAGGGCGGCTGCACCATCAAGGAGGAGCGTTACTTCGAGCCGCAGTTCCCGGTGGCTAAGGTCCCGGCGGGCGGCGAGGATGCCCTCTTCCAGCGCATCGCCGAGGCCCTGGAGGATTCCGTGGCCAAGCACATGCGCGCGGACGTCACGGTGGGTTCCTTCCTCTCCGGCGGCATCGACTCCACGGCCATCGCAACGCTGGCCAAGCGCCACAACCCGGACCTGCTGACCTTCACCACCGGTTTTCAGCGCGAGGGTTACTCCGAGGTGGACGTCGCTGCGGAGTCCGCTGCGGCGATCGGCGCGGAGCACATCGTCAAGGTGGTCAGCCCAGAAGAGTTCGCCGACGCGGTGCCCAAGATCATGTGGTACCTGGACGACCCGGTCGCCGACCCAGCGCTGGTTCCGCTGTACTTCGTGGCAGCCGAGGCCCGCAAGCACGTGAAGGTCGTGCTCTCCGGCGAGGGCGCGGATGAGCTCTTCGGTGGCTACACGATTTATAAGGAGCCTTTGAGCCTCGCCCCGTTCGAGAAGATTCCTAGCCCTATTAATAAGGTGCTGGCGAAACTGGGCGACGCGCTGCCGGAGGGCGTGCGCGGTAAGTCGCTGCTGCAGCGCGGCACAATGTCCATGGAGGAGCGCTACTACGGCAACGCCCGCTCCTTCAACTACGAGCAGCTGGAACGCGTGCTGCGCGAGGTGCGCCCGGAGTGGGATCACCGTGAGGTGACCGCCCCGATCTACGCAAAGTCGAAGGACATGGATCCGGTGGCTCGCATGCAGCACCTGGATCTGTTCACCTGGCTGCGCGGGGACATCCTGGTCAAGGCGGACAAGATCACGATGGCCAACTCCCTGGAGCTGCGCGTCCCGTTCCTGGACAAGGTCGTTTTCGACGTCGCGGAGACCCTCCCGATCGACATGAAGATCTCCAAGGGGACGACGAAGTACGCGCTGCGTAAGGCGATGGAGCGCATCGTTCCGGAGCACGTGCTCAACCGAAAGAAGCTGGGCTTCCCGGTGCCGATCCGCCACTGGTTGGCCGGCGACGAGCTCTACGGCTGGGCGAAGCAGCACATCGAGGATTCCCAGACGGATCACATCTTCAACAAGGCCGAGGTACTGGCGATGCTCGAGGAGCACCGCACAGCAATGAACTCCGGTTCGGGCCCGGATCACTCCCGCCGCCTGTGGACGGTGCTGGCGTTCATGATCTGGCACGGCATCTTCGTGGAGAAGCGCATCGACCCGGGTATCAGCGAGCAGGACTACCCGGTGAAGCTCTAGGTTCGCTGCGTTCCGGGGATTCCAGGGTCTAGACCTATCCCCCCCCGGCCCTAGAGCCCCCTCCCGGGCGCCAGCGGCTGCTTCCCGGCGAATAGGTCCAACCCTTCGGCCAGGCTTTTCTGGCTGCTGAACCTCCCCCCCCTTGCAATACAAAACGCCGCGGTCCCACTCATCGTGGGGCCGCGGCGTTTCGCCGTCCTACCTCTTTCGCTATCCCGCAGCCGCGGGGCCGAGGGGCCTTCTTCGGCTTAGGAGAAGGAGTCGCCGCAGGCGCAGGAGCCGGAAGCGTTCGGGTTGTCGATCGTAAAGCCCTGGGACTCGATGGTGTCCGCGAAGTCGATCTTCGCGCCCATCAGGTACGGGGCGGACATGCGGTCGACGACCAGGTTCACGCCCTCGTACTCGTCCTTCAGGTCACCGTCCAGGGAGCGGTCATCGAAGAACAGCTGGTAACGCAGGCCAGCGCAGCCACCTGGCTGAACCGCGATGCGCAGCGCCAGGTCGTCGCGACCCTCCTGGGCCAGCAGGGAGCTTGCCTTGGACACAGCGGCGTCGGTCAGCTCGACACCCGTGACCTTCTCTGGGGCAGTCATATTTCCTCCTCATTAAGGATGGTTTCGATGCTCGTTTAGGTTACTCGCGAAGCGGTGCGAATTCCACAACCTCACGCTCCGTCCTTCGATACAACGGGCAGCGCCGCGAAACTATTCCATCCTTTTGATAGCCCCCTGATTCTGCTCTAGCCTAAGAGGCGTGAAAAAGTCGCGTAAGAAGAGCACATCCACCGACGCTGCCGCCAGCACCGCCGCAGCATCCGCCGAGGCCACCACGGAAGCCGAGGACAAGCAGCCGAGCAATAAGGCCTTCACCCCGCCAAAGGGTCGGCCGACCCCGAAGCGCAACGAGCAGGAGCGCCAGGCCGGCGTGCGCCGCGGTCCCTATCAGGGCCCGGAGACCCCGGCCGAGGCCCGCAAGCGCCGCAAGGAGCTCAAGGCCTCCATGTCCAAGGAGGAGTACAAGGAGCTCAAGGCCAAGGAGCGCCGGGAGCGCGAGGCCGAGCGCCGCCACATCAACGAGCGCATGATGGCCGGCGACGAGCGCTACCTCATGGACCGCGATAAGGGCCCGGAGCGCCGCTTCGTCCGCGACTGGGTGGATTCCCACCGCTACCTCGGCAACTTCTTCATGCCGATCGCGCTGGTCGTTGTCCTGATCATGGTGATCGGCCTGCGCAACCCGATGCTGGCGAACACCGCCTCCCTGGTGATGTTCGGCATCCTGATCCTCATGGTCATCGAGGGCATCATGCTGGGCCGCAAGGTCAACCGCCTGGTGCGCGAGAAGTACCCGGATACCACGCTGGGTAAGTTCGGCCTGGGCATGTACGCCTTCGGCCGCGCGACGATGATCCGCAAGATGCGCAACCCTGCCCCGCAGGTGGAAATCGGCGAGGACGTTCGCTAGATGGCAGTGGACTTCTCGGCCGTGGAGGCAGTCGATCCGACGCGGGTTGCTGAGGCGACCAGGCGCCTGGAGGCGACGACGATGGCTGCCGGCGGCGGCCGTGCGAGTTTGGGGGAGCTGGCCGCCTGGGGTGGTTGGTTGGCGGCCTGCCAGGGCAGGGAGCTGCCCGCCGCGCTGGGGCGCGTGACCTTGGCGGTCGTAGCTGGTGAGCCAGCCACGACGCCTGCCGTGTCCATTCTCCCCGAGGATTCTCTGGCCCAGGTGGGCGAGCTGTATGCCTCGGGTCGCTCCCCCGTCGCCGCCGCTGCGGTGGCCCAGGATGTTCGGGTGGAGTTTATCGACGCCAACGCCGCGTCCGCCGATCAGCTTTCCACCGAGACGGAATCCCCTGGGGCGGAGCCCGGCATCGAGGAGTGGCTAGCGGCCGGTGCGGCCTTCGCGGACGCGGAGGCAGATAAGGGCACGGAGCTGCTGCTGCTCGGCGACTTCGGTCCGGGCACCACGACCGCGGCCGCGACAATCATCGGCGCGATCTGTGGGATCGAGCCGGTCAAGGTCATCGGCTGGGGTTCCGGCATTGATGACCAGGGCTGGCGGCGCAAGGTCGCCCAGATCCGCGACGGCATGTTCGCGGTGCGGGATGTGCGCACCGAGCCCCGCGAGATCCTCGCCCGGGCGGCCACGCCGCATATCGGGCTGCTGACCGGGGTCCTCGCGCAGGCCGCGATCCGCCGCACCCCGGTGATCTTCGACGGCGTGGGCTGCGCGGCGGCCGCGCTGTGCGCGCAGATGCTGGCGCCCACCGCTCGCGACTGGTGGCAGCCGGCCTCCCCCGGCACGGAACCGGCGATCGTGCCGGCGCTCGGCGCGTTGGGGCTCAGCCCAATCCTGCCAACCGGTATCGGCCTGGGCCAGGGCGCGGGCACGCTGCTCGCGCTGCCGCACCTGCGTCTGGCCACGCAGTTCGCCGAGGGCGAGGCCTAGCCGCACTCCCCTTTTACAGCCCTACGCCCGGCTACGCGCCAGAACGGACGGCCCATGGACCAATACCTGCCAACGCTTGAGGCCCCGGCGCCACCGAAAAGTGGTTGCCGGGGCCTCAATCGCTCTCCACCACCGCGCGAGGCGCCTACGGAGCTACTGCGTTACTGCAGGTCCTCAGCCGGAACCAGGGTGTGCAGCCAACCGTGCTTATCCTCCACGGCACCGCGCTGGATGCCGGTGAGGTGGTCGCGCAGGCGCATGGTGACCTCGCCGGTCTGAGCACCGTTGATGTCGTACCCACCACCGGCGTACTTCACGGAGCCCACCGGGGTGACCACGGCGGCGGTGCCGCAGGCCAACACCTCGGAGAGCATGCCGGAGTTCGCGGCCTGCTCCCACTCCTCGATGGAGATGCGGCGCTCGTTGACGGTGTAGCCCAGGTCCCGGGCGACCTGGATCAGGGAGTCGCGGGTAACACCCGGCAGCAGGGAGCCGGAGAGCTCCGGGGTGATGACCTCGGCGTTCTCCCCCTCGCCGAAGACGAACATGAGGTTCATGCCACCCATCTCCTCGACCCACTTGCGCTCGACGGCGTCCAGCCACACAACCTGGTCGCAGCCCTGCTCGGCGGCCTGGGCCTGGGCCATGAGGGAACCGGCGTAGTTACCGGCGCACTTCGCGGCACCGGTGCCGCCGGGCGCGGCGCGCACGTACTCGGTGGACAGCCACACGCTCACCGGCTTGATGCCGCCGGTGAAGTAGGCGCCCGCCGGGGAGGCGATGACCATGTAGGTGTAGGTCTTGGACGGCTGGACACCCAGGTGCACGTCCCGGGCGATCATCAGCGGGCGCAGGTACAGCGCGGCCTCGCCGCCTGCCGCTGGCACCCACTCGTGGTCGATGGCGACCAGCTGCTTCAGGGACTCGAGGAACAGGTCCTCCGGCAGCGGGGCCATGCCCAGGCGCTCGGCGGAGCGCGCCATGCGCTGGGCGTTCTGCTCCGGGCGGAAGGTCGCGATGCTGCCGTCCGGCTGGCGGTAGGCCTTGATGCCCTCGAAGATGGCCTGGCCGTAGTGGAAGACCATGCTGGCCGGGGCCATGGTCAGCGGGCCATAGG
>DWUR01000144.1 GCA_019120635.1 Candidatus Corynebacterium intestinavium | reverse complement strand
GAGAACTCGCCGTTGTGGAAAACCGGGTTCTTGAAATCCAGAATCTCAGTGTTGATCAGAGACATATGAACTTCCTTCCTGCATTGTCGCTTGAATTGTCTGCCCTGTGGTGACCGGGCGCGCAGGCCGGTGGTGGCCTGCGGAATTCCCGGGGTGGGCATTCACTATTTAAGGGTACCTAGCTGCGGCGGGCTTCGCTGCCGTAGCTTCTGCCCATTAATATAGCAGAACCTTTTAATAGTGCAAGCCCTAATAGGGCGGGATTATTAAAAAGCTTTCTTTATGGGCGTGGCGGACTTAAGTTGCCGTGCCGCGCGGTGAGGTGCGGTATTGATGCGTGGCCGGCGTGCGCGCCCTACGGATAGCGTGTGTACCCTGCGGTTGCCGTGCGCGTTTTGCGGATAGTGTGTGTGCCCTGCGGTCACCGTGTGGGTTTTGCGGAGTTCGATGCCGGAAATTGGTGGAAAAGCGACATTAAACTCTGCAAAACGGATGGATGGGGGTGCCGTGAGGTGAGGTGGGCTGAGGCGGGGTGAGGTGGGGCGGGGCTACTTGGTGGGTGTCACTCGGTGCTTGATGGGGGCGGGAAATGGACCACATGGTCTGCTGCTCTTGTTCCGACTTAATGGCTGCCTAGCTGCGCGGATAATGGACTTGAGGCAATAAGTAGACAGAGCGGTATGTTTTGCTCTTTACAAACTTCCGGTGGAGTACTAAGGTTCTCGGTCATATATAGACAGATCGGTTCATTACTGACAGAAAAGAGAGACACATGATCATCACCGGCCTCGCACTCGGCGTGGTACTCGGATGGGTTATGCAGCGTGGCAGGTTCTGCGTCACCGGCATGATCCGCGATATCTTCCTCAATAAGACATGGCGTGGCTTCACCGCCCTGCTTATCGTTATTGCTGTTCACGCCGTGGGACTGGCGGCTCTGACCACCGCCGGGGTCATCGCCCCGGATTACAAGGAATTCGCCCCACTGGCCGTGACCCTCGGTGGCCTGCTCTTCGGTGCGGGTATCGTGTTGGCGGGCGGCTGCGCCTCCGGGACCTGGTACCGCTCGGCCGAGGGGCTGATCGGCTCCTGGCTCGCGCTGATCTTTTACGCAGGTAGCGCCGCCGCCATGAAGGGTGGCGCGCTGAACTTCCTCAACGAAGGCCTGCGCAGCTGGACCCTGCCGCTGACCACCATTAACTCCTCCCTGGGGGTCTCCGTCTGGTGGCTGGTGATCCCATTCGCCATCGGTGTCGCCTTCCTGACCCGCCACTTCCTCGCCGAAGAGGCGGCTGCCCCGAAGATGGCCACCCTGAAGCCGAAGAAGACCGGCCTGGCGCATATCCTCGCGGAGAAGCCCTGGCACTTCTACCCAACCGCAGCCATCATCGGCGTGCTCGGCGTGATCGCCTGGCCACTGTCCGCCGCCACTGGCCGCAACGACGGCCTCGGCATCACCAGCCCGTCCTCCAACCTCTCCAAGTTCCTCATCAGCGGTGAGGACACCATTGACTGGGGCGTGCTGCTGGTCCTCGGCCTGCTGGTCGGTGCATTCTTCGCCGCCAAGGCCTCCGGTGAGTTCCGTCTTCGCCTGCCGTCCACCACCCAGGCCGTGCGCTCCGTCGTCGGCGGCATCCTGATGGGCGTCGGTGCCTCCGCTGCGGGCGGCTGCACCGTCGGCAACGGCATGGTCCAGACCTCCCTGTTCAGCTACCAGGGCTGGGTCGCGCTGCTGTTCATCTCCATCGGCATCTGGGCAGCTGCCAAGCTGTGGCTCAAGCCCACCGACGCCGTCCCGGGCCAGAGCGCACAGCCGAAGCAGGACACCCCGAAGGCCGACACTACTCCGACCGTCGCCGCCCCGGCCGCGCAGTCCGCAGAGGCTGCCGACCTGCAGTCCGCCGGCGCGCAGTACGGCTTCCATACCACCGGCGTGGCCCTCCTGGAGCGTCCGCAGGTTGCGACGGCTGCCGGTGCGTCGTCCGTAAATACCGGCACCACGACGAGCCTGGAGCTGGTCGGTGACCGCACCTACAAGCTGGACTCCCTCGGCGCGGTCTGCCCCTTCCCGCTGATCGACGCCAAGGCCGCCATCGCGCAGTTGGAGGTCGGAGACTCCCTGCAGATCGACTTCGACTGCACCCAGGCCACCGACGCCATCCCGCGCTGGGCAGCCACCGACGGTCACGAGGTGACGAACTTCGAGCAGACCGACGACGCGGGATGGACGATCACCGTCAAGAAGGGTGAATAATCCGCAAAATGCACTGAAAAACTAAATAAAAACCCCGGGGGCGGGTGGGTGCTTCCTGCTAACTTTGGAAACCAAAGTAAGGGAAGGAAGCAACCTCATGCGAGCGAGAAACCTGCACGCACAGCCACGGGAAGCCAGCCTGGCCCCCGCAGGAACAACCCGCCCCGAGCGTAACCCCGGCCGTGCTGGCCGGGCACGCAGCAGCGCCACACTGCACAGCAGCGTGAACCTGCGCAGCAGCGTTAAGCAGCGCAGCGCGATGGTCTTCGCCATCGCGCTGTTGCTGTCTCTAGCCGGGATCGTCGTCCCCCTCGGGCAGCCGCAGGCCGCGGCGGAAGCCAAGGACATCCCGCCGACCATGCTGATCCTCGACGCATCCGGCTCCATGATGGCCCGCGACGCGGGCGGCCAGACCCGTCTGGACGCGGCGAAGGAGGCGTCCAAGAACTTCTCCCGCTCCGTCTCCAAGGACTCCGAGCTGGGGTTCATGGTCTATGGCATCAAGGTCGGCAACTCCCCGGAGGAGCGAGAGGCCGGCTGTAAGGACGTCACCACCCTGCTGCCCGTGGGCAAGGGCAACGCGGGCAAGATCCCGGGCGAGGTGGACAAGGTCAACGCCTCCGGCCACACCCCCATGGGCCCGGCCCTGAAGCAGGCCGCCGAGGAGCTGCCTAACGAGGGCGAGCGCTCCATCGTGCTGGTCTCCGACGGCGAGGACACCTGCGCCCCGCCGCCGGTCTGCGACGTCGCCAAGGATCTTCACAAGCAGGGCATCGACCTGACCATCAACACCGTCGGCTTCCTGGTCGACCCGGCTGCCCGCAAGGAGCTGCAGTGCATCGCCGAGGCCGGCGGTGGCGAGTACCTGGACGCCCAGGACGCCGAGTCCCTCGCCGAGTCCATGAAGGTTCTGGCCACCCGCACCGCCCAGACCGCGGAGTCCAACGCCCCGGAGATTAAGGGCGGGGACGACGAGGCCTCGGCAACCGAGGTACCGGAGGACGTCGAGCTCTTCTCCACCCCGCTGCGTGAGAAGTCTGGCGAAGCGAAGGACGACGAGGACGGCGCCGAATACTTCAGCACCCCCATCGCGGAGGGTGAGCGCCTCGCGATCAGCGTGGCCACGATGTCGCCGCCATCCCAGGGCAGCGAGCTCGGCGTCGGCAAGAACTTCGCCATCAAGGTCGACGTCGACGAGGCTCAGTGCTACCTCGATAACGACAACGCCACCGGAATCATCGACTCCAATGGACCGTTCTTCGCCTCCTGGACCACGAAGCAGGCCGGCGAGGACTGCCCCGCCGGAGACTTCCGCTTCAAGGTGGTGCGCACCAGCGGCCCATATAAGGGCAAGGAGATCCCCGCGGAGGTCACGATCAAGCGCCTGCAAAATGAAGATCTCTCGGACGTCCCGGAACCCTTCACGGAAGATAAGGACGCCAACCGCGAGGAACCGAGCGCTGCCGGCAAGCCCCGCAAGGTAACCCCAGGCGCATGGTTCGACGAGGCCACCGAGCTGAACCCGGATGCCAAGGAGACCGTGAGCGCGGACATAGTCCCGGGCGAGGCCCACGTCTACAAGATCAAGACCGATTACGGCCAGCAGCTACGCGGCGGAATCAAGGTGACCAGCGAGCCGCCGAAGGACCACTACGCGGAGATCAAGCAGCTGGACATTAACGTCCTGAACTCCGGCCGCCAGAAGGCAGCGAACCCGGAGAGCGTTCCCGTCAACGAGGGTGATTCCAAGGCATTCGGAAACCCCGCCCGCGTGAACTACCGCAACATGGTGGGTGACGGGAAGGAACAACCGAGCGACGTCGGCGTCCGTAAGGCTTGGCTGGACGGGGAGCAGTACATCGTCATCTTCCTGAACAAGAGCCTGCACGCGGGTGATAACCGCGACATCAGCCAGGACAAGAACGCCACCGCCACCTACGAGCTCACCACCGAGCTGGTGGGGGAGAAGATCCCGGGCCCGAGCTTCGAGAAGGTCTCGAATGACACCGAGGTCGAGGAGAGCGAGAAGGCCGAGGAGCCGAAGGAGACCGAGCAGGTGGCTGCCGAGGAGGAGGGCAGCTCCATGAACTGGTTCCTGATCGGTGCGGGCGTGCTCGTGGTGCTCGCCGTAGCCCTGGTGGCCCTGACCCGACGCGGACGCTAGAACTCAACCGGAGCCAGCTCAAGCGGCGCCAAGCACAACGAAGCCCCGGCCCCGCCACTGAGAATCATTCAGTGACAGGGCCGGGGCTTTAGCTGTGCCCTGGTAGCACCAGCGGGCTAGTCGCGGGAAGCCCTGAAGAGCTCCCCGCACCCACCTGCTAGCTCTTCAGGGAGTCCAACGGGGTGAAGCGCTCGCCGTACTTCGCGGCCAGCTCCTCGGCGCGGGCGGCGAAGCCAGCCACGCCGGTGGTCGGGTAGTCCCCGCCGTCCACATCAGCCTTCTTGCCCTCCGGCAGCGCAGCGGCGGCCGGGCGAGCGTAGTTCTTGATGTACTGGCGGGTACCGCCGGTCCAGGCGGGGAAGCCGATGCCCATGATGGAGCCGATGTTGGCGTCCGCGTCGGACATCAGCACGCCCTCGTCGATGCACTTCTGGGTCTCCAGAGCCTCGGCGAAGAGCATGCGCTCCACCAGGTCGACCAGGGCCGGGCCCTCGGCGGAGATGGACTCCAGGCCGTGGCCGGCGGTCGCGGACTCGGCGTCCGGGACGGTGACGGACCCGCCGCCCAGCTCGTCCCACAGGCCGCGCCACAGACCCGTGCGGCGGCCCTCCTCGTTGTACTCGTAGAAGCCCTTGCCCTCGAGCTTACCCGGGCGGTCGTAGACGTCCAGCATCTTGTCGACGATCTCGGTGACGCCACCGTCGTCCACGGAGATGCCGGCGGCCTCCTGCGCGGCCTTCGTCTCGGCGCCGATCTTGCGGGCCAGCTTCAGGTTCAGCTCATCCTGCAGCTGCAGCGGCGGTGCCGGGTAGCCAGCCTGGCGGCCAGCTGCCTCGATGACGGCCGGGTCGATGCCCTCGGCCAGCATGCGCATCGCCTCGTTGAGGAAGAAGCTGATGACGCGGGAGGTGTAGAAGCCACGGGAGTCGTTGACGACGATCGGGGTCTTGCGGATCTGGCCGGTGAAGTCCAGGGCCGCAGCCAGGGTCTCGTCGGAGGTCTCCTCGCCCTTGATGATCTCTACCAGCGGCATCTTGTCGACCGGGGAGAAGAAGTGGATACCGATGAAGTCCTTCGGGCGCTTCACGCCGGTAGCCAGCTCGGTGATCGGCAGGGTGGAGGTGTTGGAGCCCAGGACGCAGTCCTCCGGCACCGCTGCCTCGATCTCTGCCCAGACCTTGTGCTTGAGCTCGGTGTTCTCGAAGACCGCCTCGATGACGATGTCACAGTCGGAGAGGTCGGAGTAGTCCACGGACGGAGTGATCCGGTCCAGCAGAGCCTTCGACTTTTCCTCGGTGGTCTTGCCGCGCTTCAGCGCCTTGGCCTCCAGGCCCTCGGAGTAGGCCTTGCCCTTCTCCGCTGCCTCCAGCTTGATGTCCTTGAGGACGACCTCCATGCCGGCCTTCGCGGCGACGTAGGCGATGGCGGCACCCATCATGCCGGCGCCGACCATGCCCAGCTTCTTGAACTGCTTACGCGGCACGTCCTTCGGGCGGGAACCACCGCCGTTGCAGTACTGCAGGTCGAAGAAGAAGGCCTGCATCATGTTCTTCGAGGTGGAGCCGGTTACGAGCTCGACGAAGTAGCGGGTCTCGACGCGGGTGGCCTCCTCGATGTTCTTCAGCTGCAGGCCCTCGACGGCTGCGGCGAGGATCGCCTTCGGCGCCGGCATCGGCGCGCCCTTGATCTGCTTGGTGACGTTGGCCGGGAAGGACGGCAGGAACGCGGCCAGCTTCGGGTTGGTCGGGGTGCCACCCGGGACCTTGTAGCCCTCGGTGTCCCACGGCTGCTTCGCCTCCGGGTTCTCCTTGACCCACTTCTTCGCCGCGTCGAGCAGCTGATCGGCAGGGACGACCTCGTCGATCAGGCCGGTCTTCAGCGCGTCCTGGGCGCCGAACTGGCGGCCGGTGGTCAGGACCTTCATCAGCGCGTCCTGCAGGCCCAGCATGCGGGTCACGCGGGTCACGCCGCCGCCACCCGGCAGCAGGCCGAGGGTGACCTCTGGCAGGCCGACCTTCAGGCCCTTGGCGTCGGAGGCCACACGGTGGTGGGTGGCCAGAGCCAGCTCGAGGCCGCCGCCGAGGGCGGTGCCGTTGATGGCGGCTGCGACCGGTACGCCCAGGGTCTCCAGGGCACGCAGGTCGGCCTTCATCTGGTCGATCTGCTGGGTCAGCTCGGCGGCATCCGCCGGGGTGGCCTGGATCATGGCCTTGATGTCGCCGCCGGCGAAGAAGGTCTTCTTCGCGGAAGCGATCACGACACCCTTGACCTCGCCGGCATCGACGGCTTCCTTGACCTTCGCCACGGTGGCGGTGAGGTCGTCCTGGAAGGTGGTGTTCATGGTGTTGACCGGAGCGTTCGGGTCATCCATCGTCAGGGTGAGGATGCCATCGGCGTCGACATCCCACGCGAACATGTTGTTGCTCATTGATTCTCCTGTATTCGAATCTTGCAGTTAGGCAGTGTTTTCAGTGCTTAAAGCGACTGCCGTGCTTGAACTGTCGGGTGTCGATCGCTTAGACGCGCTCGATGATGGTGGCCACGCCCATGCCGGCTGCGACGCACAGGGTGATCAGTGCGTAGCGGCCGCCGGTGCGGTGCAGCTCGTCGACCGCGTTACCGGTGATGATCGCGCCGGTTGCGCCCAGCGGGTGACCCATGGCGATGGCGCCGCCGCTGATGTTGAGCTTCTCATCCGGGATGTTCAGCTCGCGCTGTGCGCGCAGGACGACGGAGGAGAATGCCTCGTTGATCTCCCAGACGTCGATGTCCTCCGGCTTCAGGCCCGCCTTGGCCAGCGCGGCGCGGGACGCCGGTGCCGGTGCGGTGAGCATGATGGTCGGCTCCACGCCGGTGGTGGCGACGGAGACGACGCGGGCGCGCGGCTCGAGGTCCATCTCCTGACCGGCCTTCTCGGAACCGATGGCCAGCAGGGCTGCGCCGTCGACGATGCCGGAGGAGTTACCAGCGTGGTGCAGGTGGTTGATGCGCTCGAGCTGCGGGTACTTGGTCTGCGCGACGGCGTCGAAGCCGCCCTGGTCGCCGATCATGGCGAAGGCCGGGCGCAGGCCGGAGAGGGACTCCACGGTCGTGCCCTGACGGATGGTCTCGTCGCGATCCAGCAGTACCTGGCCGTTCTGGTCCTTGACGGGGACGACGGTGCGGTCGAAGCGGCCCTCTTCCCAGGCCTTGGCTGCCCGCTCGTGGGAGCGGGCGGCGAAGGCGTCGAGGTCCTCGCGGGTCATCCCGTCGAGGCTGGCGATGATGTCCGCGGAGATGCCTTGCGGGATGAAGTCGTTGTAGAAGTTGGACTCCGGGTCGAGGGCGAGGGCGCCGCCGTCGGAGCCCATCGGCACGCGGGACATGGACTCCACGCCGCCGGCGAAGACTAGCTCGTCCCAGCCGGAGCGCACCTTCTGTGCGGCGAGGTTGAGGGCGGTCAGGCCGGATGCGCAGTAGCGGTTGACCTGCAGGCCGGTCGCGGAGTACGGCAGGCCGGCGTTGAGAGCGGCGGTGCGGGCGATGTCCATGCCCTGGTCGCCGACGGGGGTCACGCAGCCAGCGATGACGTCGTTGATGCGCGCCGGGTCCAGGCCCGGGTTGCGCTCCAGGATGGCCTCGATCAGTCCGCTGAGCAGGCTCACCGGTTTGACGGTGTGCAGGGATCCGCCGGGCTTGCCCTTTCCGCGGGGCGTCCGGACGGCGTCGTAAATGAAGGCCTCAGGGGCGCCAGAGTTACTCGTCATGACAGTCCTTTGGTTCCTATCGTTTGAGAAATGTGTCCTGCATCACTCTAATCTATTTCGATCCGATAGTTGTACTTTTATTCTCTTCTTTTTAGGACGTCAGTT
>DWUR01000143.1 GCA_019120635.1 Candidatus Corynebacterium intestinavium | reverse complement strand
GTGCGCACGTGCAGCCGCAACCGCCCGGCGCGGCTGGCCTCCGCGAAAGCCAAGGCCAGCGGGGCCGAGCGCGAGCCCGGGCACACCACAGCCTCCCGAATCCCGTTGCGGATCAACTCGTCCACGAGCACCGCACCAAGCAGTACGGCGGGTGAGGGCTCATCAAGGGTCTCGGGAGTGCTCTGGGAATTGCTGTTTTTCACACCCCATAACCTACGTGACCACGCCCCGGCGGGCGACGAGCCTGGCTCAGCCTAGTCATTGTTCATTAATGCTGAACGTTCAGTTTTAGTGAACGCCATGTGAGCCACCGCCGTAGGCCTGCTGGCCTTGCCTGTTGCTCTCGCCGAATTACCTCTCCCCGGTTCCGGGAGGAAAACATCAACACGGTTAGGGTGGGGACCATGGAGCTATCTTCCCTGGATCGGGGCCATTTCCGTGCGCTCATTATCGGCGCAGGCCAGGCTGGGCTTGCCGCCGCCCACGAACTGTGGCGCCGTGGCCTCGTTCCGGGCGAAGACTTCCTCGTGCTGGACGCCAACGACGGCCCCGGCGGGGCCTGGCGGCACCGCTGGGACTCCCTCACCCTGGGTACCGCCCACGGCATCGCGGACCTGCCCGGCCTGCCGATGAACCGCCCCGACCCCAGCGTCCCTGCCTCCCGGTTAGTCGCCGAGTACTACGGCGCCTACGAGGAGAAGTTCGGCTTGCGCGTGGTCCGCCCTGCACACGTCACCCGCGTGGAGTCCGCGGGCGAGCAGCTCGCCGTCACTGCCACCGAGGCAAATGACGCGAGCGCCACGATCACCACGGACGTCCTCCTCAACGCCACCGGGACGTGGAACAACCCGCACGTGCCACACGTCCCCGGCATCGAAACCTTCCTCGGCCGCCAGCTGCACACGAAGGACTACACCCGCAAGGAAGACTTCGCTGGCCTGCGCACCCTCGTCGTCGGCGCCGGACTGTCGGCCGTGCAGTTCCTCCTAGAGCTCCAGGTGGTCACCGACCCCATCTGGGCTACCCGCCGCCCGCCAAACTTCACCTCCCGGGAGTTCGACGCCACCTGGGGCCTGGAAGTCGAGCAATCCGTCCGCGAACGCACCTCCCACGGCCAGGCTCCGGCTTCCGTGGTGCGCACCACCGGGATCCCACAGACCGAGCGCTATCTGCAGGGGGTCACCGACGGCGTGCTCGTCTCTCGGGGCATGTTCGACCGCATCACGCCGAGCGGCGTGGTGTTCGGCTCCCCACTCGCCACGACCACCGGCGGGGTCGGCCCCGCTGCCCACGACGAGCTGCAGGTGCCCGAATCCTGGAACCCTTACCCGCCGGGCACCGAGGTGGACATCGACGTCATCTTCTGGAACACCGGCTTCCGCCACTCCCTGCGCCACCTCGCCCCGCTGAAGCTGCGGGAACCGGGCGGCGGAATCCTCATGGACGGCGAGGTGCGCGTCGCCAAGGACCCGCGGGTACTGCTCGTCGGCTATGGCTCCACCGCCTCAACGGTGGGAGCGACCCGCGCAGGCAGGAGGGCTGGTCAGGCAGCGGTGCGTTACCTCGAGTCCCGCCCCTAGCCCTGAGTACCCCTAGCCCCCGAGTGCCGCTAGCCCTGAGCGCCGCTAGCTCCGATGCAGCTAGCCCTCGATGTACGCCGCTGCCTGAGCAGCCCGGTCCAGCCACCACTGCCGACGCTCCGCGTCCACCGCGTAGCGCTCCAACACCGCTGGGTCCGGCTGGACCGCGCCGGTGAGCATCGCACCGTCCCTGATCTCCCGGTCCCCCACGTCCGCGGTGAACAGCGAACCCGTCGCCAGCCCCGCAGCGTTCGGCCCATCCTGGCCGAACACCCCGGCGTCCTTACCCACCTGCGCGACCAGGGCCGCGGCCTGCAGGCCCGCGCCGATGCCCACAGCGGTATCCAACGCGGAGCTAAGCGTCAGGCTCACCCCGTGGGCAGCGACCTGGCGCGCGACATCCACGACCAGGTCGATGCCACCCAGCGGGGCGACCTTCACCACCGCCACATCACACGCCCCGGCCTCCACCACGGCCAACGGGTCCGAAGCCTTACGGATCAGCTCGTCGGCCGCGATCCGCACCGGGGCACCACCCGGCGCGACCCCCTCATCGGCCAGCCGCTGCCGCAGCTCCGCGAGCTCCGCGACCGTCGCGCACGGCTGCTCCACGTAGTCCAGGCACTCGCCCGCCACATCCTCTGCTGCCAGCTGCGAAATCACCTCCAGCGCCTGATCCACCGACCAGCCCGCGTTCGCATCCACCCGGATCCGCGGCCGGGCGACCCCGTGCTCGGCGAACCAGGCCCGCACGGCTCGCACGCGCGCTACATCCTGGGCCATCGCAGCCTCAAAGCCCTGCTCCCGCAGTACGGCCGGCTCAGCGACCTTCACCTTCACCGTCGTGCACCCCGGGTAACGCCCCATCAACTCCCCCACCTGCTGCGGATTCGCCTGCGCATCCACCGCCGGCATCGTGGCATTCACAGACACCGCAGCCCCCGCCGGGACCTGCAACGCGGCATGATCCGCCGAGGCACCCTGCGGCCGGGCGGTGGCGTCGTCGTCAAGAAGAAGGGAATGAACCACCGCACTGCGCAACCAGCGGGAAGACTCCGCGGGACCGTATTCCAGGAAGGGCGCGAACTCTACCCACCCGCCGGGCGTGGGCACGAGCATCGCCTCGCGGGTATCGATGCCGCGGAAACGCGTGCGCATCGGCAGGGCCACCACGTGCGCGTGCTCGCGGGCGTGGCGGAGGAACTGGTCGAGCTGCTGCTGAGTGATATTCACGCCACCCACCCTAGGCGAGCGGCCGGACACCTAATATGGGCAGGCATGAGCGAAAACAAGGTTTCCGAGATCTTCGACCCCACCGCCTGGCGCGAGGTTGAGGGATTCGACTTCACCGACATCACCTACCACCGCCACACCGGCGAGGGCCGCGCCAACGGCATCGTCCGCATCGCCTTCGACCGGCCGGAGGTGCGCAACGCCTTCCGCCCGCACACCGTCGACGAGCTGTACCGCGCACTCGACCACGCGCGCCGCACCCCGGACGTCGGCACCATCCTGCTGACCGGTAACGGCCCGTCCCCGAAGGACGGCGGCTGGGCGTTCTGCTCCGGCGGTGACCAGCGCATCCGCGGCCGTTCCGGTTATCAGTACGCCACCAGCCACGATTCGGACGTCGCCGCCGCTGGCGCCGAGGGCGTGGACGAGGCCCGCGCGAAGGTCGAGGGCGGCCGCCTGCACATCCTGGAGGTTCAGCGGTTGATCCGCACCATGCCGAAGGTCGTGATCTGCGTGGTCAACGGCTGGGCCGCCGGCGGTGGGCACAGCCTGCACGTGGTCTGCGACCTGACCCTGGCATCCCGCGAGCACGCGAAGTTCAAGCAGACGGACGCGGACGTCGGCTCCTTCGACGCCGGTTATGGTTCCGCGTACCTGGCCAAGCAGGTGGGCCAGAAGTTCGCCCGCGAGATCTTCTTCCTCGGCGAGGCCATCGACGCCGAGACGATGCACCAGATGGGTGCCGTGAACCGCGTGGTGGACCACGCCGACCTGGAGACCACCGCGATCGAGTGGGCGCGGAAGATCAACACCAAGTCCCCGACCGCGCAGCGCATGCTGAAGTTCGCCTTCAACCTGACCGACGATGGCCTGATGGGCCAGCAGGTCTTTGCTGGTGAGGCAACCCGCCTGGCTTACATGACCGACGAGGCTGTGGAGGGCCGCGACTCCTTCCTGGAGAAGCGCGAGCCGAACTGGGACGAGTTCCCGTACTACTACTAGGCCTGGTGGCGGCCGGCGCTAGCCGCGCAGCTTATTCCACGCCGGGGGCATCGGGGCCTGCACATCCAGCTCCTCGCCACCCGGCAGCGGGATCACCAGCCGGGAGGCGTGCAGCATCAGCATCCGCACGCCTTTCTCCGCGGCCGCGTGGTTCGCGGCCTTATCCCCGTAGCGGGAATCCCCGATGATCGGGTGGCCCAGGTGCTGCAGGTGCACGCGGATCTGGTGCTTCCGGCCGGTCAGTAGTTGAGCCTCCACGAGGGTTCCCGCCCGCCCCCAGGGTTTCTTCACCCACAGCTTCGTCTCCGCCTGCTGCCCGGCGCGGCGATCCACCACCGTGGCCGCCCCTGTCTTTCTCAGCGGGGCGTCGATCCGCCGCGGCTGCTTGCCTGACTTTTTCACGGCGCCACCGACTACCGCCAGGTAATAGCGCTGGATATCCTCCCCGCCCTCGCGCAGCAGACCCTGCAGGTGGCGCAGCATCTTCGAGTTCTTCGCCACGATCAGCAGCCCGGAGGTCTCCTTATCCAGCCGGTGCGCCAGCTCCAGCTCTTTATCCTCCGGCCGCAGCACGCGCAGCGCCTCGATCACCCCGGCCTTGACCCCACTGCCCACGTGCACGGCGGTGTTGGCGGGCTTATTCACGATGAGCAGGTCATCGTCCTCAAAAACAATGTGCCGGGACAACCTGTGAGCCAGCTGCTCGGCGGCCTTACGCTCCCCCGCGGGCTTCGGCTTCGCCTCGGCTACCTCGAGGGCGGGCAGGTGGACCTTATCGCCGGCGACGGTGCGCTGGTCGGGCTTACACTTCGCGCCGTTGACCGTGATCCGCTTGGTGCGCATCATGCGGAACAGCACCGTGGCGGGCACGCCCTTGACCTGCGAGCGGATGTATTTATCCAGGCGGCGGTCCGCCTGGGAGTCGCTCACGATCAGGGTCTGAGGTTCGGAATGCTTCATGGTGGCTCTGGGCTCTATCTGTAGCAGATCGGGCAAACGATCCCGCCCGGCTGTTCACGCTCGCAGCGCCAGCTCACGACCCTTGCTAGAGCTCGAAGCGCTCCCACACCCGCTGCGAGGCCGGATCGCGGTTCCCCAGGGCCTTGTCGAGCAGCTTCCACAGCCCGTGCCCGAAGAGCTTGACCAGCCCCCGGCGCTCACTGGCAGGAACCGCGCGCACCGCCCGGTCGGGTTGCCCCAGGTAGTCACCGATCTCTCGGGTCAGGTCCGCGGTGATCCAGTCATCCACCCGCACCCCGTCGATCGTGGTGAACGCCCGGGACTCCCCGCGATAGACGAAGTGGCGGTCGAACATCCCCAGCGCCTGGGGGACGGCCGCCGCGATCGCGGGCTCGAGTGCCAGGCGAACCAGCCCGATGGTGGTGTCCAGGGCAGTGCTGCCTGTCGCCCCAGGCTCGTGGGTAGCGAAGCCTTTCGCCTTCAGGTAGCTCAGCATGTCCTGCACCTCGTGGGCGGCCAGGTTCATCGTGTTGCGCTGCGCCTGGTCCAACCGAGGGTTGCCCGCCGCGGCCCGCAGCGCATCACCGACGCCGCGTGGGTCGCCGTGGCCCAAAGCGACCGCCAGCCGCGGGGCCACCGGGGCGACCGCGAGGA
This sequence comes from Candidatus Corynebacterium intestinavium, assembly GCA_019120635.1. Taxonomy (GTDB): domain Bacteria; phylum Actinomycetota; class Actinomycetes; order Mycobacteriales; family Mycobacteriaceae; genus Corynebacterium; species Corynebacterium intestinavium. The sequence continues at coordinate 9,291 of DWUR01000143.1, read as the reverse complement.
GGAAACTGCCGTCGGTGAGCATGGAGTCCATCGCCACCACCGGGGTGACCTCGTAGGGCTCCGGGTCAGCCTGCTGCGCCCACTGCCCGACCGCCGCGAGCAGCCCGCCCGGCGGGATGTCACACGCCGGATCCCCCTGGCTGCAGATGCTGCGGACCTTACCCTCGTAACGGTCGAAAGTCCCCGCCGGGCGGGAGCCCAACAGACCCGTGTGCTGCTCCGGGATCGGCTCGTGATTGGTGGTGATGAGGGTGGCGCCATCCTCGCTGCCCCGGCGTGGGGCCGCCAGCAGGTACGCCGCGATCACCTTCTTCGCCTGCTCCGGGAAAGTCCCATCAACACGTCGCCAGCCACGTGCGCGCCCTGCGAGAAACCTGCGAGCGCGAACGCGGTCTGCGGGCACACGGCCGAGACCTCGTCGATCCGCGCCCGTACTTTCTCGACGCCATCCGCCGCAGAGGCCGCGTAGTTCGGGAACTTCGGCAGGCCGATCTTCTCGTTGCTGCCCACGATGCCCGCGCTGCCGTAATAGGGCAGTTGCCAGCTCCGCACACCCTCAAAGCGCTGCTCGGCGAGCTTGCTGAAATTCGTGCCCACCACGAAGCCCCGCGGAAAATTCGGATCATCATCCGGGTGTGCATCCCCGGACCCAGCGGCAGTAATGACCTCCACGGCTGGGCAGGACGCGATCGGCGTGGGGGTGACGTCCTGAATTGGGCTCGCACCCACCTGCGGGACCGCAACAGCAGCGGCGACGAGCGGGAGGGAAACAAGGCAAGACACAAGGCGACGCATGGGCAATAGTGTATTGCGTACGCTCCACCGCTCGGTTGATAACCCCAACGATGCTCACCTGCTCGGCCAGGCGACGCCCACGCCACGCAGCCAAGTAAAGTCGGACAGGTGAGTACTAATAATGAGACGCAAGAACTAGGCCGCTTCGGCGACCGCGGGGACGGACACTCGAAGTTCATTTACCCCGCGAAGATCGACGACGGCACCGGCATGGCAACGCTCGAGGCCTTCGAGGTCTCCGCGAAGAACCTCAAGGCTGCCCGCGGCATGCTCTCCCAGGTGCTGGACGGGCGCAGCTCGATCCTGCCCGTCCCCGCCGCCGACTCCCCGGACGCGGGTGCCAGCGACGAGCTGAAGAAGGTCATGCGGGCAGGCGAGCCGGTCGAGGCCGGCACCCTCGTGGCCACCACCTCCGGGTCCACGGGCACCCCGAAGGGCGCGCTGCTCTCCGCCGCGAACCTGCGCTCCTCCGCCCGCGCCACCGAGCAGGTGCTGCGCAAGAAGCTGAAGGTGGAGCCGGGCCCGTGGCTGCTGGCGCTGCCGGCCCACCACATTGCGGGCCTGCAGGTGATTCTGCGTGGCATGATGGCCGGTTTCACCCCGGTCGCGACCACGGCGTTGATCGAGGGCACGGGCTTTAGCGTGTCCGGTTTCGCGGCCGATGCCGCCGCGCTGAAGAAGCGCTTCCCGCACGAGGACCTGCACACCTCGCTGGTTCCGCCACAGGTGCACTCCCTGCTGGAGTCCGAGGAAGGCATCGAGGCGCTGAAGCTCTTCGGCGCCGTCCTCATCGGCGGTGCGGCGCTGGGAGATAAGGCCCGCCAGCAGCTGGACGAGGCGGGCGTGAACTACGTCCTGACCTATGGTTCCAGCGAGACCAGCGGCGGGATGGTCTACGACGGCCAGGCGCTGCCGGGTGCGACCGTGAGCATCGAGGACGCGGACGCCAACGGCGCCGGACGCATCGTCCTGGAAGGCCCGATGGTCGCCCGCGGCTACCGCAACAAGGACGAGGACTGCTTCCCCGAGCTCGGGGTCTACCGCACCAGCGACATCGGCGCCCTGGACGGGGACACACTGCAGGTGCTGGGCCGCGCCGACGGCGCGATCAACACCGGTGGCGTGAAGGTTCTGCCCGAGCAGTCGGAGAACGCCACCCGCTCCCACGCAGTCGTGGACGGCGAGGCTATCACCGAGGTCTGTGTTTCCGGTGTTTCCGACGAGCACTGGGGCGAGGCCGTGGTCGCCGTGCTGCGCACCGCCGGTGCTGAGGCCTCCGGCGAGCCGGTGGAAGTCACCGACGCCGTGCGCTCCTCAATGCGGGAGGCTGGTTGCGCGGATTACCTCATCCCGCGCCGCGCCTTCGCCGTCGCGGAGCTGCCGAAGACCGGCCCGGGCAAGCTGGATCGCATCGCGATCGCCGAGCTCGCCCGCCAGGCCGTCGCCGCGAACTAGCGCTTTTCCGTCACCACCCGCAGCACGGAGACTGCCGCACCGTCCGTCTCCTGCAGCATCAGCGGGTCGGTGCGCGGCATGGGGGAAATCGTCATATCCGCGCGCATGTCCTGCAGCGGGATGCCGACCATGTGCACCCTCGGATCAACCTGCCCGCCCTCGCGGATCAGCCGGCTCGTCGCCAGCTCGACCTCCGGGGCGCGGGAGGCGGTGCCATCGCCGCGCAGCCAGGTACGCATCCGTCCGGCCTCCTTCAGCTGCTGGCTCAGCGGATCCGCGGTGCTGCGCACGTCCGGCTTGTGCAGCCACGCATCCACCAGGGTGCGGGACTCCACCGGCTCCTCCCGAGTCACCGGGGAGGTCATGACGAACGCGGGCGTCTCGGGGTCGACCACCATCGTCGGGTGCGCGCCCAGGAAGCGGACGTAACCGGCGTCCACCAGGCACAGCAGCTCCGCGGTGCGGAAGGCCGGCGGCCCGGAGCCCACCATCTGGCCCACGCGCTTGAGCTCCGCGTAGGCACCCCGGCGAGACTCGGTGGTGAACCGGCCGGGCTCGTCCACGACGGCGGCGGGCTTGCGGGCCGCACCGATGGCCTGCAGCCCCATCCTCACCGCCGATTCGCGCGCGGACTGCGCCTCGGCGAGGTCCTCGGCCAAACCATCGGCAATGCGCGCGGTGAGCTCGTCGATGCTCTGGCCCGCCTCCCCGGCCTGCTCCGCGAAACGCGCGACGGGGTCGGCGTGATACGGCAGGTCAAAGCGGCTTTCCTTGGCCACCAGCCCATCCAGGCGGTTGTCCTCGTGTAGCCGCCACGGGTCGGTCGCCGGGTCGTCGATGAGCTCGCCGACCTTCTTTAGGACGTCAGGTTCGGCTGCCAGCAGAACCCGGTAGTAGGCCTCTTGCGCGTCCCGCAGGATCGCGGGCCACAGGGTCTCGCCGAAGTCCAGGCTATTCGCCGGAATCTGTGCGGGATCCAGCTCCGCGACGGCGGCCTTGAAGCGGGGCAGCCAGGCCGCGGGCGGCAGCGAGCCGAAGACCGGCTTCGGCTGGTATGGGTAGCCGTGGTGGGAGGTGACCACGAGCTTCGGCTCCCGGCCGGAAGGTTCGTAGCGCAGCCCCGAGCGGGCCTCGGCGTCCGGAATAAACCGACCGCCACGGTCGATGGTGAGCATGGCCATGAGGTCGAAGAAGCCCATCCCCAGGCCGCGGACCAGCACCTCCTCCTGGGACTCCTCCCAGCTGGGGATCTGGCTGATCTGCTGGTCGGCGGGGTTGCCGGGGCGGACCCAGGTGAGGGCCGGGTGCATGTCCACGGCAGATGCGGTGAAGCTCTCCATCGCATCGGGGGTGGTGTCGGCCCAGCCGATGGCGAGGACGGTGGCGTCCGCGAGGATCGTGGTGCCGTTGTCTAGCGTGATGCGGTCACGGGTGGGCTGGCCTTCGCCATTGCCCGCTCCGGCGCCGAGCCCGGTTGCAGAGCCTCCCGGCACCTCCTCAATCTTGGTGGCGCGGGCCAGGTGCTGGTGCACCGAGATCCCCTCCGGGAGCATGCCCAGCACCACGCTGAATACCCAGCGCAGGTACTCGCCATAGAGGGCACGGCTGGGGTGGGATTCGGGCCGGGTTTCGGCGATCTCTGCGGCATAGTCCGCCAGGGACCACCCGGCACCCGTGGCAGAAGCTGATTCTCCGGCCTCCGCGGCCTCCCCTGAGGGGCTCGCCGCAGCCCGGCCCTCACCATTTGCCGAGTTCAGCGAGCCGCGATCGGCCCCAACGCTCAGCGGAAGGAGAGTGAACAGATCTGTCTTTTTTCCGCCCGGATCCCGCTCTGAACCCAGCTCTTCACCGCGGATGAGCATGATCCACTCGTGCATGGTCGGCCCCTCCACCACGGGCGCTGTAACGCTGGCTCCGGGCTCAGTGAAGAGGGTGACCGCATCGGCCAGAGTGTTCATGCACAGGGTCTTGGTCTGGTCCGTGCGCCAGACTTTCCCCTCCCCCGGCTGCACCTCGTCAACCACGTGAATATCCAGGTGACTGGGGTTTTTACTCGGATCGAGCTGGCGGTAATCGGCGGCGAGACGCTCCAGGATGGAAATGCCTCGCGGGCCACCTCCGATGATCGCGATAGTGGGCGTTGAATCGCTCATGGTCCTTGGGCTGGTCATGATGGCCATCTTATCGTGAAGATTTTCCGTGATACCCTTACCCTCACCCCTTATAGACAGATCTGTTCATTTTTACCCACAGGAGGGAATACTCATGTCCCCCGGCTTGCCCCGCACCCAGGGCACGTCTAGACGCCGCCCCCGGCGCCCCGTCGGATCGGTGATCACGCTGCTCACCGCCGTCATCCTCGGCCTCGGCGGGCTCACCGCCTGCAGCAGCGGCGGCGGTTCCGAGGAGAATCCCAACGAGCTGACCTACCTCGACTCCCTCCCCTTCAATAACCTCTACCCACCGACCGCGGGCTTCTACCCCAACGGCGGCGTGGTCAACAACATCACCGACCGGCTGCTGTGGCAGGACCCGGACACCCTCGAGCTCCACCCGTGGATCGCCACCGAACTGCCGGAGGTCAACGAGGACGCCACCGAGTTCACCTTCCACCTGCGCGACGGGGTCACCTACTCCGACGGCACCCCGCTGGACGCGGAGAACGTCGTCAAAAACTTCGACCTCTTCGGCCTCGGGAACACGGAAAGCAAGCTCACCGCCTCCGAACAGATCAGCTCCTACGAGCGCGGCGAGGTCATCGACGATTCCACCGTCCGCTTCCACTTCAGCGAACCCGAGCCCGGGTTCCCGCAGGCCACCAGCTCCATCAACGCCGGGCTGCTGGCCAACTCCTCCCTGGAGATGACCGACGAGGGCTTCGCCCCAGGTTCGGCCCGCAAGGTCATCGGCTCCGGACCCTTCGTCATCACCGGCGAGAAGCGCAACCGCGAACTGACCCTGAGCGCCCGGGAGGACTACGACTGGGCGCCACCCGTCTTCGCCGAGCGCGGCCTGAACACCGGGCGCCCGGAACTGGACACCGTGCGCGTCATCGTCGCCAAGGAGGACAGCGTCCGCGTGGGCGGACTGAAGGCCGGGCAGGCAGACATCGCCCGCCAGATCGAAGCCCCGGAGGAAAAGCACCTCACCAAGGCCGGAATCAACATCCACGCAGCCCCCACCAGTGGCGTGAATAACGGCCTGGCCTTCCGCTTCCGCCACCCGCTGCTGCAGGACATCCGGGTGCGCCAGGCGATCATCGCCGGCGTGGACCGCGAGAAGATCCTGCGCACCCTGTTCTCCGACTCCTACCCGCTGGCCACTTCCACCCTCGCCCACACCGCGCAGGGCTACGAGGAGCAGAAGGGTGCCTACGAGTTCGACCCGGATAAGGCCCGCACGCTCCTCGACGAGGCCGGCTGGACCGTCGGGCACGACGGTATCCGCACGAAGGACGGCAAGCGCCTACGCCTGGTCGTCAACGACGCCCCACAGCAACCCCGCACCCGGGAGGTCGTCACGATGCTGCAGCAACAACTGCGTGCCGTCGGCATCGACGCGCAGCTGCACCCCGGCGACGTCGCCGCACAAAAGGCAGCCCAGACAGACGAAAACCAGGTGCAACTCAACCTCACGATGGTGGGCCGCGCCGACTACGACGTCATTAAAAGCCAGTACTACTCCGAGAACCGCAACGCGCTGCTGAACATGCACCCCGACGAATCCATCGGCGATGAGAAGCTCCAGCAGCTCCTGCTCGACGTCGCGCAGTCCCCCACCGAGGCGGAGCGTTCTAAGGCCTCCAAGGCGGTGCAGAAGCACCTGACCGATAACGCCTACGTCCTGCCCTTCTTCGAGGAGCCGCAGGTCTTCGGCGTGCACCCACACGTCCACGGCTTCCGCGCCGAGAGCATCGGCCGACCCTGGTTCTACCTGACCCGAAAGGAGGCCCAGCCATGACCGGCCGCCAGATCCTCGCCCGCATCGGCCAGGCGATCCTCGTGCTGTGGGCCACCTTCACCCTCGCATTCATCCTGCTCACCGCGCTGCCCGGGGACGCCGTGGCCACCCGCTACGCCGACCCCGAACTCGGGCTCTCCCCGGCACAGATCCAGCAGATGCGCGACGTATACGGCGCCGACGAGCCCATCCTCGTGCGCTATATCAACTCCCTCACCGGCGCGCTGCGCGGGGACTTCGGAAACTCCCTGATGAATGGCGAGTCCGTGACCAGCGCTTTGGGCGCTGCCTTGCCAAACACGCTCGCGCTGGCGTTCGTGGCCTTCGTGCTCGCCAGCGTGATCGCCCTGGCCCTGGCCACGCTCGCCGCCCCGGGCCGCAATAACCGTGTCAGCCGCTGGCTGGCTAATGCTCTGGCGAGCGTTCCCTCCCTGCTGGTCGCGCTGCCCGCGTTCTGGCTGGGCATCATCCTGATCCAGGTGTTCAGCTTCACGTTGGGGTGGATCCCCGTCATCGACGCCTCCCCCACCGAGTCGATCATCCTGCCCGCCATCGCCATCGCCCTGCCTCTGTCCGCACCGATGGCCCAGGTATTGCTCCGCGGAATTCAGGACGCCTCGGCCCAGCCCTTCGTCACCGTGGTGCGGGCCCGTGGGGCCAGCCACCGCTGGGTGCTGTGGCGCAATGTCCTGCGCAACGCGATGCTCCCCGCAATGACCATCGCCGGGCTGACCTTCGGTGAGCTCATCGGCGGCGCCGTGGTCACCGAGGCCGTGTTCAGCCGCGCTGGCATCGGCGCGATGACCGTGGACGCCGTGTCCAACCGCGATACCCCGGTGCTCATGGCCGTCGTCGTCATCAGCGCTGCGGTCTACGTGCTGGTCAACCTGGCCGTCGACTTGCTCTACCCGGTGCTCGACCCCCGGCTGCGCACCCGCAGCGCACAACCCGCCACCGCGAATGGGAGGGACTAAACCATGACCACCAAACTCACCTCTCGGTCCTCGCTGCGCTCCCGGCTAACCGGTCGCAACCTCCCCCGCCCGCGGAAGGCGGGCTGGGGCGCGGTGGCCTCCGGGATCATCGTTGTCATCGCACTGGCCTGGGCGCTGGTGCCGGGACTGTTCGCCTCGGGCGACCCCGTGAACTCCGGTAGCACCGCCCCACTACTGCCGCCCAGCACCGAGCACTGGTTCGGCACCGACGCCGTCGGCCGCGACCTCTACACCCGCGTGGTGTGGGGCACCCGGCAGTCCCTGCTCGGGGCGCTCGTCGCGGTTCTGCTTGGCATGATCATCGGCACCCTGCTGGGTGTGATCGCCGGCTCCTCCCGCGCCCGGCGAGGCTCCAGCGCAGGCGACGGCAAGGGCAGCTGGGTGGACACGCTGATCATGCGCATCGTGGACGTGCTGCTCGCCATCCCGGCCCTGCTGCTCAGCCTCTCGGTGATCATCGTGCTGGGTTACGGGTCGATCAACGCGGCCATCGCCGTGGGTGTCACCAACGTCGCGATGTTCGCCCGCCTCGCCCGCTCCGAGGTGCTGGGCGTGGCCTCCTCTGACTATGTCGAGGCCGCCTACGCCTCCGGCGGCACCCGCGCCTCCGTGCTGTGGAACCACGTCCTGCCGAACTCGCTGACCCCCGTGCTCGCGCTGGCGGCCCTCCAGTTCGGCAGCGCCATCCTGCAGCTGTCCACCCTGGGCTTCCTGGGCTACGGCGCCCCGCCACCGACGCCGGAGTGGGGCCTGATCATCGCCGAGGGCCGGGACTTCATCGCCACGTCCTGGTGGCTCACAGTCCTGCCAGGCCTGGCCATCGTCCTCGTCGTCCTGGCTACCAATCACCTCAGCACCGTCCTCCGCGACCGGGAAGGAGCCCGCTCATGACCACCCCATTGCTGAAGGTCACCGACCTCGCGGTCACATACAACTCCGCCCACGGCCCCGTGCACGCGGTGACGGACGTGTCCTTCTCCGTCGCCTCCGGGCGGGTCACCGCCATCGTGGGGGAATCCGGTTCCGGAAAATCCACCTCCGCCATGGCGACCATGGGGTTGCTGCCTGCCAACGCGTCGGCGTCCGGAAAAATCGAGCTCAATGGGCAGGACCTGAACCGAATCACGCAACAGCAGTGGCGGGACGTCCGCGGGCTGAAGATTGGGCTCATCCCGCAGGATCCCGGGACCTCTCTGAACCCCGTGAAGACCATCGGCGACTCGGTCGGCGAGGTGCTGCGGATTCACCGCCAGGCGCTGGGCAACCCCAGCAAGGAGGAGCGCCGCGCAACCGTCATCGAGCTCCTGGACGCCGTGGGGATCGACAACCCGGAGCTGCGCTATGACCAGTATCCGCACGAGCTCTCCGGCGGCATGCGGCAGCGCGCCCTCATCGCCGCCGCGCTGGCCACCGAACCGGACCTCATCATCGCCGACGAGCCCACCAGCGCATTGGATGTCACGGTGCAGCAGACGATCCTGGACCTCATCGACCAGCTTAGGGAGGACCGCGGCATCGGCGTGCTACTCATCACGCACGACCTGGCCGTGGCCAGCGACCGGGCCGACGAACTGGTGGTCATGCAGTCCGGCCAGGTCAAGGAGGCCGGGCTCACCGGCCGCATCCTCGGCGATCCGCGGCACCCCTACACCCGACGGCTGCTCGCTGACGCGCCGGGGCTGACCAACCCCGTGCGCCAGCCGGAGCGCGCACGGAAGCTTGCTGGAGCCAGCGCCCCTGGGACCGCTGGCCCCGAGACCGGTGCTCCCGGCAGCGAGGTGGAGCCCGAGGGGAAGACCCCCGCCACCGGCGCGGCACGCAGCGCTGCGACACACGACGCTAAGGCACGCGGCTCCGAGGAGCCCACTCCCCCGCTGCTGCGCGTCAGCTCGATGAGCAAGCAGTTCCACACCGCCCGCGGCCAAGTAGCATTCACCGCAGTCGACGGCGTGAGCTTCTCCGTCGCCCGTGGCACCACGCACGCAATCGTCGGGCAATCGGGTTCCGGAAAGTCCACCCTTGCCCGCATGATCTGCGCCTTCGAGGAGCCCAGCGCGGGCACCGCCTACCTCGAGGGCGCTGCCGT
>DWUR01000142.1 GCA_019120635.1 Candidatus Corynebacterium intestinavium | reverse complement strand
GCAGCCGACCTCCTCGGTGGGGCCGAAACGGTTCTTAATGCCACGCAGGAAACGCAGGGAAGAGTGCTGGTCGCCCTCGAAATGCAGGACCACGTCCACGAGGTGCTCGATGGTGCGCGGGCCGGCGACGTTGCCGTCCTTCGTCACGTGCCCCACCGCCAGCACCGGGGTGCCGGACTGCTTCGCCAGGGTGGTCAGGGTGGACGTTACGGCGCGGGTTTGGGTCACCCCGCCCGGCACGCCCTCCACGCCAGTGGCGTTCATGGTTTGGAGGGAGTCCACGATGATCAGCTCGGGCTTGACCGTATCCACGTGGTGCAGTGCCTGCTCCAGGTCGTGCTCGGCGGCGATGTAGAGCTTCTCGGAGAGCGCGTTGGTGCGCTCCGCGCGGTGGCGCACCTGGCCGACGGACTCCTCGGCGGTGATGATCAGCACCGAGCGGTTGGCCTTGGCCCAGTTTGCGGAGACCTCCAGCAGCAGCGTGGACTTACCCACGCCCGGTTCGCCCGCGAGCAGAACCGCGGAACCGGGGACGATGCCGCCGCCCAACACCCGGTCCAGCTCCGCTGAGCCGGTGGGGATGTGGTTGGCGATCTGCGGGTCGATCTCCGTGACCGGCAGGGCCTCGCTGGTGGCTCCGGCGAGGTGCCGGGAGCCGGAGCGGGACCCGGCTGCGCTCGCGGCGGCGGGGCGGCGCTCCTCGAGCGTGCCCCACTCGCCACAGCTGGGGCAGCGACCCATCCATTTAGACAGGACGTAGCCGCACTCGGTGCATTCGTAGCTGGTTTTCGAGCTCCGCTTTGTTGCCATGCCGGTCATTCTAGGCAGCGGTGCAGACACGCCCTCCGCCACGCACACCGATAATCGAACATCGCAGGTCAGCGCCCGTAGAAAACAAAAACTGCCGCCCCAACGAAGGGGAGCGGCGGCAGGCCTAAAGCCGAGTAGCGACTACTTGTCGGTCGGCTGGCCGTCCTTGTCGCGGTCGAAGGCGCCAGCCTCCGGGGTGTAAGCGACAACCGGTGCGTTCAGGGAGAACTCAGCGTCGTCGAACTTGATTTCCACCGGCTTCTGACCGCCGACGTAGAGGTCCTTCACGCCAGAGACGTCACCAGCGGCGTAGCTGAGGCACTTCTGATCCTTAGCGCCCTTCTGCAGGTTCTCCAGGGCATCCTTGTTGTCCACGACGAGGTTGCAGCCCGGCTTGATGGTCTCGTTCAGGTTCACAGCCTGGCCGTCCACGGAAGCGGAGACCAGCTTGACGTCCTTGCCGTCGTTCTCCGCGTTGGAGGCGGTGAACTTCAGGGACGGCTTGCCACTAGCGTCCAGAACCACGGAGACGTCCGCGACGTCCACGTTGCCTTCCTTGGCGTGCAGGCCGTTCACGGCCGGGGCCTGCTCTGCGGTCTGGGTGATCTGACCAGCGGAGCAAGCGGTCATGCCCAGGGCGGCACCTGCAGCAATGATGGCGAGGGCACCGCGGACAACGGTCGACTTCTGAGACTTCACGTTCTGATCCTCCATTGTGAGGCTAGGCCTAGGCCGGTTAAGGCCTTTCAACAGTTGTGGTCATCGTACCCGGCGCAAATTGGCCGGAAACTAATAGCTGCTTCACAGAATAGCCCCTTGGGTGGCCAGATTCCTAGTTCAGGCCACTGTTTTCCCTTATTCCCACCCCGTTGTTACCCCTATTGTTTGGGGACGTCGCCCGCCAGCGTCGGTGCGCGCTGGCCGAAGCGTTGCGGCTTTTCGGCGGGACCGGGCCTTTCTGCAGGCAGCGGGCCGATCGGGTATGCTCGAACACGGTTTTTAAAGCGCAACGAGGGCGTAAATAGGAAGGTCACGGATGGATTTCAAGGTCGGCGACACGGTCGTATACCCACACCACGGCGCAGCTCAGATCGAGGGGATCGAGCAGCGCGAGTTCAAGGGTGAGACGGTGGACTACCTGGTGCTGCGCCTCTACCAGGGTGACCTTTCCGTCCGCGTCCCAGCCGCGAACGCCGAGAAGGTGGGCGTGCGCGACGTCGTCGGTGAGGAGGGCCTGCGCAAGGTCTTCTCCGTACTGCGCGAGACGGACGTCGAGGAGGCGGGCAACTGGTCCCGCCGCTACAAGGCCAACCAGGAGCGCCTGACCTCCGGTGACCAGAACAAGGTCGCCGAGGTGGTTCGCGACCTGTGGCGCCGCGACCAGGACCGCGGCCTGTCCGCCGGCGAGAAGCGCATGCTGGCCAAGGCCCGTCAGATCCTGGTGGGCGAGCTCGCGCTGGCCGAGGGCGTCGACGATAAGAAGGCCGACGCGCTGCTGGCTGAGATGCACGAGACCATCGAGCGCCACCGCGAGCAGGCCGCTGCTGCCCGTGCGGCGGATACCGAGGGGGACGGCGCCATCGACCTCGACGACGAGCTCAACAAGTAACAGCCACGGTTCCAACCGCCTCCTTGCGGGGTGGTCTGCCGAGTAGAGAGCGCCGGGTGAGACGTGTTTTCCAAGACTGATACTGCAGCGCTGCCCGTGGTGGCCGTCATCGCGGCGGCGGGCAGCGGCACCCGGTTGGGGGCCGATCAGCCCAAGGCCTTCGTGGAGCTGGCGGGGCGCACCCTCGTGGAGCGAGCCCTGGACGGGCTGGCCAGCTCCGGGGTGGTGGGGCGAACCTTCGTGATGATCAGCCCGGACATGCAGGGGCGCATGGCGGAGATCCTCGACGACCCCGCCAACCAGGCCACGTGGGCGGGAATGCGCGTGAGCACCGGCACCGGCGGCTCCGAGCGCTCCGATAGTGTTTTTGCCGGCCTGCAGCTCGTGGAGGGCGAGGTTGGCTCGCCCGTGGACTGCGTGGAGTGCGCGCAGGTGGATGAGGCGATCGTGCTGGTGCACGATGCGGCCCGCTGCCTCACCCCGCCCGCGATGATCGCCCGGGTTGTCGAGCAGGTCCGCGCCCACGGGGAGGCGGGCACCGCGGCGGGAGTGGTTCCCACCCTGCCGGTGACGGACACGATCAAGACCGTCGAGGACGGGACGGTCACCGGCACCCCGGCCCGGGATGGCCTGGTGGCGGTGCAGACCCCGCAGGGCTTCCTCTTCTCCGCGCTGATGGATGCCAACCGGAAGTACCAGGCCGGTCTGGAGCTTGGCCGGGGGCACGCCCGCCTGGCCACGGACGATGCCTCCATCATGGAGCTCGCCGACTATCCGGTAGCGATCACCGGCGGCGACGACCGGGCGATGAAGATCACCACTCCGCGGGACTTCGCCATCGCTGAGATGATGGTCGAGCGATGATGATCGACCGATGATGGTCGACCAAGGAAGGAAAGAGCACCCATGACCCAGCCGATTATCCCCCGCGTCGGTATCGCATCCGACGCCCATCAGGTCGAGCCCGGCAAACCCTGCTGGATGGCCGGACTGTTCTTCGGGGACGCAGATGGCTGCGAGGGACATTCCGACGGCGACGTGGTCAGCCACGTCATCGTCGACGCCCTGCTGAGCGCCTCCGGGCTGGGGGACCTGGGCAGCTTCGTCGGCGTGGGACGCAAGGAATACGACGGCGTCTCCGGGGAGCGGCTCATCACGGAGTGCCGCCAGCTGCTGGCCGATAACGGCTTCACGATCGGCAACGTCGCCGCCCAGATGATCGGCAATAGGCCGAAGATGGGGCCACGCCGGGAAGAAGCCGAGCGCCGCCTCACCGAGCTCGTCGGGGCGCCAGTGTCCGTGTCCGCGACGACCACCGACAAGATGGGCTTTACCGGCCGCGGGGAGGGAGTGGCCGCTCTCGCTACCGCGGTCGTGTGGAAGGCCGAGGCCTAAGAGCTAGCGCACGTCGATGGTGCTGGAGATCCGGCCCAGGCCCTCGATCTCAACCTCGACGGTGTCCCCGTGCCCCAGGTAGCGAGGCGGTGTCATCCCGTGGCCAACGCCCGCCGGCGTGCCCAGCGCGATGACGTCCCCGGCCTCCAGCGTGGCGAAGTTCTCCACATACTCCACCAGCTCCTGCGGCCTGAACACCAGGTCGGCGAGGCTGTGCTCCTGGCGCAGCTCCCCATTCACCCAGGTCCGCAGCATCGCGCCTTCCGCCACCGGGTCGAAGGGCTGGCCGTTGTCATCCGCGGCCATCGTCAGCCAGGGCCCAAGCGCGCTGGACTCGTCCAGGTTCTTACCCTGCAGCCACTGCTGGGTGCGGTACTGCCAGTCCCGCTGGGAGAAGTCATTCATCACCGCATACCCCGCGATCTGGCCACCGTGCCCCATCACGATCGCCAGCTCGCCCTCATAATCCAGCTTCTGCGCCATCGCGCGTGGCACCCGCACATTCCCATAGGGCGTGGTCAGTGCCGTGGCAAACTTCGCGAACAGCGTGGGGTGGTCCGGCACCGGATGCCCCATCTCTACGATGTGCTCCCGGAAGTTCAGCCCGGTGCACAGCACCTTCCGCGGGTTCGGGATCACCGGAGCCAACTGACGGGCCGAAAACTCAATGCTCTCCTCGGCGTCCGCGGAGGCCGAGAGGGTGACGTCCTGAAGAAAACCGCCGAGATCCCCGTCAGCCAGGACGGTACCGGTGCCGTGCGTGCCGTCGAAGCTCTCGACGCGGATGGTGCGCAGGCGGCCGGCGGTTTCGATGGTTGCTAGGCGGTGGGCCATGATCCTCCTCGGGCAGGTCTTTTGGTGACTGCCTACCGAGGATAGCCTTCCGGTCGGCAGCCACCGGCCACCGAAGTACAATTGCGGTGACGAGGGGCGCGGGGCGCATCCGCCCTGGCCCGCTAGAGCAAAACCTGCGAGAGAAAAGAAGGCGGCCAACCATGGTTGATTCTTTGCCCACCGACGCTTCGGAGCCGATGCCGCTCCAGCTGCGCATTTACGACACCGCGAGCCGCAAGGTCCGCGAGTTCACCCCGCTGCGCGAAGGCAAGGTTTCCATCTACCTGTGTGGCGCCACCGTGCAGTCCATCCCGCACATCGGGCACGTGCGTTCCGGTGTGGCCTTCGACGTCCTGCGTCGCTGGCTGCTCGCCCAGGGTTATGACGTCGCGTTCGTCCGCAACGTCACCGACATCGACGACAAGATCCTCACCAAGGCCGCGGAGAACAACCGCCCCTGGTGGGAGTGGGCAGCCACCCACGAGCGCGCCTTCACCTGGGCTTATGACCAGCTGGGCGTGCTGCCACCGTCCGTGGAGCCGCGGGCGACCGGGCACGTCCCGCAGATGATCGAGTACATGCAGCGCATCATTGATAACGGCCACGGCTACGCCGCCGACGGCAACGTGTACGCCCAGCCTGCCTCGATCGAGAATTACGGCTTCCTTTCTGGCCAGAAGCTCGACGAGCTGGACCAGGGCGAGTCTGCGGGCACGGGTAAGAAGGACCCCCGCGACTTCACGATGTGGAAGGCCGCCAAGCCGGGCGAGCCCGCGTGGGATACGCCGTGGGGCCGGGGACGCCCGGGCTGGCACATCGAGTGCTCCGCGATGGCGACGAATTACCTGGGTGGGGAGTTCGACATCCACGCCGGCGGGCTGGACCTGCAGTTCCCGCACCACGAGAACGAGGCCGCCCAGGCCACCGCCGCCGGGGACGGTTTCGCCCAGTACTGGATGCACAACGGCTGGGTCACCATGAGCGGGGAGAAGATGTCCAAGTCGCTCGGCAACGTGCTGAGCGTGCCGAACATCCTGGAGAAGGTCCGCCCGGTGGAGCTACGTTACTACCTGGGCAGCGGCCACTACCGCTCCATGCTGGAGTACTCCGAGTCCGCGCTGGCTGAGGCCGCCGCCGGTTACCGCAGGATTGAGAAGTTCCTGCTGCGCGCGGCCGCCTACCTCGCCGCCATTGAGGACGACGCCGCCACCGCCTCGGCCGGTGATCAGGCTGCCCGCGGCCCGGAGCAGCTGGTGGCCGTGGGGCAGTGGCCGGAGGCCTTCGCCGAGAAGATGAACGACGACCTCGCGGTGCCGCAGGCACTCGCCGTCATCCACGACGCCGTCCGCGAGGGTAATAAGGCCCTCGAGGTCAAGGACACCGAGACGGTGATGCGGGTCGCGGGCCAGGTTCGTGCGATGATG
>DWUR01000141.1 GCA_019120635.1 Candidatus Corynebacterium intestinavium | reverse complement strand
TTAGAAGCCGCCCATGCCGCCCATGGCGTCTGCATCCGGCATAGCTGGAGCGTCCGGCTCCGGCTTATCCGCAACCACGGCCTCCGTGGTCAGGAACAGACCAGCGATGGAGGCGGCGTTCTGCAGTGCAGAGCGGGTCACCTTCACCGGGTCGGAGATGCCAGCAGCCAGCAGGTCCACATACTCGCCGGTGGCGGCGTTCAGGCCCTCGCCGGCAGGCAGGTTGTTGACCTTATCCTCCACAACGCCCGGCTCGAGGCCAGCGTTGCGGGCGATCTGCTTCAGCGGACCAGCCAGAGCCGCGCGCACGATCTGCACGCCGGTTGCCTCGTCGCCCTCCAGGCCCAGGTTGTCCTCCAGGACGTGTGCGGCCTGCACCAGTGCAGCGCCACCGCCGGCAACAATGCCCTCCTCGGCAGCAGCCTTCGCGTTGCGCACGGCATCCTCGATGCGGTGCTTGCGCTCCTTCAGCTCCACCTCGGTGGCGGCACCGACCTGCAGGACGGCCACGCCGCCGGAGAGCTTCGCCAGGCGCTCCTGCAGCTTCTCGCGGTCGTAGTCGGAGTCAGCGTTCTCGATCTCCTGGCGGATCTGCTTGATGCGACCCTCCAGCTGCTCCTTGGAGCCAGCACCATCGACAATGGTGGTGTCGTCCTTGGTGACAACGACCTTGCGGGCGGTACCCAGCAGCGGCAGGTCGGCGGTCTCCAGGTTCAGGCCGACCTCCTCGGCGATGACCTGGCCGCCAGTCAGGATCGCGATGTCCTGCAGCTGAGCCTTACGGCG
The DNA here is from genome assembly GCA_019120635.1 of Candidatus Corynebacterium intestinavium. Classification (GTDB taxonomy): domain Bacteria; phylum Actinomycetota; class Actinomycetes; order Mycobacteriales; family Mycobacteriaceae; genus Corynebacterium; species Corynebacterium intestinavium. The sequence goes on along the minus strand of DWUR01000141.1, from coordinate 7,275 downwards.
GTCACCGAAGCCCGGAGCCTTCACAGCAACGGACTTGAAGGTGCCGCGGATCTTGTTCACAACGAGGGTGGACAGTGCCTCGCCCTCGATGTCCTCAGCCACGATCAGCAGCGGCTTGCCGGACTGCATGACCTTCTCCAGCAGCGGCAGCAGATCCTTGACGTTGGAGATCTTGGAGCTCACCAGCAGGATGTACGGATCCTCCAGCACAGCCTCGCCACGCTCGATGTCGGTGGCGAAGTAGCCGGAGATGTAACCCTTATCGAAGCGCATACCCTCCGTGACGGAGAGGTTCACGCCGAAAGCGTTGGACTCCTCGACGGTGATCACACCGTCCTTATTCAGCTCGCCGTCGCCGACCTTATACATAGCCTCGGCGATCAGCTTGCCGATCTCCTCATCCGCAGCGGAGATGCCAGCGGTGGAGGCGATCTGCTCCTGGGTCTCAATCTCCTTGGCGTTGGCCAGCAGGTGCTCGGTCACCTTCGCGACACCAGCCTGGATGCCGCGCTTAATGCCCATCGGGTTGGAGCCGGCAGCCACGTTGCGCAGACCCTCGCGGACCATGGACTGAGCCAGAACGGTAGCGGTGGTCGTGCCGTCACCGGCGACATCGTCGGTCTTCTTCGCGACCTCCTTGACCAGTTCCGCACCGATCTTCTCGTACGGATCCTCCAGCTCGATCTCGCGAGCGATGGTCACACCGTCGTTGGTGATCGTCGGTGCGCCCCACTTGCGCTCGAGAACAACGTTGCGCCCCTTCGGACCCAGGGTGACCTTGACGGCGTCAGCCAGGGTGTTCAGGCCGGTCTCGAGACCACGGCGGGCCTCTTCGTCGAATGCAATCATCTTCGCCATTAGGTTTCAGATCCTCCGTTAGAGTTGGTGCGACACATGCGGGTCGAATCCAGCGCCCGCGACGGCACGGACGGGAGAGTGTCGCTCCACCCGTCCTCACTGAATTCGATCGTTCGTTCATCTGGCACTCGACCAGTGCAAGTGCTAACACTGTTTTTAGCACTCACACCCCTTGAGTGCAAGGCTCGCAACTTTGGGAAAAGCGTTACCCTGGATCCCATGACAAATAACGCAATTCCTACCCCGAACGAGGCCCGCGCAGCCCTCGAGACACAACTGCCCTTTATTAAGGACGCGCTGACCGAACTCATCGCTTTCCAGTCCATCCACTCCGTCCCTGAGCTCGACGAGCACAACGACGGCGCTGCCGACTGGGTCGTCCGTCAGTTCCGGGAGGTCGGGGTTCCCGTCGAGGCTTACCCCACCTCCGACGGGTCAAAGTCCGTCATCGGCCTTCGCGAGCCGGAGGCCGGCTACCCCACCGTCCTGCTGTACAGCCACTTCGACGTCCAGCCCGCCGGCAACGTCGATGCCTGGAGCTCCGACCCGTGGACGCTGACCGAGCGCGACGGCCGCTGGTACGGCCGCGGCACCGCGGACTGCAAGGGTTCCGTGAGCATGCACCTGGGCACCCTGCGCGCCCTCAACGAGCTCGCCGAGCAGTACCCGGTACTGAACAAGGTCGGCATCCGCGTGGTCGTGGAGGGCTCCGAGGAGCGCGGCGGCTACGGCCTGGAGAACCTGCTGGCCGAGCGCCCGGAGCTCTTCGCCGCAGACGTGTTCCTCATCGCGGATTCCGGCAATGATTCCGTGGGCGTGCCGAGCCTGTGCACCGCCCTGCGTGGTTCCGCGGCGGTGACCGTCCGCCTGCAGACGCTGGAGCAGCCGCTGCACTCCGGCCAGTTCGGTGGTGCCGCCCCGGATGCGACCGTGGAACTGATCAAGCTGCTCAGCACCCTGCACGACGAGAAGGGCCTGGTCGCCGTCGAGGGCCTGGCGCCGAGCACCACCTGGGAGGGCGTTGGCCCGGACGAGGCCACCTTCCGCCGCGACGCCGGCGTGCTGGATGGCGTGGACGTCTACGGTGCGGACCAGGGCCTGAAGCCCAATGACCTGACCGTCGCCCGCCCGGCGATCACCGTCACCGCCATCGACGCCCTGCCGGTCAAGGACGCGGTCAACGCCGTACCGGCCGAGTCCGCGGCCGTGGTGAGCCTGCGCGTGCCGCCGGGAATGGAGCCGAGGGAGTGCCAGGACCGGCTGGTCGCCCACCTGGAGAAGCACGCCCCGAACGCGAAGATGAGCATCGAGCGCGAGTCCCTGGCCGAGCCTTTCAGTGCCGACCTGACCGGCCCGGCCCTGCAGCGCCTGGCCGGCGCGCTGGGTGATTCCTACGCCGCGGCTGCCGGCAAGGAGCACATGGACATCGCGGAGGTCGCCTCCGGCGGCTCCATCCCGCTGACAAATAAGCTGCTCTCCGCCCACCCGGGCGCGGAGCTGGCGCTCTACGGCCTGGCCGAGCCGCAGGCTCGCATCCACTCCGCCGACGAGTCCGTGGACCCGACCGAGATCCACTCCGTGGGTGCGGCACAGCTGCTCTTCCTGGCCCGCACGGCCGCTGAGGTGAACTAGCGCGATGGCGGAATCGGTAGCAGGCGGGGCGAAGAGGGAGCCCGCGAACACGGTCGGTGCAGGAAAGATGGGTGGCGCTGAAAAGAAGGAAAGTACCGGGCAGGCGAGCGTGAGCCAGCGCCCCGCGCCCGGTGACTTCTGGACCGTCCAGACCACCACCGGCCGGGTCAAGGGTCACGCGGAAACCGGCGCCGCGGCATTCCGCGGCATCCCCTATGCCCAGCCGCCCATTGGGCCCCGCCGCTTCCGCCGCGCCGAGCCCATCGACCCCTGGGAGGGAACCTTCGAGGCTCGCGCGGACGGCGAGTACTGCTTCCAGTTCCGCAACAAGGCCACCGGATGGATCGGATCCGAGGACTGCCTGTGGCTGAGCGTCGTCGTGCCACGCGGCACGGCGCGGGGCAGTGACGCTGCGACGGGAGCGGAACCTGCCAAAGACGCGGGCAACGCAACAGCCCCTATTAATAAGGAGCACGCGATCGACGCCACCGCGCGCCGACCCATCGCGGTCCACCTCCACGGCGGCAGCAACGTCCACGGCTCCGCGGCCGATCCGCAGCGCTCCGGCGAGCACTTCGCCCAGGCCACGGACTCCATCTACGTGGGCGTGAACTACCGCCTCGGCATGTTCGGCCAGCTCTTCTTCGGAGAGGACTTCGACGACGAGCGCCTCGACACCAACGCCGGACTCTCCGACATCATCGAGGCCCTGAAGTGGATCCAGGCCAACGCCCGCGCGTTCGGTGGCGACCCGGAGCGCATCACCATCTTCGGCGAATCCTCAGGCGGGGCGATGGTCACCGCGCTAATGACCAGCCCGGCCCTGGAGGGCGTGATCGCCGGAGCCATCGCCCAATCCCCCGCGGGAGCGATGGTGCACACCCCGGAGAATGCCAAGTACTGGCGCGAGCAGGCCGTGGCGGAGCTCGCCCGGATCCGCGGGCTCGTCGAGAAGGACGAGGCTAAGACCAAACAACAGGGCAAGGGCGCGGACCAGGCAGAGACCAAGTCCACAGACGCGAGCGCCGAACCCTCCCCAGAAACCGGCGGGCTGAGCATCGATGGCCTCTTCGATGCCACCGCCACCGAGCTAGGCAAGATCACCGAGGCGCTCGTGGCCCACAACCTCCGCTACGCACCGGGAGTCTCCGGCCCCTTCGCCCCCATCGTGGACGGCGACCTGCTGCCCAAGCACCCGCTGGCCAAGGGCGCGCAGCGCGACCTGCCGCTGCTCGTGGGCTATAACCGCGACGAGTACCGGCTCATGCGCTGGGAGCCGCTGCGCACCAAGCACCAGTGGTCGCGCACCGTCGCGCTCGCCGAGCACGTGAGCACGGACGTCGAGGAACTCCTCCAGCACTACAAGGGTGTTCAGCGCCGCTCCGCGGTGGGTGAGTTCACCGGGCACGCGATCTTCGTGGCGCCGGCCTACCTACTCGCTGAGCAGCACCCGACGGGCAAGGTGTGGTTCTACCGGCTGGATATGACCACCCCCTCTCTGGAGCTCAGCGGCATGGGCGCGACCCACGCCCTCGACCTGCCGCTGCTATTCCGCCGGGTGGACACCAGCCGCGGCAAGCTCGCCCTCGCGCTCGGCGGGGCGAAGCAGATGAACCGCACCAGCGGGGCCATGCTGGGCCGCTGGCGGAAGTTCCTCCACGACCTCGATCCCGGCTTCGAGCGTTACCGGGGTGATGCGGGCGCCACTGGAGCCGCTGCACAGAGCGCTGAGGCGAATACCGCGGAAGAGGCTGCCCCAGCCCGCCACATCCAGGTCTTCGACGGCAAGCGCTTCGATAGCGGCGAAGAAAACCAGCTCCTGGAGCCCTCCCCGCGATGGAAGGCCTGGGAGAAGCTGCATATCCCGCAGGGCTGAGCGTCAGGCGCGAGGCTGGTGACGTCCTAAATAAAAGGAAGGACGGGGAATAGTGAACGCGGTTCGTGGGAACACACCCCGGGCCGCGTCTCACGTTATGAGACGCCATATCCCACCTAATGCACCCCCATTTGGGCCTAAAAGCTGTTGAACAACTCGCGGGGGTGAAAGGAAAGGGATATATTCATGCCCATGATCACAATTCTTCTTAAGCGAGTACCCAACCCGGGTGGAGGCGCGGACTGACCCCTCCACCACCGGGGTAACAAGCGCACACGCTTAAGAGTCGGTCCATGAACCGAACAACCGGCGCACAGACACAACCGCCAAGCGCCACAAGGACCGACCACAACGAGGAAGAGTGACCATGAGCACCACACTGATTCGCTTCGCGAAGCCGGAGACCAGCCGCCGAGAGCACAAGAGCTACACCACCACCCCGGCGCTGCGCTCCAACTCCATCACCTTCAACGCGCAAACCCAGACGCGCATCCAGAAGCGCCGCCAGCGCACCCGCACCTTCGCCGAGGACCCATTCCGCTCCCGCTTCGGGCAGCGACTGCCCAAGGCGATGCGCGGCGAGGCCCGCGGCATGGACTGGAAGACCTTCCGGAGCTCCTACTCCCCCAACGACATCCAGGTGGAGCAGCTGCGCTCCCAGCGGAAGTCCGCGGGCAAGCGCCAGTACGAGATCAGCATCCGCGGCCTGCGCGCCGACCAGCAGGGCACCCGGGTGTCCATCACCGCGATGGGCGCATCCTCCGCGATGTCCGAGATCCTGGCTGATCACGACCTGGCCGTGGAGATCCTGAAGTTCCACCAGTACGAGATCTTCGAAGCCACCGCGACCTTCATCTTCGCCACCCACAACGGGAAGCGGACCTGGGCCGTCGGCTTCGGTGCGGATCGCGATACCTCGATCGCCAACGCGCTGTGCTCCGCCGCAGCGCTGCTGCACCGCCGCTAGGAAGCAGCGAAACCAACAAGGCCACGCGACGGCCTTAAAAAACTCCAAAAGCCCAGCGCCTCACCAGTGCTTTCAGCGCCCGCGGTTGCCACTTTCGATGGCAGCCGCGGGCGCTATGCTGTGCGCTGGATGCGGGGCTGTGCGATGCGCGATGCGGAGCGCGGAGCCGGGTGCATGGCATGAGAGAGCGTCCGGGGCGGAGCAACAGCTCGGCGCCCCGGCGGCAGCTAATGGCAGCTGCGAACTAGTCCCGGGCGGTCTCCCGTAGCGTGCGGGCCGTCAGCTCCACCGCCGCGCGCCACGCCCGGGGCTGGGTGAAGCCCTCCTCGGCACCCGCATCCCCTCGGGTGCGCACCCCCGGCTCCAGCGCGGCACCGGCCGCGCGAGCTGCCGCGCGCTGGCGGGCATAATCCCCACCCGTCTCGATCAGGCGCAGCACATCCTGCAGCTCAGCCTTGCAGCCCAGCTCCTCAGCCAGCGGGGATAGCTCCTCCACCCACCGGCGCAGCTCGTCGGTGACCATCCGCTCCGTGGTCTCCCGATCGATAATGATCTCCGCATCCAGGCCATAGCGGGCGGCGCGCCACTTATTCTCCGCCACGTGCCACTGCTGCAGGCTCGGCAGCTCCTCGCCCGCGTCGTACATCCGCTCGAAGTACACGACCAGGCAGTGCAGGTACGCGCTGATGGCCGCGACCTCCCAGATCGCCATCGTGGAATCCGCAAAGCGAACCTCGATGGTGCCGTACTTGGACGGGCGGACGTCGAAATGCATGGAACCGGTGTGGTTAATCACGCCGGAAAAATCCTGATCGCGGTTGAACTCCTCCCACTCATCCCAGGAGGCGAATTGATAAGGAATACCCGCGGTCGGCAGCTGCTGATAGAGCAGGGTGCGGTTCGAGGCATAGCCGGTATCCAGCCCCTCCCACGCCGGGGAAGAGGCCGACATCGCCAGCACGTGCGGGTAGTGCGTCATCACCGCGTTAATGATCGGCCAGACCTTCTCCTTCGAGCCCACGCCCACGTGCACGTGGATGCCCCAGATGATCATCTGGCGGCCCCAGTACTGGGTGCGCTTGACGATCTCCCGGTAGCTTCCCTTGTCGCTCATCTCCTGGTCTCCCCAGTTGGTGAACGGGTGCGTGCCCGCGGAGAAGAGCTCCACGCCGATGCGCTCGGCGCAGTCCAGTAACTGCAGCAACTGCTCGCGCAGGTCCTCCACGGCGGCAGGGATGCCCTCGTGCACCCCCGTGACCATCTCCACGGTGTTGGCCATGAACTCGCGGGTCACGCGGTGGCCCGGGTAGACCTCGTCCATGACGGCAAGCAGCTCGCCAGCCCGGGGCACCAGGTCCAGGGTCTCCGGGTCGATGAGAGCGACCTCCCACTCGAGCCCAACGGTGGGTTCAGATCCGGGAAAGTCCATCGGCCCAATCATCCCTTCGCTTGGCACAGCACGGCGGTCAGGTCCGGCGGCGCTGCGTGGTGCGACTAGCGCGTGAAGCCGGGGTACGGAACCCCGGCGCGTTCTATCCCCCTATCCTTGCAGATCACCTAGCGAGGCATGTCATCCACCGTGACAACAATCACCGCGCCCGGTGGCGGGCCGTCCAGAAGCTGGACGTCGCGGAGAGAATCGTCGATCTCACGGTTGCGCTCGCGGGTCTGGAGGCCGTGTTCCTTGGCGATCTGCTCGGCGGCGGCCTTCGCCTTCGCGTCCCCGGCAGGGTAGAGCACGACGGACTCGCGGAAGACGTACGCGGAATCCGGCAGGTTACCGATCGACTTCGCGTCCCACTTCTCGCCGCGCAGGCCGTCGGCGGTGCGCCCGGCCAGGCCCTCGATCGGGGAGTTGTTCAGGACGGTGACGTGGGTGGCCTCGCGGTCCTTGTCGCTCAGTTCCCCTCGGTTCTCGGCGTTCGCGGCGTTCTCGGCGGCC
>DWUR01000140.1 GCA_019120635.1 Candidatus Corynebacterium intestinavium | reverse complement strand
CCGCGCCCGCCGGACCCAGGGTGACCACGCAGGTGCGGGCGACGTCCTTAAGCGCGGCGAAGAGCTCCTCGGTGGGGGTTTCGCGGGGCAGCCCGGTGATGTCCGCGGCCTCCAGCTCATTGAGGAGGATCGGGTCGGACGCCGCGACCAGGTCAGCGTCCTTCGTGGTCACCGGAGCGAGGTTCAGGATCAGCCGGGCACCGATAGCCTTGGCCAGGCCGGGTAGCTCCGCGGAGTGCTCCGGGGTGAGCTCGCCCTGGGCCAGCACCACCGGGATGGGGCGCTCATCTGCCAGCTCCTTGGCGAGCTCTGTCAGCTCAGCCGGGCTCGTCAGCTCGTTGGCCCCGGAGGTCACGATGATGATGTTCTCGCCGGACGCGTCGTTCATGATGAACGCCTGACCGGTGGGCTGGCCGGTGCGCGCGATGTGCTCGGTGTTCACCCCGTGCTCGTCGAGTTCCTTGATCGCCAGCAGCGCCAGCGGGTCGAGCGGCTGGTTGGGGTTATCGCCGCTGGTCTCCCCCACTGCGCCCAGCAGGATCGTCTCCACTCCCATGCGAGCGGAGGCGACGGCCTGGTTCGCACCCTTGCCGCCGAGCCCCTGGAGGCCACGGCGGCCGATGATGGTCTCGCCGGGGTGCGGGAACTCATCGAGGCCCACGAAGGTGTCGATGTTGATGGTGCCGCACACGAGGACGGCGGGTGCCGCGTTGTTGTTCGCGTCGATGGACGCAGGAGTGTTCGCCGCGTCCACGGACGCGGTGCTCGGAGTCTTACCGGGGTTCATGCCTCACAGTCTAGAAGACGCCCCGGACAACCTCTCTTAGCGACGTCGCAGTTCGTCCTCAATTGCGTCGAGCTGCATCGAGTTCCAGAAGGCCATGCGCTGGAGTACTGCCGCATGCCTGTTTTGCTCATTGATGCGGCGCTGCTCCTCTGCGCGCCGGGCATTCACTCGCTGTATATCCTGGTTGTTCACGCGCACTGCGCTGTCGATATCGTAGGCGCGCCCGCTGGCTAGAACATCGATGATGTCCTGCACAGTCTCTGGGGTTCGTGATGCGCCGGTGAAGATATCGAAAGCTCTATTCCGCTGGGCTAGCGGAGTGCCTTGGTCCTGAAGGACCCCTTGGTGCTGAGCGATCAACGCGATCGATTGCTGCTTAGACTTCTCCTGCTCGGCAATTTTTTCAGCGAAGATGGTGCGCAGTGAGATTTTGCCCGCCAGGTAGGCCAGAGCAGTAACGGCAAGAAAGACCACGGTCATCGTGATGCCACTGTTCATGCCGTACATGAACATGAAGCCGAGGCCGAGCGCCTCAATGACCAATAGCGTGCTGATCTTATCCGAGATCAGCCCGAGATATAACGCAACGCCGCCCATGATGGCGATGGCTACCAGCGACCGGTGGACGGTGTACATCGCTACGGCGGAAGTGATTACGCCTACGAAGACGGCGTAGAAGGGGAACCGCCGTTCTGAGACTTTAAGGGGGTTCCACTGCGCGAGGGCGTTCTTCTTTCTCTCGAGATCGTTGAAGCATCGCTCGAGAGCGTACTGCTTCTGTAGCGAGAAGAGTTTGTTGATTTCAGCCTGGGGGTTCGGTTGATACGCGCTGGCCATGGGCTGAATTTTACCTAAAATGCTCAAGCGTCGCGTGGAGGGAATGCCTGATAGCAGAGCGCTTTAAACGCTGCTGATCCCCGCAGAAAAGCTCCCCTAGCGGCGGTCCTGCTCCGCCACCGCGCGGCGGGCAGCATCCAGGTCCAGCGCGGGCTTCGCGGCCGCCTCCTGCGCACCCTGCTCAGCGCCAGCACCCTGACCAGTGTCGAAGGCTGCTCCCCCGCCCTCGCACGCGCCATTCAGCGAGCAGCTACCGCACGCATTCCCCGACGCACATTCCTCCGCCGTCGGCTCGCAACCGCCGGCCGAGGCGTCGTCGTTGGAAGAAGAACCAGAGGAACAGCAACCCTCAGCGGCCCGTGCCTCCTCGGCCTCCTGACCACGCAGGTGCTCCAGGCGAGCCATCGTGGACGCCGCCATCGCAGAACCCATCCCGATCAGGAACAGCGCCCCCACGATCAACAGCGCGAAGACCAGCCACATCCAGCCACCAATCCCCGTCGTCAACAGCGCCGCACCCAACAGCGCCGCACCGGCGCCCATCCACGCCGGACCCGCGATCTTGTGCGCTAAAACCCAGTTCTCGGGGGACTTCCGAACCTCCGGAATCCGCAGACCAACCACCCCGTTACCAGGCAGTTTCTCGATAAAACCGAGCAGCCCCACCGTCAGCACGGCGAGGGCGAGGATAACCAGCAGGATGGTGAGCACGATCATGCGGTTCAGTCTATTACCCCGTCTATTAGAATGACCAACCATGAACACCCCAGCTGACACGTCCGACCAGATCCCGTACCGCTACTCCCCCGCGCTCGCCGCGGATATCGAGCAGCGGTGGCAGAAGCACTGGGCCGAGCACGGCACCTTCAACGCCCCCAACCCCGTCGGTGACCTCGCCACCGACGGGCAGAAGCTGCCGGAAGACCGCATCTTCGTGCAGGACATGTTCCCCTACCCCTCCGGCGCCGGGCTGCACGTCGGCCACCCGCTGGGCTACATCGCCACCGATGTCTACGCCCGCTTCCAGCGCATGACCGGCAAGAACGTGCTCCACACCCTCGGCTACGACGCCTTCGGCCTGCCCGCCGAGCAGTACGCCGTCCAGACCGGCACCCACCCGCGCACCACCACCATGGCGAATATCGAGAACATGGAGCGCCAGCTGGGTCGCCTGGGGCTGGGCCACGATAAGCGCCGCGCCGTCGCCACCACCGACCGCGAGTTCTACCGCTGGACCCAGTGGATCTTCCTCAAGATCTACAACTCCTGGTTCGACCCGGAGGCCGACCCCGCGCCGGGCTACCCAGCCAAGCTGAAGGGTCGCGCCCGCCCGATCTCCGAGCTCATCCCGAAGCTCGAGGCCGAGCACGCCGACTGGGCAGAGAAGACTGAGGCCGAGCGCCAGGAGATCATCGACGGCTACCGCCTGGTCTACCGCTCCAACTCCACCGTCAACTGGTGCCCGGGCCTGGGCACCGTGCTGGCGAACGAGGAGGTCACCGCCGAGGGGCGCTCCGAGCGCGGCAACTTCCCGGTCTTCCGCAAGAACCTCCAGCAGTGGATGATGCGCATCACCGCCTACTCCGACCGCCTGCTCGAGGACCTGGAATTCCTCGACTGGCCGGAAAAGGTCAAGTCCATGCAGCGCAACTGGATTGGCCGTTCCCGCGGCGCGCAGCTCGCGTTCTCTTCCGCCGCGGGCCTGATCGAGGTCTTCACCACCCGCCCGGACACGCTCTTCGGGGCGACGTACATGGTGCTCGCGCCCGAGCACGAGCTCGTCGACACCCTCGTTTCCGCAGCTGAGGACGCCGCCGGCTCCCCGCAGGCCGCCTACGCAGGTGCCGATGAGCGCTGGACCTTCGGTAAGGACAGCCCGTCCGAGGCTGTCGCCGCCTACCGCGCGTCCATCGCCGCGAAGTCCGACCTGGAGCGCCAGGAAAACAAGGAAAAGACCGGCGTGTTCACCGGCGCGTACGCCACCAATCCGGTCAACGGCGAGCAGGTGCCCGTCTTCATCGCCGACTACGTCCTCATGGGCTACGGCACTGGCGCCATCATGGCGGTCCCGGCCCACGACGAGCGCGACTTCGACTTCGCCACCGCCTTCGGCCTGCCGATCCGCGAGGTCGTCGCCGGCGGCGAGAAGGGCGAGGACGGCCAGCTCACCGCCGCCTACACCGAGGGTGGCAAGGCTGTGAACAGCGCAAACGCCGAGGGCCTGGACATCAACGGACTCGCCCTGGCAGAGGCGAAGGCCACCACCACCGAGTGGCTCGAGGAGAAGGGCTACGGCCACGGCAAGGTGCAGTTCAAGCTGCGCGACTGGCTGTTCGCCCGCCAGCGTTACTGGGGCGAGCCCTTCCCCATCGTCTACGACGCCGACGGTGTCGCCCACCCGCTGCCGGAGGACATGCTCCCGGTGGAGCTGCCGGAGGTCGAGGACTACAAGCCGGTCGCCTTCGACCCGGAGGACCAGGACACCGAACCGCAGCCCCCGCTGGCTAAGGCCCGCGAGTGGATCGAGGTCGAGCTGGATCTCGGCGATGGCCGCGGCACCCAGACCTACTACCGCGACGCGAATGTCATGCCGCAGTGGGCAGGTTCTTCCTGGTACCAGCTGCGCTACATCGATCCGAATAACGATAACGCGCTGGTAGACATCGAAAATGAGCGCTACTGGGTGGGCCCGCGCGAGGGCAACCCCTCTGGTGGTGTGGACCTGTATGTCGGCGGCGTGGAGCACGCGGTGCTGCACCTGCTGTACTCCCGCTTCTGGCACAAGGTGCTCTTCGACCTGGGCGTGGTCAGCTCCTTCGAGCCCTACCATCGCCTGTTCAACCAGGGCTACATCCAGGCCTACGCTTACACCGACTCCCGCGGCGTCTACATGCCGGCCGCGGAGGTCGTGGAACGCGACGGCGCATTCGTGCACGTCAACCCGGAGACCGGCGAGGAAACCCCGGTCCAGCAGGAGTACGGAAAGATGGGCAAGTCCCTGAAGAACTCCGTCTCCCCGGACGAGATCTGCGATAACTACGGCGCGGACACCCTCCGTGTCTACGAGATGTCCATGGGGCCGCTGGATACCTCCCGTCCGTGGGCGACGAAGGACGTCGTCGGCGCGCAGCGTTTCCTGCAGCGTGCATGGCGCCTGGTTGTGGACGAGACGACCGGCAAGGCGGTCGTCGATGAGGACGTCAACACGCTGGCCTCGCTGCCGGATGAGGACCGCCGTGCGGTGAACCGCGCGCTGGCGGGTGTCCACGAGGACTACACCAACCTCCACAACAACACGGCCGTCGCGAAGCTGATCGAGCTGGTCAACTACCTGACGAAGCAGTACGGCGCCGCTGGTGCCGGTGGCGCCCAGGGTGCAGCGGCGGATGCCGCGGTGCCGCGCGCGGCGGCCGAGGCGCTGGCGCTGATGCTCGCCCCGGTGGCCCCGCACCTGGCCGAGGAGCTGTGGCAGGCGCTGGGCGGGGCTGCGGCCTCCGGCCTGCTGGCTGGCGGCGCTGGTCAGGCTTCCGGCCTGACCCAGGACGAGGCCTCCGTGGCCTTCGTGCCTTACCCGGCGTGGGAAGAGGACTGGCTGGTCGACGACCAGATCGAGATGCCCGTCCAGATCATGGGCAAGGTCCGCGCCCGCATCATGGTCGCCGCGGATGCCTCCCGCGAGGACCTGGAGGCCGCAGCACTGGCTGACGAGACCGTGCAGGGCCACCTCGCAGGCAAGACGGTGCAGAAGGTCATCGTCGTGCCGGGTCGCATGATCAATATCGTCGCGAAGTAACGCGAAAGGCCGCCCGGGAGGGGAACCGGGCGGCCTTGGGGTGGGGGTTTGCGTTGGGCTTTGCCCCTCGAGGCCCGTTGGGGTGGGCCCGTCGGGGCTGGGGGAGCCCTGAGTTTTAAGCGTTGAGAATCAGCATCGCCGCGCTGTTGACCGACCAACCGATCGCGACGGGCATGATGAACCAGATCACCGCGATCCACGGGCGCCAGCGCTGGTGGCGCTTCCACTTGTAGTAGCAGATATACGCCGCGCCGAAGAGCCCGAAAAAGCACACCAGAGCTGGGGCGATGTGGAAGAATAGTCGGAAGCCCTCGGTGCACAACCAGGCGGAAGAATCGGCGTCGCAATAAGGGCCGCCCACGATGCGGGAGATGATCGTGGTTCCCAACGCAAGGAAAGCCGCGATGCCCGGGACAGCGAAGAAGAAGATGATCGCCTGCTTCGTCGAGCGGTTATTGCGCTCCAGGCGGGCGAGGGGATCGGCCTCGTAATCGAGCTCGGTGAGCTTCGGGCGGCCGGCAGTCTGCGGCGGAAGATCCTCCGGCGGCAGCTCGGCGCGATTCTCCGGGTGCTCCGGGCCCAACGTATTCACGATTACCCTCTCCTTCGGTGAAACTCCTGGTAGCTCCCAACCTTAAGAGATCCCGGCCACAAAGCTAAACCCCGCGGCCAAAGTCGAGCGGGGAAGCGTAACCCGGCCAGTTAGACCGTGCTGAGGAACACCGGCACCGGCACGTGCCGCAGGATCTGGTTCGTGGAGGGGCCGATGAAGACCCGGTTGAAATCACCCAGCACGCTGGAGCCCATGACCATCAGGTCGCCCTTGCGCCACTTGATCGCGCCGACGGCCTCCTCCCAGCTGGCGCCGATGCCGGTCTTCGTGGTGACCTCCAGCTCCGGGTGGCGAGAAAGCGCGCGCCGCCGGCCGCGTTCCAGCAGTTCCTTGGCCTGCACCTGCCAGGCCTCCGCCAACGGGGACGCAGCCCCAGCACCCGCAGCGCCAACCGTGTCGCCGAATGCCACCTGCGTGGGATCCAACGAGACCCCGGCGGGGGAGAAGGCCACCAGTCGCAGCGGCACATCCCAGCGGCGTGCGAGGTCCGAGGCATGCCTCAGCGCCTGCCGGGACTGCTCGGTATCCACATAAGCGCAGTTCACGCGGGTCGGACCCGCCTTGGAAAAATCCAGGTTCCGCGGCACGAGCATCAGCGGCAGCGGGGAGCAGTGCAGCAGCGCATCCGCGGTGGAGCCCATCCGGTAGCGCCCGTCCGGGGAATCCGACTGCGAGCCCAGCAGCATCACGTCTGCCCCGAACTCCTCACCGGCCTCGATGAGTCGGCTGGTCTCGGAGTGGTCGCTGTAGACCATCGCGAGCTGCTCTTCATCCAGCATCTTCTCCGGCACCCCGGCTGCCAGCAGCGCGGCACGCGCGGACTCGCCCGCCGCGGCCATTTCTGCCTCCAGCCAGGTATTGAAGGCTTCCCGGGTTTCCGTATGGGTGGTGGGGCTGGCCGACCCGGCGACCGGGGCTCCCAGCGCCTCGGCCGCGCCCATCCCGGCCCCAGGCGTGCCGTGGCTGCCGCTCGTATCCGGGCTGGTGGGGTAGAGATCCGAGCTGGCGGTGGGGTAGAGGTCCGCCTGATCCGCCGCCGTGGGAACGTCCGTCTGCGGCCAGGTCTGCGAGATCACCGTCGCGGTGCGCACGACCAGCGGGTTCTCCTGCGCGAGCCAGGCAACGGTACGCGCCAGGTCCTCACGCACGCTCCCGGTATGCGGTGGCCACGCAACCAGCACGCGCAGCGCCCGATTCACGCGCGGCGCGCTCACCGGCTTCGCGAGCGTCGGCGGGCGGAAGGCCTTCTTAGCGGTGCGGGACTTCTTCGTCTTCTTCCGTGCCACAGCGTTGAGCTCCCCGTCCCAATTCAGCTTTTAGCGCTACTTCGCGGGATCGGCTGGAGTAGCGCTCTCGTCATCCTCAGAGTACCGCTCCAGGATGGTGTCGATAACTGGGATGAAGGCGTCGACGGTCCGCAGCTCGTCCTCGCTGAGGTTCTCCAGCATGCTGGCGAGCTGGATGCTGCGAGCCCCCTCCTGGTTGTGCAGCTCCTCCCGCCCCTTGTCGGTGAGCTGAACGCGCACGCCGCGGCGGTCGCTGACGTCCCGAACGCGGTGGACCAGCCCCATCGTCTCGAGCTGGTTGACGGCGTTGGAAGCCGTCGGCATGCGGATGGATTCCATCGCAGCGATCTGAGAAATGCGCATGGGTCCCTCGCTGTCCAGAATCATCATGATCGACAGCTGGGCCTGCGAGATGTTCGACTGCTCCGTCTTACGGAAGTACAGCAGGTAGAGGCGCGTGAGGCTCGGGCGAAGATCCCGGGCGATGTCCATTTTTGAACGTGGCATATTGTCCAATCTACCTGAGCGTTGTCCGTGCAAAACTATCGAATACCAGATAATCCCTTTTCACGGGAAACATTACCCCCCGGGGGGCTCGTGTGGCATCCCGGGGGTAGCGGTTCGTGAAGCCGACTGGGCGGAAGCCCCAGCCGAGAAGCTGAGGCGTTTTAGGCGATCCCGCCGGAGATGAACTCCTCCAGCTGGGTGCGCGCCACGTCGTCCGGCAGCTGCGTCGGAGGGGACTTCATCAGGTAGCTGGACGCCGCCTCAACCGGGCCAGCAACGCCACGATCCAGGGCGATCTTCGCGGCGCGAACAGCGTCGATGATGATGCCGGCGGAGTTCGGGGAGTCCCACACCTCGAGCTTGTACTCCAGGTTCAGCGGCACCTCACCGAAGGCGGAGCCCTCCAGGCGGACGTAGGCCCACTTGCGGTCGTCCAGCCAGCCCACGTAGTCCGACGGCCCGATGTGCACGTTCTTGTCGTGCACCTTGCCCGCCACCGGGGAGGTCTTCAGGTTGGACGTCACCGCCTGCGTCTTGGAGATCTTCTTGGACTCCAGGCGCTCGCGCTCCAGCATGTTCTTGAAGTCCATGTTGCCGCCGACGTTCAGCTGCATCGTGCGGTCCAGGCGCACGCCTCGCTCCTCGAAGAGGTGGGCGAGCACGCGGTGGGTGATCGTGGCGCCGACCTGGGACTTGATGTCATCGCCGATGATCGGCAGGCCCGCGTCGCGGAACTTCTGCGCCCACTCCGGGTCGGAGGCGATGAACACCGGCAGGGCGTTGACGAAGGCGCAACCAGCGTCGATGGCGCACTGCGCGTAGAAGCGGTCCGCCTCCTCCGAGCCGACCGGCAGGTAGCTGACGACGACGTCCGCCTCCGCCTTCTTCAGCTCAGCGACGACGTCCACCGGCTCCACCGAGGACTCCTCGATCGACTCCTGGTAGTAACGGCCCAGGCCGTCGTGGGTCGGTCCGCGCTTGACCTCGACGCCGAGGTGCGGGATGTCTGCGATCTTGATCGTCTGGTTCTGGCCGGAGTGCAGCGCCTCGGAGACGTCCTTGCCGACCTTGTCCGCGTCGACGTCGAAACCAGCGACGACCTTGACGTCCGCGACGTGGTAGTCGCCGAAAACGGTGTGCATCAGGCCCGGGATCTCAGCATCCGGGGCGGCGTCCTTATAAAACTCAAGGCCCTCAACCAGGGAGGTGGCGCAGTTGCCGAGGCCGACGATCGCGATATTGACCGTGCGGCCCTCGGCCGCTGCGGGGGAAGTCGAATTATTGCTCATAGCTGAACAACTTAAGGTCGCTGACCTCGGCAATTGGGGTGCTTAAGGCGGTTGACCGATTAAGAGCCGCCGGTAAACCGATTAAGTGCCGGCCCGGGGTGACGTCCTAAAAGGTAGGGGAGGGGACCCGGGAAAGCAGGGCAAGCCGGGAAAGAACGGGCCGCGCGGATGGGGAGGTAGTAAACCTCTGTGACGAAAGTGGCGCGCGAAAGGTGCAAAGCACGGGGTCGACCGCGTAAAGTAATGAAAATCGACTGCCCTTTTCAATGAGGAGACATAGCTCGTTGAGTAAGAACACTCAGCCGCCGCACCGCAAGAACAACGCCGCGAAGCCAGGCCCGAATAAGAACGGGTCCGGCTCAGGGCGCTCTGTCCGCAGCGGCAACTACGTCGCGCGGGCACGCAAGAAGAACCACTGGCGCGATAGCGAATTCCGCAAGAAAGTCCTGGTGGGATTCACCGCCCTCATCGCGGTCGCCATCATCGTGCCCGTCGTGGCCTTCTTCACCGCCTACTCCGTGACCAAGGTCCCGGAGCCAGAGGAGCTGGTCAACAACCAGGTTTCCTACATCATGGCCTCCGATAACGAGACCGAGCTCGCGCGCATCATTCCGCCCGAGGGCAACCGCACCAACGTCGACGTCTCCGAGATTCCGGAGCACGTGCGCGAGGCCGTCCTCGCCGCGGAAGACCGGGACTTCTACGACAACCCCGGCTTCTCCCTGACCGGCTTCGGCCGCGCCGCGCTCGGCCAGCTCACCGGCAACACCAGCGCCGGCGGTGGCTCCACCATCACGCAGCAGTACGTGAAGAACGCCATGGTCGGCGACGAGCTCAGCATCACCCGTAAGGCCAAGGAGCTGGTGATTTCCTCCAAGATGGCCCGCGAGTGGTCCAAGGACGAGATCCTCGGCGCCTACCTCAACACCATCTACTTCGGGCGCAACGCCTACGGCATCAACTCCGCTGCGCACGCCTACTTCAACAAGGACGTCAAGGACCTCACCGTCGAGGAGGGCGCGGTGCTAGCCGCGTCCATCCAGTCCCCGAGCGTGCTCGACCCGTGGACCAACCGCGAGCGCGCGGAATCCCGCTGGAACTACGTGCTCGACGGCATGCTCGGCATGGGCTCCATCACCCAGGAGCAGCGCGACACCGCGGAATACCCGAAGGCTCAGGACCCGGCCAAGGCGGGGCAGATCTCCCAGGCCAAGGGCACCAACGGGTTGATCAAGCAGGCAGTTATCCGCGAGCTTGAGGAAGCCGGCATCAACGAAAACCAGGTGAACACCGGCGGCCTGAAGATCACGACCACGATCGACCCGAAGGTCCAGCAGTCGGTCGTCGATGAGGTCCACCAGCAGTTCGAGGGCGCGATGGAGGGCATCCGCGGCGCGGTTGTCTCCATCGACCCGAAGACCGGCGGGGTGCGCGGCTACTACGGCGGCGACGACCCGGTCGGCTGGGACTACGCCAACGCGCCGATGCAGACCGGCTCGACGTTCAAGATCTTCGGCCTCGCCGCCTACCTGGACCAGGGCGGGTCGATCTACGACACCTTCGACTCCTCCCCGGTGACCACCGGCCAGACCGAGGTCACGAACGTCGGCGGCGAATCCTGCGGCAGCTGCTCCATCGCGCAGGCCCTGAAGATGTCCCTGAACACCTCCTTCATCCGCCTGACCCGCTCCCTCGACGGTGGCGCGCAGGCCGTGGCCGACATGGCTCACCGCCTGGGTGTGGCCGAGGAGCTGCCGGGCTTCGGCAAGACCCTGCAGGAAAACGGCGGCACCCCGTACGAGGGCATCGTCCTGGGCCAGTACCAGTCCCGCCCGCTGGACATGGCCGCCGGCCTGGCGACCCTCTCCAACGAGGGTGTCTTCCACCGCCCGCACTTCGTGCAGAAGGTCGAGAACTCCAATGGTGAGGTCCTGCTCGACAACACCAACCCGGAGGGCGACCAGGTGATCGACAAGGAAATCGCCAACGCCGTCATCGAGGCGATGGGTCCGATCGCGGCCTACTCCAACGGCAATGCCCTGGCCAACGGCCGCCCGTCCGCGGCGAAGACCGGTACCGCCCAGCTTGGTGACTCCGGCCGAAACAAGGACGCCTGGATGATCGGCTCCACCCCGCAGCTGGCTACCGCCGTGTGGATCGGCACCGTGGACAACCGCCCGCTGGTCGACCAGTGGGGCGGGACCATGTACGGCTCCGGCATGCCGGCTACGATCTGGAAGAACGTGATGGATCGCTCCCTGGTCGACGACCCGATCGAGAACTGGGGCTCCGGCGGCGAGGCTGCGGCCGGTGTTCCGGACAACGGCGGCTACGTCGAGCCGGAGAACCCGCAGCCGGAGCCGGAGCAGGAACAGGAACAGCCATCGCCGGAAGCCCCGGCCCCGCAGCCGGAGCCAGCCACGCCACCGCGCCAGGGTGGCGGGAACACCGGTGGCGGGGGAGTCCCGCCGGCCCCGGACCTCGGCCAGATCATCGACGATCTCCTGGGCTAAATGGCCAACCGTGACCGCCACGCGGTGGCGCCCCGGTGGAACCCGCAGCTAGCGATCCTCGCGACTGCGGGTTTCTTCCTCATTCTCGGCTGGTTGCAGAAGGCCCCGTGCCTGCGCGGCAACGTCAATGCCGAGGGCCAGGCTCACCTGGACTGGTCTGGCCGCCCGCAGTACACCGCGGCCTGCTACTCGGACCAGATCCCGCTGTTCGGCGGCCGCGGCCTGGATACCCTGACCATCCCGTATTTCCACTCCATCACCACCGATGGGGTGGAGCGGTGGATGGAGTACCCGGTGCTCTCCGGGTTCTATCAATTCTTCGCCGCGGCACTCGCCCGGCCGGTGCACGCCGCGTGGGACGGCCTGGGGTTGCCGCCGGTCCCCGCCTCGGTGGTCTTCTTCGGCGTCTCCTCCATTGGTCTGGCCCTGTGCTGGCTGATCGGGGTGGCGCTGCTGACCCGCCTGGCGGGCGCGCGCACCTGGGACGCGATGCTCATGGCCGCCTCCCCGCTGGTTATCGTCCACGCCTTCACGAACTTCGACCTGCTCTCCATCGTCTTCGCGGTGGGCTGCTTGGCCGCGTGGGCGAATCACAAGCCCCTGCTCGCGGGCGTGCTCGGTGGGCTCGGGGTGGCCGCGAAGCTCTGGCCCGCCTTCATCCTGGGGGCGCTGCTGTTGCTGTGCCTGAAGGTCCGCGCGTGGCGCGAGCTGGGCCGCATGCTGGGTGGCGCGATCGGGAGCTGGGTGCTGCTGAATGCCCCGGTGATGATCGCCGCGCCCCGCGGCTGGGGTGAGTTCTTCCGCCTGAACTCCGTGCGTGGCTACGAGGGCTCGACCATCTACGCGGTCATCGCCCACCTCACCGGCAAGGAGGCCTGGGACGGCGGCTCGCCATCGAAGGCCATCGAGGGTGTGGAGACGCTCAACTACATCACCACCGGATTACTGCTCGTCGCCCTGGTCGCCCTGGGCTGGTTCGTTGTCTTTTATTTGAAGACGACGCCCCGTGTCGCGCAGGTCGCCTTCCTCGCGGTGCTTGCCTTCCTGCTGACGAACAAGGTGTGGAGCCCGCAGTACTCCATCTGGCTGGTGCCGCTGATCGCCCTGGCGCTGCCCCGTTGGCGGTTGTACTTCATCTGGGCCACAATCGAGGCCGGCTACTGGTACCTGCGGATGTGGCAGTTCCTCCCGGCCGAGGAGGCTGCACCGAATTGGCTGGTCGACAGCGTGACGGTGCTGCGCCTGGGCCTGCTGGTCGCGATGGCGGTGATCGTCATCCGCGACATGCTGCAGTCCGACGGGCGCCTGACCGCGCCGGGCAGGCAGGGCGATCTGGTGCGCGCCGCGTATTCGGGAGCGGACCCGCTGGCGGGTACCCTGGCTGCTAAGGAGCCGGGCGCGAGGCGGTTGACGTCGGAAAAAGAAAGCGGCGCAACCACGGCGAAGAAGAAGCTCGCTGGGAAGAACCGCAGCGAGGCAGCGCCCGCAACGGACTAAGGGAGAGTTAGAGCGACAATGTCGATGTCCTTGTACCTGGGGATGGGCAGCATCCTCATCGGATTCATCTTCTTCGGCACGGCGTTCTACAGCTTCCACGCGCAGAAGCCCAAAAACGTCATCATCCTGCTGTTTTCCATCGCGATCGTTTTCATGACGATCATCCCGGTCACCCTGGCCGTGGGCTGGGCCTCGATCAATAAATAACCCGGCCCTGGGCCGGCCGGACGGGGGAGCGAGGGGAGCAACGGGGGCCGTGGTCGCGGATTTTCCATTTCCGCAGGCAGCGGGGTAGACTGGCCAGGTTGCTGACGCAACGACCCTCCTGCCATGCCCAAATAAGCATGGCCGAAACACTAGACCACAGGAGGTGATGAGGTCCGTGCGTCAATACGAAGTCATGATCATCGTCGACCCTTCCCAGGATGAGCGCACCGTAGCCCCATCGTTGGACAAGTACCTGAACATTGTCCGCGAGGAAAAGGGCTCGGTCGACAAGGTTGATATCTGGGGCAAGCGCCGCTTTGAGTACCCGATCCAGAAGAAGGAAGAGGGCGTCTACATCGTTCTCGACCTGACCTGCGAGTCGGACACTGTGCGCGAGCTCGACCGCGTGCTCAACCTCAACGACAACGTCCTGCGCACCAAGGTGCTCCGCAAGGACAAGTAAGAAATCAGCTTCACCCATGCAGCACGGGGCCTAGGCGATTAACCTGGCCTTAACTGCATAACCCCAGCTGAAAGGAACTATCAATGGCACCGGGAGATACCCCAATTACCCTGGTCGGCAACATTGTCGCTGATCCGGAGCTGCGTTACACCCAGTCGGGTGCCGCAGTCGCCAGCTTCCGAGTCGCATCCACCCCGCGGCGCTACGACGCGCAGGCAGGTCAGTGGGTCGACGGCGAGGCACTGTTCCTCACCTGCAACATCTGGCGCCAGGCTGCGGAGAACGTGGCTAACTCGCTGAACAAGGGCG
Organism: Candidatus Corynebacterium intestinavium; assembly: GCA_019120635.1. GTDB lineage: Bacteria > Actinomycetota > Actinomycetes > Mycobacteriales > Mycobacteriaceae > Corynebacterium > Corynebacterium intestinavium. The sequence continues at coordinate 13,108 of DWUR01000140.1, read as the reverse complement.
ACCGTGTGGTCGTCACTGGTCGGCTGCGCCAGCGGAGCTTCGAGACCCGCGAAGGTGAGAAGCGCACCGTCTTCGAGGTGGAGGCCGACGAGGTTGGCCCGTCCCTGAAGTACGCGACCGCGCAGGTACAGCGCAACCCCCGTGGTGGCGGGCAGTCCTTTGGTGGAAACCAGGGCGGCGGCTCCAACTTCGGTCAGGGTGGCCAAGGCGGCTTTGGTGGGAACCAGGGCGGCCAGGGCGGATTCAACCAGGGCTCCGGCTCTGGGCAGAGCATGGGTGGCCAGCAGAACCAGGGCGGCTTCGGCGGGCAGAACGCCTCCAATGCCGATGACCCGTGGAACTCTGCACCTCAAACTGATTTCGGTGTCGGCGACGAAGAGCCGCCATTCTGAACCAACTGATTGAGCGCTGGTGACCGGCAGAACGGTAGCCAGAAGCGATAATCATTGTTCACGTCAACACTCCATGCACAACGAAAGGGTTGGATCATGAAGCTGATCCTCACCACCGCCGTTGACAAGCTCGGTGTCCCCGGCGACATCGTTGAAGTCAAGGCTGGTTACGGACGTAACTACCTGCTGCCACGCGGCTACGCCATCGTTGCGACCCGCGGCGCAGAGAAGCAGATCAAGGACATCCAGCGTGCCAAGGCTGATCGCGTTATCCGCGACCAGGAGCACGCAGAGGCGGTCAAGGCAGAGCTCGAGGCGCTGTCCGCTGTTCAGGTGCCGGTGCGCACCGCACAGGGCGGCAAGCTGTTCGGCTCCGTGACCTCCGCAGACGTCGTCGCAGCTGTTGAGCGCGCAGGCGGTCCGAAGCTGGACAAGCACGCCATCAAGCTGCCAAAGAACAGCATCAAGAACACGGGCAAGTACGCCGTGGATGTGAAGCTGGTTTCCGGCATGACCGCGAACCTCGAGTTCGCAGTGGTCGACGCCGATAAGTAATCGCAGAAGCAGCCTGGCGTCCAGCGCCGAGGCGGGTGGCAGGAGCCGCGCCGTCTGAGCGCTGTGCGCTTAAGCCCTCGCTGACCTTCGCCGGCCTAGACAACCGGCACAGTGGCGGGTTCACCCTTCTACGCCCTTGGCTTAGACACCCAGGGGCAGGGTTGGAACCCCATGCACAATGGCGATGGGACAGGCTCATTTTTCACCGCGTTTTGGCTGGTGCGCAGGTCGCCGCACAGGCGAGCGGCGCTGCTGCGATGAACGCCGGAACGCAAACATAGACAACAGCAAGCACGAGGCCCCCGGCCGGGAATGATCCCGCCGGGGGCTTGGTGTATTCACGGGCCCTTGCGCGCTGGGGGCGAGGATGTGGATAACCGCCTGCGAAGAAGTGGAAAACTTGTAATTTCGGGGGGTCTAGCGGTGGGTGAAGGTTGTGGGGGACACGCCATATTGAGCTGCACTTATAGGCTTTTTCGGGAGTTATCCACAGGGGGGTCTGTTTTTTGACGAGCTCGCCGAAAAGCTCTCTACCTGCACAAATAAGGAGAGATGATGGTTATAAACAGGCTCATGCACAGTTCATCCACAAGCTGACCTGGGGCTTGTGGATTTGTCCACACATGGTCCACACTCCGTACACAGAGTTATCCACAATTGCCTGTGGATAACTCCTCCGGAAGCGCGCTAGGGCGGCCCACCATCGGTCGTCTGAAGAACAAGAATTAGAACGCTCTGGGCTGCCGAATCGGGTTTGTCCGCAGCGCTGGCTAGGGTGATAACCGAGCCTGATTAAGCACGCGGAGGCACGATGGAGAGCAACATGGGTGGAATGTCTTTCGACGACGGCGCAGAACTTCTGCCGCCGCCACCGGAGGAGGATCACGCCCCGCACCCGGATAGCGGTGGGGGTGCGTGGAGCTCGACCGCGCCCGCCCGCAATAACTTCGGCTCCGGCCAGCGCCGATCCGGGCGTTCGGGTGGACGTCGTGAGGAATTCCAGGACCTTGGCCGCGAGATGCCACAGAACGTCGCGGCGGAACAGGGCGTGCTCGGCGGCATGCTGATGAACAAGGACGCCATCAGCGAGGTCGTCGAGGTTCTCGTCATGGACGACTTCTACCGTCCCGCCCACCAGACGATCTTCGACGTCATCGTCCGCCTCTACGGCGAGGGCAAGGAGGTCGACCCTGTCATCGTCGCCGGGCGTCTGGACCGGGATAACAAGCTCGAGCAGATCGGCGGCGCGCCGTACCTGCAGTCCATCATGTCCAAGACCCCGACCAGTGCGAACGTGGGCTACTACGCCAACCTGGTCAAGGAGAAGGCCACGCTGCGCCGCCTCGTGACCGCAGGTACCCGCATCGTGCAGCTGGGCTACTCCGGCATCGAGGGTGCAGAGGTGGAGTCCGTGGTGGACAACGCCCAGCAGGAGATGTTCGCGCTGACGAACTCCGCGACCAGTGAGGACTACGAGGTCTTCGAGCGCCTGCTGGACCCCACCCTGGACGAGATCGACGAGCTGGAGTCCCAGGGCGGCACCGCCAAGGGCATCGCCACCGGCTTCCAGGATCTGGACGACCTCACCAATGGGCTGCACGGCGGGCAGATGATCATCGTCGCGGCTCGCCCTGGTGTGGGTAAGTCCACCCTGGCGCTGGACTTCATGCGTTCGGCCTCCATTCGCCAGAACAAGGCCTCCGTGCTCTTCAGCCTGGAGATGAGTAAGTCCGAGGTCATGATGCGCATCCTCTCCGCCGAGGCGGAGGTGCACCTTTCCGCGATGCGCGGCGGCAAGATGGAGGAGGATGACTGGGAGCGGCTGACCCGCCGCATCGGGGAGATCGATAAGTCCCCGATCTTCATCGATGATTCCCCGAACCTCACGATGATGGAGATCCGCGCGAAGGCGCGCCGCCTGAAGCAGCAGCACGATATCGCGCTGATTGTGGTGGACTACCTGCAGCTCATGAGCTCGGGCAAGAAGGTCGAGTCCCGCCAGCAGGAGGTCTCCGAGTTCTCCCGCCAGCTGAAGCTGCTGGCCAAGGAGGTGGACGTCCCGGTCGTGGCGATCTCCCAGCTGAACCGTGGTGTGGAGAGCCGTGGCGACGACGCCCTGCCGCGCATCTCCGACCTGCGTGAGTCCGGCTCGCTGGAGCAGGATGCGGACATGGTCATGCTGATCAACCGCCCGGATAGCGCGAACCGTGATCACGAGCGCGCCGGCGAGGCGGACATCATCCTCGCGAAGCACCGCGGTGGCCCGATCGGCACCGTGGTGGTGGCCCACCAGCTGCAGTACTCGAAGTTCTCCGAGTACCGCGCGGGCTAGTTCTTCTTAGTTCTTAGTTCTGCGCCTTGCCACGCCCGCGCTTGGTGGCCAGGGCTGCGGCGATGCGCTCCTCCTGGTCCGCGACCTGCGGCTCGATGTGGGCGAGCACGTCCCGGAAGGCGGCGAGCTGCTCTGCGCTCAGCCCGTCGAACATCATGTGGCGCACGGCCTCGACGTGCCCCGGTGCGGCGGCGGTGATGGCCTCCAGCCCCTGCTCCTCGAGGATCACGAAGGCGCCGCGGCCGTCGTTATCGCAGGATTCGCGGCGGACGAGCCCGCGCTTGGCCATGCGGGTGATCTGGTGGGACAAGCGCGAGCGCTCCCACTTGATGGCCTCCGCGAGCGCTACGACGCGCTGCCGGTGATCCGGCGATTCCGAGAGGTTCACCAACACCTCGTAGTCGGCCAGCGAAATGGTGCTGTCGAGCTGCAGTTCGCGACTGAGCGCATTGGTGATGCGGGCGCCGAGGTCCAGCCATTGGCGCCAGACCTGCTGCTCCTCGTCGGTCAGCCAGCGCACGTCCTGCGCTGGGTTCGGGACTGCCTGCTGGGCCTCGGGCTGTGCCGTACCGTCCTCCGCATTGTGCTTCGCTCCCGGGGCCGCCTGTGGTGTGGCGTCGTCCTGGGGCGTCAGCTGTGAATTATTCCTGCTCATGGTGCATTCATTTAAACATATTTCTAAGTAGTTGACACATCACCAACATCGGCCTATGGTTGAGATCAACGCCAGGCCGGAGCCCTGACGTCCCCAATAAAAAATCACCACGGCGGAACAACGCAGCCGCCGCAAGGAAAGGCAGCACAACATGACCAACTCCGTGAACGACTACGCAGGCACCTACAACATCGACGCATCCCACTCCGAGATCGGCTTCACCGCCCGCCACGCGATGGTGACCAAGGTTCGCGGTAACTTCGGTGAGTTCACCGGCTCCGCTAGCACCAAGGAGAACCTCGAGGACGCGGCGATCAACGTCGAGATCGACGTCGCCTCCATCGACACCGGAAACGCCGACCGCGACGGCCACCTGCGCACCTCCGACTTCTTCGAGGTGGATAAGTTCCCGAAGATCACCTTCACCTCCACCGCAGTCGAGGCCAACGGCGAGGATGGCCTGAAGGTCACCGGCGACCTGACCATCAAGGACGTCACCAAGTCCGTCACCATCGACTTCGACTTCAACGGCGAGGTCACCGACCCGTGGGGCATGTCCCGCATCGGCTTCGAGGGCGCGACCACCATCAACCGCAAGGACTTCGGCCTGACCTGGCAGACCGCCCTCGACGGTGGCGGTGTCCTGGTCTCCGAGAAGATCACCCTGAACTTCGACGTCTCCGCGGTCAAGGAAGCCTAAGCGCCCAGGCGGTGGTAGCCACCACCTCCTTGCCTGAAACTCGCCCCGCCAGCCTCTGCCCTCGAGTGGCACAGCGGTTCACTGCAGCGCAGTGAGCTGTACAGCTGGCCGTGGGGCGAGTTTTCGCGTTTCTGAGCTGCCGGTACGCTGAACAGCGTGATTGGCGCTCTGCTCGTGTTCACCGGCGGCCTGCTCGGCACTCTGGCCCGCTGGTTGCTCACCGATGCGCTCAGCACCGGTGGGGGTGGCCTGGCCGCGCAATGGGGCTTGCTTGCCGCGAATGTGCTCGGCGCGGGGCTGCTGGGCTTTGTGGGCGCGTTCTTCCAGGGTGCAGGCGCGGCCACGGGGTCTGGCCCCGCCGCGTGGCGCGGCTCGCTCTTCGCGGGTCGGGAGAAGCTCCTGCTCGGCACCGGTTTCTGCGGGGCGTTCACCAGTTACTCTGCGCTCGCCGGTGCTGTCGCCTTTATTGACGACGCCGGCGTCACCGCGGTACTCGGCTACTTCGCGGCCACGATCGTGCTGGGCGTGTGCGCGGCTGCGGCCGGCATCGCTGCCGCCCGAGCCGCCAGCCAGTGGCGAGGCGGACAGTGTGACCAGGGTGCCCTTGGGGGCGACGCATGATGGCGGGGGCTGGCGCAGGTGCGGTGATTCTCATGGCCATCGCCGGTGGCCTGGGTGCGCTCGCCCGGTGGGGCGTGGACAGCCGGCTGAAACGCCACCTGCCCGCGCTGGGGAGCCTCGCGGTGATCAATATCCTCGGCAGCCTTGTGCTGGGCCTGCTCATGGGCGCGGCCGTCCGCGCGGAGGAGGGGCAGGCTGCGCTCGGCGAGCTCTCGCTGGGGTCGCTAGCGATGAGCGGGGCCACGGCGGTGCTGGTCCTGGGTACCGGCTTCCTGGGTGGCTTCACCACTTTCTCCACCGTCGCGGTCGGCCTGGTCACGGACCTCCTCGCACCGCCTGAGGCCGCCGATCCTGCCGCGTCACCGCGCTCCACGCTCCGCCGCTACGCTGTGGTTTGCCGCTACGCGGTGGCCGCTCTGGTGGCCGTGGGCATGCTCGGGGTGGCCTGCGCGGCGTGGTGGCTGGGTTTCGCCCTGACGTCGTCATAAAAGAGAAAAACACCGCGCCCCGGGGGCGGAAACAGGGAAGGGGAAGGGTGGCCCGAGGGCGTGTCTGCCCGGGGGCGTAGGGTTATGAGGTATGGATCACAGCGACGCGAACACTGCAGCGACGAAGCAGCGGCCGGCGATCGCCATCTCGGGGGTGGCCGTGACCCGCAATGGGAAGGACCTCATCTCCGGGATTAACCTTAAGGTCCCCGCGGGCACGCACTGGTCGATCCTCGGGCCCAACGGGGCGGGCAAGACGACCATGCTCAAGCTGATGGGGGCGCAGTCCTTCCCCACCACCGGGACCGTCGAGATCCTCGGCGAGCAGATGGGGAAGGTTAACACCCTGGAACTGCGCAAACGCATCGGGCACGTGGATCCACGGAAGAACCTGGGCGACATCACGGCCTATGAGGCGGTGCTCTCTGGGGCGTCCGGGTCGAATGGCTACGTGCAGCGCTTCGACTACACCGAGGAGATGAAGCAGCGCACCGGCGAGTTGTTGGATCTGGTGGGGATGGGCAACCGCACCGATCGGCGCTGGCCGCAGATGAGCCAGGGGGAGCGGGCGCGCACGCTGATCGCCCGGGCCCTGGTGATGCAGCCGGAGCTGCTGTTATTGGACGAGCCCTCGACGGGTCTGGACCTGCCGGGGCGGGAGACGCTGCTGTACGTCGTGGACCGGCTGCGCGAGGCCCGGCCCGAGGTGGCGACGGTGCTGATCACGCACCACGTGGAGGAGATCGCGGCGTCCACGACGGATGTACTGTTGATGAAGGACGGGCGCATCCTGTCCAGCGGGCCGGTGGACGAGGCGCTGACCGCTGAGAAGCTCGGGGAGCTCTACGGCATGGACGTCGAGCTGCACCGGGTGGGTGGCCGCTGGTTCGCCTTCCAAGGGTAGCGGGTTGGCTTAGGGGTGCCTTAGGTGCTGGCCGCGCCGGTTGGGGTGAGGAGCAGGTCAGGGCTGTGCCGGGCCTACTTCTTGGCGGTGACCCAGATCTTGATCTCCACGTAGGTAGACTCCACGCCGGCGGAGTCCTCGAAGTGGATCTTCACCGGGAGCTCCTGGCCGCCGGTCTCCCGGGTGATGGTGGAGAAGTCTGGCAGCTCGGCGGTCGCGGTGGCGGTCAGCCGACCAGTGGTCTTCTTCAGATACTTCGACTCCATGCCCATCGGCAGCCAGCGGTGGGTGTTCGGCACAGATGCCTCGGCGAGCATGCCCATCGCAACCTCGGCGAGGTTGCAGGCAGCGATAGCGTGGAAGGTGCCGATGTGGTTCTGGACCAGCCACCACTTCGGTGCGGTGACCTGGCAGTAGCCAGGGCGCAGATCCTTAACAAACGGCAGAACGGTGATGAAATAGGGCGCCATGAAGGCCGCGACTACGGAAAACAGGCGGTTGCCAGCCGGCTTCTTGGCCAGCTTCTTCCAGGTCTTATAAGTGGCAGAGGGCGCTGCTTCAGCGAAAGATGCGTTCGGAATGCTCATAAAAAACAAAGTAACTCATGTTTTGTGCGCCGACCGTGGAATAAAGCAAACTGCACCCGACGTTGCACGGGGCAGAAAGAAACGATAGAAATTCGCCGCGCCGGGCGGACACCCCGGGCGGGCACAACGTAATCAGTGAAAGGGATAACACATGGCTACGAAGGAAATCACTGGCGAGAACTTCCAGGAGACCGTCGGTAAGGAAGGCATCGTCCTGCTGGACTTCTGGGCAGACTGGTGCGGCCCATGCAAGCGCTTTAGCCCGATTTACGAGGCGACCTCCGAGGAGCACCCGGAGGTCACCTTCGGCAAGGTGGACACCGAGGCTAACCAGGAGCTTTCCGCAGCCCTGCAGATCCAGTCCATCCCGACGATCATGATGTTCCGCGACGGTGTCCTGCTGGCCCGCGAGGCCGGCATGTTGCCGAAGGAGGCCCTCAACGACCTCATCTCCCAGGCTGAGAAGCTGGACATGGACGAGGTCCGCAAGCAGGTCGAGGAGCAGCAGGCTGAGGCTCAGCAGGAGGGTTAAGCCTCGGCCTTTCCGCACTGAGGCCCGCGCTACGACGCGGGTCTTTTCTTGCCCGCTGCGCGGTCATGGGGAGCCATTCGCGTCTACTCTGGGGCACACGACCTACCAGAGGAGCGATACTTATGGCTAACCCATTTTCCAAGGGCTGGAAGTACCTGATGGCCTCCTTCGACACGAAGATCGAGGAGAACGCCGATCCTAAGGTGCAGATCCGTCAGGCCGAAGAGGCCGCCCGCCAGCAGCACGCGAAGATCACCGAGCACGCAGCCAGCGTCATCGGTAACCGCAACCAGCTGGAAATGAAGCTCAACCGCCTCCAGAAGGACGCGACCGAGCTGCAGGAAAAGACCCGCGTCGCACTCCAGCAGGCCGACCAGGCCCAGTCCCAGGGCGACGCCAACCGAGCCACGGAGCTGAACCAGACCGCGGAACTCTTCGCTTCCAACCTTGTCACCGTCGAACAGCAACTTGAGGAGACCAAGGAGCTGCACGCGGCGGCGTCCCGAAGCGCGGAGGAAGCACAGCGTCAGCAGCAGGAATCCGAGACCCGCCTGCAGGACCAGCTGAACCAGATCAACCAGCTGCGTGCGCAGGCTGATCAGGCGAAGATGCAGGAGACCGCGAATAAGTCGATGGCCTCCATGAACGACGCCGCCCTCGCCCCGGATGAGGCCGTGCCAACCCTGGACAAGGTGAGGGATAAGATCGAATCCCGTTACGCGAATGCGTTGGGCGCCCAGGAGCTCGTCGAGGGCTCGGTGCAGGATCGCATGACCGAGATCGCCGAAGCCGGTCGCGACGTCAAGGCCAGCTCCCGACTTGCGGAGATCCGCGCTGACATGGAGAAAAATAAAGAACTCGAATAACTAGGAGAAAGTCATTAACACCGGCGTCGAAAACAGCAGTTCGCATACCACCAACACATCTGCACCCAACGCGAAGCTCCTGATCGGCGTGCTTGTCGCCGCGGCCTTCGTGGTCATCCTGAACGAGACCACCCTTTCGGTCGCGTTGCCGGTGCTGATGGATTACTTCGAGATCACCGCGGATGTCGCGCAGTGGCTGGTCACCAGCTTCATGCTGACGATGGCCGTGGTGATCCCGATGACCGGCTACATCATGCAGCGTTTCAGCCTGCGGCAGGTCTACGCCGCGGCGATGCTGCTCTTCCTCGCGGGCACGGTGCTCGCCGTTGTGGCACCGGTGTTCCCGGTGCTGCTGGCCGCCCGCATCATTCAGGCTTCCGGCACCGCGCTGGTGATCCCGCTACTCATGACGACGATCATGCGGCTGGTTCCACTGGAGCGCCGCGGCGGGGTCTTCGGCCTGGTCTCTGTGGTTATCGCGGTGGCCCCGGCGCTGGGCCCGACATTTTCCGGTCTGGTGCTGCACTCTTTGGGCTGGCGGTGGATCTTCATCCTGATGCTGCCGCTGGTGGTGCTCGCCCTGGTGGTGGGCATGGTGCTGGTCCGTAACTTCGAGGAGCCGACCCGCCCGTACCTGGATGTGCCTTCGGTGTTGCTCTCCGCGGTGGGTTTCGCCGCCACGCTGTACGGAATGGCTGGTCTGTCGGACCTGGCCCATGGGATTCCGGTGGCCCGCGTCGCGGTGATGCTCGTTGGCATTGTGGTTCTCGCCGTCTTTTTCGGACGTCAACGGGCCCTGGCCCGCGAGGCCCGCGCCGGGAAGGCGACTGCTTCGGGTGAGCGGGATGCGGGCAAGCGCGTGCGCGAGCCGCTGCTGGACCTCGCCCCGCTGGGGGAGCGGAACTACCGGCTCTCCTTGGCTCTGATGTTGCTCACGTTCAGCATGCTCTTCGGTTTCATCATCCTGATGCCGATGTTCGCCCAACAGGTGATGGGGCTCTCGGAGAGCCAGTCGGGCCTGGCGATCCTGCCCGGTGGTTTGGCAATGGGCGTGATGGGGCCGTTCGTTGGCCGGGTCTATGACGCTCGGGGTACGCGCGTTCTGACTATTCCGGGATCTATCCTGATGAGCGCCGCGATGCTGGGCCTGGTGGCGTTGGGCCGGGACTCTTCTTTCTGGGCGCTGACGGGGGTCGCGGTGGTGCTACACGTCGGTATCGCGTTGCTGATGACCCCGCTGATGAGTAATGCGCTGGCCGCGGTGCCGGATGCCCTGGCCTCCCACGGGCAGGCGATCCTCAATACTTTCCAGCAGGTGGCTGCTGCCGGCGGCACCGCGATCTTCATCGCGATCATGACTTTCGGTACCCAGCGCGCTATGAATAGCACCCCGGGTGACGCGGTGGGTGGCCTGGCCTCCGGCCTGAACCTGGCCTTCCTGGTGGGCGCGGTGATCTCGGTGGTGATTGTGCTGTTCACCGTGTTCGTTCCGCTGGATGCGAAGACACCCATGAAGGCGAAGAAGTCGCAGAACGAGCACTAAGGGGCCGCCTAGGGGGTAGGTAGCTCAAGCTGTGCCGGGGTGGGCGGGCCGTGTAGGCCAAGCGAGGCCGGGCGCCGGTCAGTCTTGAGGGTAAAGCAAAAGCCGGGTGCTGCGCGGAGAGTTCCGCGCCGGGCACCCGGCTTTCACTTATGTGTAGCCGTGGTGGCTTAGTTCTTGTGCTGCTGGGCAGCGGCGGCGGCCTGCTTGGCCTCCAGGTTGGCCTTGTGGTTGCCCAGGGCCTTCGTGCCACCGTTGGATTTCGACCGGTCGATGCCGAACTTGCGGCCCCAGTAGAACAGGCCGGTGGCGATGGCGAAGATGAACAGCGCCGTCATGGCCCCCAGCACCGGCAGTGGACCCACCGCCATGATGAATGGGATGGAGATCGCGGTGATGATGCCGCCACCGAAGAAGGGCTCGAACACGAGCTGCTTATAGCCGAAGGACTCGAAGGCGGGGGACTCCGCCTCCGGGTCGACGATGCGCATGAGGATCAGGCCGGTTGCGGTAACACCCATGGACTGGCCGAAGTCGCCGACACCACGCTCGAGCCAGTACTCCGGGATGGAGCGCGGCACCAGCCACAGCAGCAGGAAGACGTTCAGCAGGATGCCGCCGACACACAGGATCAGGAATGCCCAGAAGTTATCGGCGATAGCCTGCAGGGAGATCGTCGCCAGAGCCGCGGTGATCAGCAGGTCCAGGGCCAGGCCCTGGATACGAAGCATCATGTTCTGGTCGATGAGGTGCTCGTAGCCCAGCATATTCAGACCCAACTGGACGACGATGCCGCCGACCATGGCCATTGGGAACAGCGGAACGTAGCTCAGCAGCTCGATCTTGTCGATCCACAGCATCTGCTCGATCCACTGCAGGGCCTTCAGCAGAATCACGCCGACGCCGATTGCCACAGCAAGGAAGGCGACGTGGAGGGAGAGCGGCTCGACGGAGGACGGGCGCGTCGTCATCTTCGCGGCCATGTACTGCTCGTCACGGCGGAACAGACCGCGCTGCTCCTCTAGGGAGCGGTCCTTGACCTCGGTGATGACCTCGGTGCGTCCGGTGCGGATGGCCCAGTTGATGACGGCCACGCCGATGACGATGCCGGAGAGCAGACCCACCGTGGCGACGGCAACGGCGAGGTCGTAGCCCTCAGCCCACTCGATGTCCTCGAACACGGACTGCATACCCGCGGCGGTGCCGTGACCACCCTCGAAGCCGATCTCGATGAGCGCGCCGGCGGCCTCGTTGATGCCGAACAGCGGGGCGAGCAGGAAGGTCACCAGCGCGATACCCACGACGTACTGGCCGGAGGCAAAGGCCACACCCACGGAGAGCTGCGGGCCGGCGAGATCCACGACTTCCTTCGGCTTCGGCAGCTTCTGACCGAGGAAGAGGGTACCGAAGACCACGGAAATCAGCAGGCCAGGGAGGGCCTTCCACACGGCGAGGGTCTCGGCGCCGAAGATGCCGCCCTCGGCGAAGCGGTCCGTGCCCAGCGCCGAGGCGATGGAACCGAAGACCTCAGGTCCGAGGAAGAGAGCCAGGAAGCCCGCGAGGATGGAGGCAGGGAGGAACAGCTTTTGGGTCCAACCCCACTTGATGCGCATGGTCTTGCCCAGCAAGACCATCACGCCTAGCAGCACGAGCGCTAGGCCGACTTGATTGGGTGTCAATGTTCCTCCTTGGGTCTGTTTCCGGTGCGGGGATCTCCCGTGCGAAAAGTGCGGGCCCCGGCGAGGCCTGCTCGAACGGGGCGGGGTGTGGCGTGGATCACGCCTTTTCTGGGAAGAATACGTTTTTCCTGGGTATTCCACCAGTTTTCTCTGAACGCCGGATTGCTAAAAAGCGTGAAAGCGTGCGCTGTCTCACATTATGGTGTAACGCGCGTTATGCGAAATCGGCGGGTGGTGGGTGGGGCTCGGATGCGGCCAAGGTGGTTGCGCTGCGGGCGGGGCGAACGGTTAGCTCCCGTGCTGAGGCGAGTGGTCAGCGAAAAGTCTTTCGCGTTTTCAGGCGCGCGAGAGACGGCCGTGATAGAAATCGAACATATGGACTAATTTGGTGCCATGACACGATCTGTTGACCGCACGGCGAGATAGCGTCGCAGGCGAACTCGAGAAAACAAGGGGAAGGGAGCGGATTTGCAAAACCGTACGAGTTCTTATGCATCGGGCAACTTAACGGACGCCCGGAAGGTTCGACGGGGGCAGGGGGAGTAATGAGCTTCTGGAGTATCGTGACCCTCGCCGTTCTCGGGTGGGTGGCTCTCCGTTCCTATCGAGGGCGCGGGCCGATCACGGGGACGATCACGGCTGTTTTTAGCTGCATCGGGGTGGTGATCCTGGTCAACGCTGCGGTGTTTTTAGGGATCATCGGTAGGGAGACCGTGAGAACCTACGACGAAAAGACAAAAGGGACGCTCGGAGAGAAGGTGGAAGAGGCGCACCGGCCGTATTTTGAAGAGTTGCAGCGCCGTGACCCGCAAGCACCCCGGTTCACGGAGGAAGAAATAGCGAAGATGCCCGGGCAGAACGCCCACTTCTAACAGAGGAGATGAAGGACGATGATTCAGTTAGGGACGATTATTGCCGCGCGTCGCGAGATGGGGCTGCCTACAGACGACGAGACGCTGGCTGAGGAGCGCGACAGGCTTGAGAATCTCCTTTCAGAGCGGATCGAGGTGATCCGCTCCGAGCTATGGGAGCGTCACAAGCGAGACACCGGCGCGACGTATATGGACGAACACTTTCTCCTAGACTCCGTTAACCGTGCGAGGGTTCAGGCGACCGAGGAGATTCTGGAAGAGGAGATCAACGCGCCCCTACGCGACTATTACGAGCAGAACCCGGAGGCGGGAGAGGATGAAGATTACTAGCTAGCGTTCATACGGTGAAGCGGGACTGGCTGCGCTTTCCCGGTGTCGATGTGGC
>DWUR01000139.1 GCA_019120635.1 Candidatus Corynebacterium intestinavium | reverse complement strand
TACGACGACCAGGTCGGCAAGGTCTCCCTCGTCGGTGCCGGCATGAAGTCCCACCCGGGTGTCACCGCCGACTTCACCGAGGCGCTGCGCGACGCGAACGTCAACATTGAGCTCATCTCCACCTCCGAGATCCGCATTTCCGTGCTGATCCGCGAGCACGACGTCGATAAGGCCGTCACCGCACTGCACGACCGCTTCCAGCTGGGCGGCGACGAAGAGGTCACCGTCTACGCCGGAACTGGCCGCTAAACACTACGCTGGAGGCCGCTGAGGCTTAGCGGGTGCGCACCGTGCCCGCAGTGCCCCTCGTGGCTCCAGAAAACTTCTCTAACACAATCTTTTAAGGACTGATTTCCCGTGACTACGCTTGCTGTCGTTGGCGCCACCGGCCAGGTCGGCCAGGTGATGCGCGACCTGCTCCAGGAGCGCAACTTCCCAGCTGACCAGGTGCGCTTCTTCGCCTCCTCCCGCTCCGCAGGCAAGGAGCTGGAGTTCGGTGGCAAGAAGATTGTTGTTGAGGACGTCGCCGCCACACCGACCGAGGAGCTCAAGGGCATCGATATCGCTCTGTTCTCCGCGGGTGGCGCGACCTCTCGGGAGCACGCCCCGCGCTTCACCGAGGCCGGTGCGACCGTGGTGGATAACTCCTCCGCCTGGCGCAAGGACACCGAGGTTCCGCTCATCGTATCCGAGGTCAACCCCGGCGATAAGACGGGTGCCGGCAAGGGCATCATCGCGAACCCGAACTGCACCACCATGGCCTGCATGCCGGCACTGGGCGCGCTGCACAAGGAAGCCGGCCTGACCCACCTGCACGTCTCCTCCTACCAGGCGGTATCCGGCTCCGGGCTGGCTGGTGTGCAGACCCTGATGAATCAGCTGCGCGAGAACCTGGACAAGATGGAGCAGCTCGTGGAGGACGGCTCTGCCTTCACCGCGGAGGACCTCGGCCCCTACGTGGCGCCGATCGCCTTCAACTCCCTGCCGATGGCTGGCAATCTCGTGGACGACGACTCCGGCGAGACCGACGAGGAGCAGAAGCTGCGCAACGAGTCCCGTCGCATCCTGGGCATCCCGGAGCTGAAGGTCTCCGGCACCTGCGTGCGCGTCCCGGTGTTCACCGGCCACATGATGACCATGCAGGCCGAGTTCGCCAATGAGCTCACCGCAGACCGTGCCCGCGAGGTCCTCGAGGCCACCCCGGGCGTGAAGGTCGTGGACGTCCCGACCCCGCTGCAGGCAACCGGCATCGACGACACCCTCGTCGGCCGTATCCGCCAGGACCAGGCGGTCGACGGTAACCGTGGCCTGGTGTTCGTCGTTGCTGGCGATAACCTGCGCAAGGGCGCCGCACTGAACACCATTCAGATCGCGGAGCTGCTGCTCGATAAGTAGCGCGCTGCCGGTGCTCCGGGATCGCGGAGCACTGCCGCCGAGCACTGCCTGGCATTGCCAGGCGCATAGCAAAAGGGAGCGGCCTAGCATGACGCTAGGCCGCTCCCTTTGTCTTTATCGAGGGGGTCCTCGCAGGGGCTAGCCGCGGTCCGTGGGAGTGCCCTCAGCGGGGCTGATGCCCCCGCCTGCATTCGTCTGCTGGGCACCGTGGACCCCAGCGCCGTGGGCAGCAGCACCGGACTCGACGAGCTCGGCGTTCTCGTTGCCCTCGGCACCCTCATCGGTGGCAACCTCACCGGCGGCCGGATTGGCCTGCTCCTGCTGATCGCGCAGCTGACCCACCGCGATCAGCGCGATGCCCAGGACAGACCAGGCCAGCAGCACCAGCAGCGGCTGCCACAGAGCAGCGTCCGGGAAGTGCACCAGCAGCTTGTTCAGCTTCGTTGCGGCACCCGGGGCCAGGGCCTCGCCGAGGATGCCCAGCGCACCCAGGAACTCGCGCGGCCCGTTCGCCCCGGAGAGCGGGTATGCCAGAACCGGGATCGCCACACCGATCCACGCCCCGTAGTTGCCCAGCAGGGCGCCCAGGCCCGCCACCGGAGCGGCAACAGCCAGGATCCCCAGGGTGAAGGAGAGCCACAGGGAGACCAGGTTGCCGTCCATATAACCTACCGTCAGCACGGTGACCACAGCAGCGATCAGGCCGCCGAGCACCGAGCCCGCCAGCAGAGTCAGCACGCGCTGCTGAGCGCTACGCAGCAGGCCCACCGAAGCAAGCCCCAGCAGCAGGCCGGCGAAGACCAGCGGGAGCGTCATCTTGCCCAGCGTCTTGCCCTGCTGCTCCTGCTCGGACATTGGCACCAGGTCCTGGATGTCCGGGCCGGCCATCGCGGCCTGCATGACCTCCTGGGAAGGCTGCTTGCCCTCGAGCTGCGCGCGCTGCGCCGGCAGCTGGTTGACCTCCTGGGCGAACTCCGCGATCGCCCGGGAGGGCTCCAGGCCGTTCGCGGACGCCAGCAGCGTACGCACCTGATTCGGCTCATCAGAGATCACCAGCGCGCCCTGCACGTCGTTGTTCTTCACCGCGGTTCGCGCGGCGGATGCGTCTTCGTAGCGCTCCATCTTGAAGGGGATGACGAGCTGGTTCTGCTCCGCGACCTCCTTCATCTGGCTGTCGAGCTCGTGGAAGGTCTTCTCCGAGGCCGCGATGCCCACCGGGATGTTCTGCGGTTCGACATTCTGGGCGGGCCACAGGAAGGTCAGGAAGATCACCGCGATGGCTGCGATCGACATGACCGCCGTGCCGATGGACAGCGCCATCGGTCCCGCAGGCTTCTTCTGTTCCTGCCCCTCTCCCGGGACGACGTCATCCGCGGTGCCGTCCGCAGGAACCGCGCCGTGCACCGGCGTAGCGCCGTCGGCGACGGTGTCGTCAGCAGCGGTGCCTTCAGTGACGACGTCGCCGGTCGGGACGTCCCCGTGAGCCGCAGCGTTACCGTCGGTCGCTCCGCTGCCCTCGGCTGAGGCGGCGCTGTCGGTTGTCGCGGCGCGATCAGCATTCGCGGGCCCGGTCGCGTCCGGACCCTCAGCCGGGTCGGTGGGGTCTTGGTTATAGGGATTCGCCATCTCGTGCGTCACGACCCTTTCATGACGGTTGGGGAAGGTTGACCTTCCCGATGCTAGCTTCTCCCACCACCCGGCGAACAGGGAGCACCCGAACCGTGTTTAGCGCTGGGTCCCGCAGCAACCCGGGGCGCACGGCGCGCCGTCGCAGGTGCCGCCGAAGTTCGGCACCGTCCCCAACTTCTTCACCAGCTCCGCAGCAGCACGTTGCGCCTCGGTGAATTCCGCGACCGGCAGCTCGTCGTCAGCGACCTCCGCGATTAGGTCCACGATCATGCTGGCGAAGCTGGAATCCAGGCCCGGCGTGGCCGCCCGTACGAACGGCACCCCGTGCTCCTCGGCGACCTCCCGGACCTCCGTGTCCAGGTCCCACATGACCTCCACGTGGTCGGTGATGAAGCCCACCGGGCACAGCACGATCGGGCGCTTATTACCCGCCGCCGCGCGCGCTTCGACGTGATCGCACACATCTGGCTCCAGCCATCGCACGTGTGGCGAACCGGAGCGGGACTGCCACACCAGCTCCACGTCATAAGGGGTGCCAACGCCCAGGTCCACGCCCGCGGTCTCGCCCGTGTGGGCCGGGCCGTCCCCGCGGCCACCCACTGGCTTGCCCGCCGCCAGCTGGCCCGTCCACCCCAGGGACGCACCCGAACCCGGCTGGCCCGCGAAACTCGAGGCCTCCTGGATCAGACGGGATGCATTGAGCACCTGCTCCGAATACAGGTTGCCCCCGAAGCTGTGCGGGCCACCGGTATCGTCCGCCTTATTGGGCACGGAGTGCGCGGTAAACACAAGGTCGGCGTCGTCCTGAACGGAAGCGGGAAGCTTCGCGCGCGCCGCGTCCACCGCAGCGGCGAAGGCGGCGACGAACGCCGGGTGATCGTGGAAGTGCGGCAGACGCTGGACCTTCGGTGCCTCCAGCCCAGCCTCGCGCACCGCATCCAGGGCGCGGCGAATGTCCTCGTTGTACTGGCCACAGCCCGAGTAGCCACCCCAGGCGCTGGTGACGAACACGTACACCGTGTCGAAGCCCGCGCGGGCCAGCTGCACCATCGTGTCCTCTACATAAGGCTCCCAGTTGCGGTTGCCGAAGTACACGGGCAGGTCCACGCCACGGGTGGCCAGCTCGGCCTCGATATTCGCGATGATCTGCTTGTTCTGATCATTGATGGGGGAACGCCCACCCAAGGCGTAATAGTGCTCACCGACCTTCTCCAGCCGCTCGCGGGGGATGCCCCGGCCGCGGGTCACGTTCTCCAGGAACGGGATCACATCCTCCGACTTCTCGGGCCCGCCGAAGGAAAGGAACAGCAGAGCCGACCGGCCAGCCGGTGCGGCAGCGAAAGCAGAATCCGTAGCGCTCATAACCTAAGACTGTAGTGCGCGCGCTGGGTTCTTCCCCAACTCGTGGCGCAGCGCGTCGGCTAGCTCCGGGGTGCGGAACTCGTGCCCCATATCGGTCAGCACGGTGGGGCGGACGTTCTGGTCCGCCAGCGCCAGCTCCGCGGCACCATCCTCACCCAGCAGCAGCCGGGGCCCGGCCGCCGGCACCGGCACCTGCAACTTGCCCCGCAGGCCGCGCGGGATCAGCGGGTTTCCGCCCACCTCCGCCAGCGTGGCCATGAACTCCTGGTTGCGCACGATCCCCGGCGCCACCGCATTCACTGGCCCGTGCAGCATCGGGTCGGTCAGCGCCCGGTGGTAGATATCCACCAGGTCATTCATCGCGATCCACGGGAAGAACTGCTGCCCGCTGCCGAGCGCCCCGCCGCCCAGCTTCGCCTGCGCGGTCAACAAATCCAGCAGGGCGGTGCCCGCCGCCATCACCAGGCCGGTGCGCACCTGTACGACGCGCAGCCCGGCGGCCACCGCGGGCTCCGTCGCGGCCTCCCAGTCCCGGACGATCCGGCCCAGCGTCGAGGACTCATCCGCCGGGGCGGACTCATCCACCGGCTCCGAGGCATCCGGCCCGTAGAAACCCACCGCCGAGGCCGACACGAAGGTATGCACCCGATCCGTGCGCGCCGCCAGCTCTGAGAGTTTCCGCGTCGGCTCGATCCGCGAACCCGCGACCTTCGCCAGGTGCTCATCCGTAAACCTGCCCGCGATCGAGCTGCCAGCCAGGTGCACTACCGCGTCCACGTCGGCCAGCAGGTCCTCGGCGGGGTGGTCCGGATCCCACCGCCGGTAGTGCACCGCCGCCCCGCCGGGGCGTGCATTCGCCTCATCGATCAGCGGCTGCGGGTTCCGGCTCAGCCGAATCACCCGGTGCCCCGCCAGCTGCAGCAACGCGCACAGCTGCGTGCCCACCGCGCCCGTCGCCCCGGTCACCGCGATCGTCATCTCGCCGGTGGACTCCCCGGCCCAGCCGCGAGCCTGCTGCAGGTGCTTCAGATCTCCGGCCAGCTGCGTCTGCCGATAACCGAAAACCCCCTTGAGTAGCTGGTCTGCCACGAAACTCGGCGCGTTCGTGGTGATCCGATCACGCAAAATCGTCCCGCCGCCGGCGCCGACGTCCTGAAAAGAATGAACATGCCGCCAACCGAACGTCGAACCAACCCCGGGAGTCGCGCAGACGTCCGAAAACTGCGCCGGGGAATCCACGTGCGCCAGTCGCCCATCGCTGGCCGCGACGAGCGGGCGGTAGAACCCCGGGTCGTGCTTGCCCTCCCACACCACGCCGCCGGGGAAACGCATGCGGGTCAGCCCGCTCTTCAGATTCCCGGCCTCCTGCAGTAACCGCACGCGCGTGAAACCAGGGGTCAGCCGGGTGACGATCCCCGGCGTGGCATGCACGCCCCAGACCTGCTCTATGGGGTGATCTAGGGTCTGCTCGAAGACTGTCTCGCTCATGAGACCCAGGGTACGCACGCTAAATTTTTAGGACGTCAGGCTCGGGCGCTACGCCTGCCCCAGCCGCCGCCCCGGGCGGGTGGGTCCGTTGGCCTCGGCCTGCTGGCGGTCCTGGCGGGCCTGCTGCGCCTGCTGCATATCAACCAGGTCGGCCCGCGCGCGAGCAACACGGGAGCGGATGGTGCCGGTGCGCACGTTCGCGATCTTCGCGGCCTCGGCGTAGGTGTAGCCCAGCATCTGGGTGAGGATCAGCGCCTCCCGGCGGTCGGTTTCGAGGGAGTTCAGCATGTCCTGGGTATCCAACCACTCCGCCCAGCTGGAGCCACCCGTGGTCTCTGCCGCTGGCGTGTCGCCGGCGGCGTCCTCCCACTCGGCGGGGGACTTGCGGGGGCGGGCCATGTCGTGGCGGATGCTATCCACCCATACGCGCCGGGCCAGGGAAAGGATCCAGGTGCGGGCCGTGGAACGGGCGGCGAAGCGGGGGAGGGCGGAGAGTACGCGAAGGTAGGTCTCCTGGGTGAGGTCATCCGCCTGGTCCGGGTTCGCCAGGTGGGCGAGCAGCCGCCAGACGTCGTCGTGGGTGGCGGCGATGAACTCGTTGAGCGCTCCCTTATCTCCCCGGGCAGCACGCAGCGCGAGGTCGGTGACGTGCGCGTCGACCTCAGCGGTGTGGCCGTGGCGACCAGCGGGGGAGGGAGAGAAGTTGCTCATGTTAAAAGCCAGTTTAGCAGTGGCCTGCGGTTTTTAAGCTTTTCTCCGTGCCGGGATGCGGGAGTGGTGGTCGCGAGCGCTTCGATAGGCAGGACTGATGGTTGCGCGTCACTTCAATAGTGTTTAGCCTATTGATTAGACCTTGATTGATAGCAAAGACTGTGGCGGCGTCTTCGCCACTGTGGCAACCTAGGTGATGGAAGCCACATTCCCTAAGGAGGATCACCGTGACTGACCAGAAGAACACCGGCAACCTGACCGCGAAGGACATCGCATCCCGGGGCGTGTGCCCCGTTACCGGTCATGCCACCCGAAACAACGGTGCCCCCATCACCACCCAGGAGCACTCCGTCACCGTCGGAGACCAGGGACCCATCGCGCTGCACGACGTCTCGCTGGTGGAGAAGCACCAGTCCTTCAACCGCGAGCGCATCCCGGAGCGCAACGTCCACGCCAAGGGCTCCGGCGCATTCGGTGAGCTGACGATTACCGAGGACGTCTCCCAGTACACGAAGGCCGACCTCTTCCAGAAGGGTCGCGTCACCCCGATGCTCGCCCGCTTCTCTACGGTCGCCGGTGAGCTCGGCTTCCCGGATACCGTGCGCGACGTGCGTGGCTTCAGCCTGAAGTTCTACACCCAGGAGGGTAACTACGACATCGTGGGCAACAACACCCCGGTGTTCTTCCTCCGCGATGGCGTGAAGTTCCCGGACTTCATCCGCTCCCAGAAGCGTCTGAACAACGGACTGCGCTCCGCGGACATGCAGTGGGACTTCTGGACCCGCTCCCCGGAGTCCGCCCACCAGGTCACCTACCTCATGGGCGACCGCGGCATCCCGGCCAACTTCCGCCACATGGACGGCTTCGGCTCCCACACCTATCAGTGGATCAACGCCGCCGGTGAGCGCTTCTGGGTGAAGTACCACTTCAAGACCCGCCAGGGCTGGAAGACCCTCACCGACGAAGAAGCCAACCAGATCGTCGGTTCCGGGGACTTCGATCACAACCGTCAGGACCTCTTCGACGCCATTGAGCGCGGCGACTACCCGACCTGGGACGTCAAGGTGCAGATCATGCCCTTCGAGGAGGCCAAGGACTACCGCTGGAACCCCTT
>DWUR01000010.1 GCA_019120635.1 Candidatus Corynebacterium intestinavium | reverse complement strand
ACGATCCACCCGGCGACCCGGGCGGCCCGCGAGCGCAAGCTCTAGTTCGTCTCCCCCCCCCCAATCGCGCTTGAGTGGGGGCGCCCGCCCCAAACAGGGTGCGACCACAGCCCACGCGACGCAAGAACGCCCCAGGAAAACTTCCTGGGGCGTCTCGCTTAGGTGATGAGCCTTAGGAGGTGAGCTCAGCGGAGGGTGTTACTTCTTACCCTCGGCGGCCACGGCGGCCGCACCGGCTGCTGCAGCCTCCGGGTCGAGGTATTCGCCACCCTTGACCTTGACCGCACCGTTGCTGTCGAACTTGTAGACCAGCGGCATGCCGGTCGGCAGGTTCAGCTGGGCGATGTCCTCGTCGGAAATCTCGTCGAGGTGCTTGACCAGCGCGCGCAGGGAGTTGCCGTGCGCAACGACGAGGACGGTCTCCCCCGCCTTCAGGCGTGGCTCGATCTCGGCCTCGTAGTACGGGACGAGGCGCTTCACGACGTCCTGCAGGCACTCGGTGCGCGGGATCTCCGGAAGATCGGCGTAGCGCACGTCGTTGGTCTGCGCGTACTCGCTGTCCACGTCGATCTGCGGCGGCGGGGTGTCGTAGCTGCGACGCCAGGACATGAACTGCTCTTCGCCGTACTTGTCGCGGGTCTCGGCCTTGTTCAGGCCCTGCAGCGCACCGTAGTGGCGCTCGTTGAGGCGCCAGTCGCGTTGCACTGGGATCCAGTGGCGGTCTGCCTCGTTCAGCGCGATGTTCGCGGTCATGATCGCGCGACGCAGCAGGGAGGTGAACAGGACGGTCGGCTCGACGGCGGCGTCCTTAATCAGCTGGCCGGCCCGCTTGGCCTCGGCCTTGCCCTGGTCGGTGAGGCTGACGTCCACCCAGCCGGTGAACTGGTTCGTTGCGTTCCATTCGCTCTGCCCGTGGCGGAGGAGGATCAGTGTTCCTTCAGTGTTGCTCATACCTCCATTTTGCCATGAAACGTTGCGGCCCAGGCGGCAGGTGACCCCGTTCGCGGGGCACACTCCCGCGCTGTCTCGGCGCGCGGCCCGCTACTCCGTGTCCTGGCCGGTGGACTCCTTGCTCGCCTCCCCCTCAGCCTCGGCCGGCGCGGCGGCGGCCTGCTCGGCCACAACTTCGCGCGGGGACTTGCCGGGCATGGGTGCCAGCTGGTCGACCTCCTCGTCGGTGGGGCGGAGGCGCTGGAAGGCACCCAGGTTGAAGGTCGGCTCGCCACGGGAAAGCCGCCAGGCCCATTCGTGGCGGATGGAGGATTCGAAGCCGCGTTCCAGGATGCGGTTGAAGTCCCCGTCCGCGCGTTCCAGCACCTGCCCCAGGATTCGCTGGATGTCCTCGGCGGTGGTGGATTCTCCGAACTGTCCGACCAGGTAGATGTCGTTATTGCCGTCGAGGGTGTAGTGCACCCCGTAGGTCCGGCGGTTGGCCTGCAGCAGCAACCGGTAGACCTCCTCCTGGGCCTCCTCCACCGCGCGACACACGAAGGCCTCGACCCGGAACATGCCCTCCTGCGGGATGAAGAGGCAGTTGGTCTTGAGCCTGCGTTCCCCCGGGAGGACGACGACCAGGTTGCCGCCGGATTCGACGTAGTCGACGTCGGCTTCGTCTAAGAGCGCAGAGATCTTTTCGAGGTTCATGCCCCCAACCTACCCCCGCAGCCGAACCTCGTAACGTGCGAGCGCTAATTCGCGCTGCCCGCCGGGTGGCGCTCCGCGGGGCCTTCCTCCGGCATCGTCGGGAGGCTCCGGTAGAGCTCCACCAGCTGCTTGGCCGTGTTCTCCCAGCTATAGCGGGCGGCGTGCTGGGGTGCGTACTCCGCCATCGCGATGCGCTGGTCGTCGTCGGAAAGCAGCTGGCCCAACGCATCGGCCCACACGTGCGGGTCCTGGCCGTCGACTAGCAGGCCGGACTTGCCCTCCGCGACCGCCGCCTGCAGCCCACCGACTCGGGTGGCGACCACGGGCGTGCCGGTGGCCTGCGCCTCCAGGGCGACCAGGCCGAAGGATTCGTTCGCACTCGGCATCGCCACCACGTCCGCGGCCTGGTAGATCGAGACGAGTTCCTCGGGCGGGCGGGGCTGCAGGAAGCGCACCGCGCGCGAGATCCCCAGCTCCTCGGCGAGCTCCTCCAGGCACTTCGGTCGCTCCAGCCCGGAGCCACTCGGGCCGCCGCAAATCAGCACGCGGATCGGCATGTCCGGGTAGCGCTCGATGAGGGTCGCGGCGGCCTGCAGCAGCACGTGCGGGCCCTTGAGCCGCTGGAGGCGCCCCACGAAGCCGATCACCTTCGCGGAGAGCGGGATTCCCAGGGCTCGGCGGGCGTTCTCGGTGGCGCGCTCGGTGCCGGGGGTGAACTTCTCGATATCGGCCCCGGGGGTGACCACCGCGATGCGAGCCTTATGGGAGTCGTAACCCTCCTCGACGTCCGCAACCTCGGCCTCGGTGTTGACGATGAGGACGTCGGCGTTGTCTACGATCTGCTGCTCGCAGATGCGGCGGGACTCCGGCTCCCGGTGATCCCCCTCGGAGAGGTAGTTATTCTTCACCGCAGCCAGCGTGTGCGGGGTGTGCACCCAGCGGATATTCCACAGATCCCGCAGCAGCCACGCGACCTGGCCGGAGAGCCAGTAGTGGGAGTGGATGAGGTCGTAGCTCAGCCCATTCTCCCGGGTGAAGGCGAGCACGGAGCCGGTGAACGCGGCCAACTGGGTCGGCAGTTCCTCCTTGCTCAGGCCCTCATAGGGTCCGGCCACGCAGTTGATCACCCGCACCCCGTCCCCAAGCTCCACGACCTCTCCCTGCAGCGGCCGGGTGGCGCGGGTGAAGATGTCCACGCTCAATCCCAATTTGGCTAGTTGTTCGGCGGTATTTCGGATGTAGACGTTCATTCCGCCGGCATCGCCGGTTCCCGCCTGCTCCAGCGGGGAAGTGTGCATAGAGATCATCGCGACTCGCATGCTTTTAGATCCTACGTTCCCTCGCCCGTTCCAGCCCCCTTTGAGGACGCCGCCCGACCGGCATTAGTATCCCTAACGAGTTATTTGTTTTCGTACACAAATCTCCTAGAAGCGGCTAGCGTTAATGAGATCCGCATCACATTCCTTGTTTCGGATTCCCAAGGAGGCCAAAGACATGACCGAAACCCTCGCCCCCAACTCTTCCGCGGCGAACGAGGAAGACAAGAAGCCTGAAGGCCGCGCTTGGCGGGAGAAGCCGTACCTGAAGTACTACAACTCCTGGACTCCTGCGGAGATCGAACTCAGCGGCGACACTTTGGTGGACATGTTCATCAAGGCCAGCAACGAGCACGGCAAGGATGTGATGCTCGATTTCTTCGGCGGCACAACGACCTATGCCCAGGCTCACGTGCAGGTCCGCAAGGTCGCTGCTGGACTGAAGGCCCTGGGCGTGCGCCCCGGCGACCGCGTCGCCATCTGTCTGCCGAACTGTCCACAGCACCTAATCTCCATCTTCGCAGTGCTGTACCTGGGCGCGACGGTCGTGGAGCACAACCCGCTGTACACCGCCCGCGAGCTGCAGGGTCCGTTCATCGACCACGGCGCGAAGGTCATCATCGCCTGGGACAAGATCGCCCCGCTGTGCGAGGAACTGGTCAACCGCACGCAGCTGCAGACCGTCGTCACCGTCAACATGATCGAGGCGATGCCAAAGGTCAAGCAGTTCGCTCTGAAGCTGCCGATCTCCTCGCTGAAGGAAAAGCGCGAGCAGCTGCACTCCCCGGCACCGGGCACGGTGTCCTTCCAGAAGCTGGTCGACGGCACCATCGGCGGCAACGGCGCCTACCTGAGCCCGATGCCGGAGCGCAGCCTGGACGACGAGGCCTTCATCCTCTTCACCTCCGGCACCACCGGTAAGCCGAAGGGCGCGATGCTGACGCACCGCAACATCATGGCGAACGTGGCCCAGGGTATGGCTTGGGTCGGCGAACTCGGCGAGGGCGAGCAGGAGATCTACCTGGCGGCGCTGCCGATGTTCCACATCTTCGGCCTGACCCTGACCGCGGCACTCGGCGTAGCGACCGGCGGCAAGCTCTGCCTGCTGCCGAAGCCGGAGATCCCGCTGATCGTGGACCAGATGAAGAAGCAGGTCCCGACGTATATGCCGGGCGTGCCGACGCTTTACGACAAGATCCTGGAGGCTGCGGAGGAGCACAACCTGGACATCAACGGAGTGAAGAACGCGCTCTCGGGCGCCGCCCCACTGCCGGTGTCCATCTCCCACCAGTGGCAGGGCCGCACGGGCGGGTCCATCATTGAGGGCTACGGCCTGACCGAGACCTCCCCGATCGTTACCGCGAACCCGATTTCGGAGAACGCGCGCGCAGGCTACATCGGCATCCCGTTCCCGAGCACCGAGATCCGCGTGGCCGACCCGGAGGACCTCTCCCGAACCATGCCGGACGGCGAGGAGGGCGAGCTGCTAGTCCGTGGCCCGCAGGTTTTCAGCGGCTACATCAACGTCCCAGAGGACGAGCAGCCGTTCTTCGAAGACTGGTTCAAGACCGGCGACATGGCCGTCATGGAGGAGGATGGCTTCCTGCGGATCGTTTCCCGCATCAAGGAGATGATCATCACCGGAGGCTTCAATGTCTACCCGGCGGAGGTCGAAGAGGTCCTGGCGGATCACCCCATGATCGCGAAGGCCGGCGTGGTGGGTCTGGCCAAGGAGGACGGTTCCGACGAGGTCGTCGCCGCCGTGGTGCTCGACGAGCACGTCAAGAAGGAGGACTTCGACGAAGAGAAGGTCAAGGAGTGGGCACGCCACGAGATGACCCGCTACAAGGTGCCGCGTCGCTTCTTCGTCGTCGACGATCTGCCGACCGACCTGATCGGTAAGATCCGCCGCCGCGAGATCAAGGACATGGTCGAAAAGATCGTCGCCGAGGAGGGCTAAGCCCCCACCCGGGGCGCCGGATTCGGCGCCCCGGGTGCTAACGAGACCCGGCACCCGCCCCGGCGACAAGCCTGGCACAACGCCCTAGGCCGAGAGCGACCCCGTTATGGGGTCCCAGAGCTCGCGCCTAGGGCGTTGTTCTGTGTGAGCGCCTAGCCTTCTTCCCGCCTAGCCCGTTGCGCTGTTGACCGGCGGCAGCTCCGCCCCGATCCACACCGGCTCGGGCACCAGCTCCACGCCGAAGGCGTCGAAGACCCCGTCGCGCACCGCGGCGGCCAGCGCCACCAGGTCCTCGCTGCTCGCCCCGCCCCGGTTGGTCAGCGCCAGGGTGTGCTTGGTGGACAACCCGGCGCGCTCCCGGCCCGGCACCTGCCAGCCCTTGTGGAAACCCGCCCGCTCGATAAGCCAGGCGGCAGAGAACTTGAACTCCGGGTTTTCCGGAGTGCCGACGGAGAACAGCGGCATGGCCTCGGCCTCCGCCTCCCCCACGCGCTCGCGCACGGCGGCGACCACCGCGTCCCGCGCCGCCTCCCCCGCGACGACCGGGTTGGTGAAGAAGGAACCGGCGGACCAGGTGTCGTGGTCCTCGGCGTTGAGAACCATGCCCTTGCCTGCGCGCAGCTCCAGCACTGCCTCGCGAACCTCCGCTGCCGGGCGCCGGATCTCGCCGGCCTGTTCCCCCTCGGCCGGGCGGGCAACGCCCAAGCACCGGGCCAGCTCACCGTAGCGCAGCGGCAGGGAGAGCCCCGCCGGATCCAGCTGGAACTCCACCTCCAGCACCGCCGCACGGTCGGTGAACTTCAGGTTCGAGTAGCGATACGCCAGGTCCAGGCTCTCTGGCGCCACCCACTCCGCGACCCGGCGGGCGCGGTCGTAGAGGCGCACCCGGCGCAGCACCAGGGATACCTCCGCCCCGTAGGCGCCAACGTTTTGCACCGGGGTGGCCCCAACGCAGCCCGGGATGCCGCTGAGGCATTCCAGCCCGCCCAGGCCGGCAGCCACGGTCGCGCCGACGAAGCGGTCCCACTCCACCCCCGCGAAGGCTGAGCACACTCCCGTGTCCGGGTCGATGGTGATGGCAGCCTCCGGGGTGTCCGCGGCGTGCACGACAACCAGCTCGGAAACCTCCGGCCCCTCCCCGATCAGCAGGTTCGATCCCCCGCCGACGATCAGCACGCGCCAGCCCGCGGCATCAACGGTCTCGAGCACGCCAGCCAGCTGCTCGGCCGTGACGCACTCCACCACGGCAGCTGGCTGCCCGCCGATGCGCAGCGTCGTCAGTTCCGCGAGGGGGCGCTGGCTCACGGTGGCCCCGGTGGGGGCGACGGCGGCGGCCACCTCATCGAGCGTTGGTGCGGCTTCCGGACCGGTAGTTGCGGCCGGAAAAGTATTGGTGTGATTCTGCTTTTGTGTCACCCCTCTAACGGTAGCCTGTAGCCATGACGACTAACAGTGAGAACACCCACAGCATCGGCTTCCCGCTCTCCGAGGTCCACGCCGCACTGTCTTCCCAGGAGTACTGGGAGTACGAGGCGAAGAACATCGGCGACGAGCCTGGCGAGGTCCGCAACTTCACCGGCGGCCCGAACGTCAAGGTTGAGCTGGCCGAGAAGCTGCCGACTGACGCCGTCCCGGAGTCCTTCCGCGCGATGGTTCCGGCCGCCCTGGAGCTGGCCCGCACCGTCACCCTGGGCCCGGTCGAGGGCGGGCGCGCGACCGGCACCGTCACCGCCGAGGTCTCGGGCCTGCCGGTGAAGTTCAACGCCGACCTGGTCCTGCAGGACGCCGATGGCGCGACCTCCCTGAGCGCCAAGTCCGCGGTGGACGTTAAGATCCCGATGATGGGTTCCATGCTGGAGCCGAAGATCATGGAGTGGGTCGAGCAGTTCATCGCCCACGAGTCCTCCCTGATCGAGAAGTATCTGAAGGAGAACGCCTAAACTTCCGTGGCTGATCACGCCCACAATCTACGGGCCCGTTCCTGGTCGCAGGACGGGCCCATTGGCGTACCCACCCGAGGCACGACCGGATTCAACCGGCTGCGCAAAGCCGATCGGTGGCTCGCCCACCACCCCGCGGTGCGCACTACCTTCGATGCCGCTTCTTTGTCAGGACGTCGCCCCCTTGCCGTGGATGTGGGCTACGGAGCCTCGCACACCACCACGGTGGAATGGGCGGGGTGGCTGCGCCGGGTGAACCCTGAGGTGCGCGTGCTGGGGCTCGAGATCGAGCCCTCCCGGGTGCTGCCGCCCCACGATGGCGTGGGGTTCGCCCTAGGCGGCTTCGAACTGGCGGGCCACCGCGCCGAGGTGGTGCGGGCCTTCAACGTGCTGCGCCAGTACGATGTCTCCGAGGTGCTGGCGGCCTGGCGGATGATGATCGCGGGACTTAACCCCGGCGGACAGATCATCGAGGGGACCTGCGATGAGATTGGTCGCCGCGCGACCTGGGTCCTCCTGGACGAGTCCGGGCCGCGCACGCTGACGCTGGCCTGGGACCCCGCCGATGTGGACAAGCCTTCGGATGTGGCGGAGCGGCTGCCGAAGGCCCTGATCCACGAGAACACCGAGGGCCACAAGGTCTTCGCGCTGCTGCAGGCTGCGGATGCCGCCTGGGACCGTGCCGCGGGCTATGCACCCTACGGCCCGCGGGTGCGCTGGCGCTTCGCCCGGGAGGACCTGCTGGGCCAGCTGCCGGCAGGGGTGGCGAAACTCAACCCGCGGCGGCGGATGCAGGACAATCTGCTCACCGTCCCCTGGGAGCTCGTCAGCGACATCCGGCTCTAGACGTTCTATAGAAATCTCACCGGCTTTGCGGAACACTATGTTGGATGAGTTCTCAAAATTACTATCCCCAGCAGCAGCCCCAATTCTCCGGCTACCCGGCCCAACAGGAGCCGGAGAAGAAGTCGAAGGCGCCGAAGATCCTGGCCATCATCGTGATCATCGTGCTCCTGCTCGCGCTGATCGCTGAGTTCGGCGCACGCTGGTACATCAAGCATGAGATCACCAACGCCATGACCGAAGCCTCGGATTCGCGCATGGCCGAGGACCCGAAGGTCTCGCTGGGCACCACCCCGGTTCTTTTTGGGCTGGTGCAGCGCTCGCTGCCGCACCTGGAGGTGGAGGTCCCCTCCAGCATCGACGTCTCCTACGAGGACAACGACCCCAACCGCCCGGTCATCACCGGCATGCCGCGCACCCACATCACCGGCAAGAAGCTCTCGATGGGGGAGAACCCGGAGGACATGATCTTCGGGGAGCTGACCGTCGACGCGGAGCTGCCGAAGGAGGTCATGAAGGCGGAGATGATCGCCAACCAGTCCGGTCAGTCGGGCGATGACCTGATGAGTCAGCTTCTGCAGGTCAATGACGTTGTTCCGAGCCCCAAGGATCAGACCCTCGAGGTGCAGTTCAGCGGTGGGCTGGCCAGCATCGTGATGAGCCCGAAGATCGAGCAGGGCCAGCTGACGATGGAGGTCTCGGCCGTGAAGGTCTTCGGCCAGGAGCTGCCGGACGTCCTCGCCGAGACACTCGGCGGCGCGGTCGAGGATTCCGTGGATCAGAACACGCCGGGCGGCCTGGAGGCCCGGGACGTGCGCGTCACCAACCGGGGCCTGCAGATCTCCCTGCACGGCACGGACGTCCACATCGACGAGCTACAGAACTCCCTGAACGAGGCGGGCCAGCCCCAGCAGGACGGGCAGGACAGCCCGCGCGGGGGTGACGGCAACAATGATGCTGGGAACGACGGTGCCGGGGACGACACCCCGGCTGGGGAGGACCGCCCGGGAGCCGTGGGCTCGGGTGGCGAGATCTTCAACCGGGCTGCGGCTTAAGCGGCCTAAGCCCCTACCAAGCCCCGGCTACTGCTGCGGCGCGCCCTCGAGGATGGCGCGCGCAGCGGATACCCCCAGGCGGGTCGCCCCCGCCTCGATCATGGCCACGGCCTGCTCCCAGGTACGGATGCCGCCAGAGGCCTTGATCCCCACCTGACCGCGCTTGCCCATCCGATCCAGCTCATCGGCCATGATCCGCACGGCCTCGACGCTGGCGCCACCAGCCGGGTGGAATCCGGTGGAAGTCTTCACGAAATCCGCCCCAGCCCGGGCGGCCGAACGCACCGCCGCGCGCAGCTGCTCCTCGGAAAGCACCGCGGACTCCAGGATCACCTTCAGCACCGCCGGCGCCGGTATCGCCTCGCGCACGGCCATGATCTCCGAGAGCATGGCATTCTCGTCGGCGGCCAGGGCATTGGCCACGTCGATCACCATGTCCACCTCATCGGCCCCCTGCTCCACCGAAAAGCGAGCCTCGGTGGCCTTGATGAGGCTCTGGTGCTTGCCGGAGGGGAATCCCGCCACCGTGGCCACCCGCAGCCCGGGGTAATCCCCCGAGATCGGCAGCATGGATGGCGATACGCACACCGCACCACAGCCGAGTTCCTGAGCCTCGCGGAGCAGAGCCCGCACATCCTCGCGGCTGGCGTCGGTGGCCAGCAGGGTGGCGTCCATAATCTGAGCGACCGACTCACGGCTCGGGGACACAGCCCCGGAAGAGTTCTGGGAGGAAGCCACGGCTACCACGCCCCAGAGGCGTTATCGAGGACGTCGCGGATCGCCGGGCGGACGTCTTGCCAGTAGATACCGACGATCACCGCACCGATGATCCACAGCGGGAAAGCGCCGCCGCCGAAGATGCCGAACAGGCCGGTCAGCGCCGCACCTCCCCCGAGCAGCAGCCAGTTCTGTTTCTTCCGGTTAATGACATCGAAGGCGTCATCGCGGGTCATTGCCACCTGGGCAGCGGCGGCAACGCCCAGGATCAGAACAATCACGGACAGGGACAAATACAGGTAGGCGGCCACCTGGAAGGCGATGAGTAGTGCAGGATTCATCATGGCCTCATCCTAATGCACTCCCCGGACACGCCGCGGGACCGGCAGGCCACGGCCCCGCCGCTAGAACAGCGCGCCGATCAGCTGCGCCACCGAGTAGATGACCAGCCCCGCCAAAGAGCCCACGACGGTGCCGTTGACGCGGATGAATTGCAGGTCCTTGCCCACCATCAGCTCGATGCGGTCGCTGGCCTCCTCAGCGTCCCAGCGCTCCACGGTCTCGCCGATGATGCTGGTGACCTCGCCTGCGTAGTTCTCCGCCAGGTAGGACGCCGCCCCCACCAGGCGATCCTCCAGGTTCTCCCGCAGCTTTGGTTCCGCGAGCACCCTCTCGGCGAATTCGGTAACCCAGACCGCGATGCGGGTGCGCAGCATGGAGTCTGGGTCCTCGGCCT
Organism: Candidatus Corynebacterium intestinavium; assembly: GCA_019120635.1. Taxonomy (GTDB): domain Bacteria; phylum Actinomycetota; class Actinomycetes; order Mycobacteriales; family Mycobacteriaceae; genus Corynebacterium; species Corynebacterium intestinavium. Next base: position 7,584 of record DWUR01000010.1, on the reverse strand, counting down.
GCTCCACCAGCACGTGGCGGGTGTTCTCCCAGACGGTCGCCGGCAGCGCGGTGACGGGCCCGGAGTTGAGGATGTCTTCCTTGATGTTCTCCATGCGTTGGATCATCACCGGGTCGTGCTGGAGGTCGCGAGCCAGACCCGCGATGAAGCTGCGGAACTGCTGGCGGGCCTCGTGGTCCGGGTTGGCCCGCACCGCGGCGGTGAAGTCCACGACCTCGCGGTAGACCCGGTCGCCGACGAGCTCGCGGACGAAGCGGGGCGCCCAGCGTGGGGTGCGCTCGTCGATGAGGTTGACGATGAAATCCTCCGACTCGCGGGCCTTATCGTCCATCCAGATGACGGCCGCGTCCACCAGCGGCTCGGTACGCCCCTCGTCGATGAGCTGCTGCAGGCCGCGCCCCATCGGCGGGCCCCACTGCGGCTCGCGGAGGCGGTCGATGACCATCACGCGCAGGACGGCTTCGACCTCCTTGGCGTTGACCCCATTGACGGTCAGCCGGATCAGCTTGCCGATCTCCCGGCTGATGATCTGGTCCCCCTCGGATTCCACGACCCACTTCGCGGCACGGGTGGGCAGGTGGGCTGCGCGCAGCTTCTCGGAGATGAGGGTGGCGTTGAGGAAATTCTCGCCCACGAACTCCGAGAGCGAGTGACCAACCTGGTCCTTCTTCCGCTTGATAATCGCGGTGTGCGGGATCGGCAGGCCCAAGGGGTGGCGGAAGAGCGCGGTGACGGCGAACCAGTCCGCGATGCCACCCACCATTCCGGCCTCAGCGGCGGCCTGCACGTAGCCCACCCAGGCCGGGGCATTGCCGCCGTGGTCCACGATGCGACAGATGACGAAGACGATCGCCGCGAAGATCAGCAGGCCAGTGGCGATAGCCTTGTGCTTGCGCAGGTCGTGGCGCCGTTGGGCCTCGGACTCCGGGGAGGGGCCGGGCACCGGCAGGCTAGCGCTGGCTGGGGCGGGGGTATCAATGCTGCGATGGCTCACCCCACCAGTATCGCAGCTTTGGTGCGTGGGCGGTCCCCTCGCCCCTGCCCGCGCGCGCCGCAACCCCACTCCGATTGCTTCTCCCTCGGTGCGGAGAACGACCTGCCTTAGCTCACCCGCATCTCCCCCCCCGGGTTGATGCACTGGCCAGGTCTGGCGCTCCGCAGAAAGACAGGAGAACGGAACGCAAAAAGCCGCCCCGGTCGCCGTCTTAAAAGACGGGACCGGGGCGGCCTCAAGCACTAGCGTTGCGGGCTGCGTTGGAGGTGCGTGCCCTGCGCGGTCATCACGCGCTCGCTAGCCAAGTTTTAGTGGATGCGACCACTGCGCTTGACGTACTCGCGGTAGTTCGCACGGCCAATGCGGACCATGGCGAAGCCACCGAAGAGGAGGAGCACACCACCGATCACACCGCCAATGATGAATGGGGTCGGATTGTCGCTACCAGCTGCACCAGCCAAGCCGTAGATCGCGATGCCGAAGAAGAGCAGGGAGCTCAGGATGGAGCCCATTGCGACCCAGACGATGGAGCGGTGCAGAGAAGAGTGCGGCGCATCGTAGCTCGACGGGACGAAACCGTCCTCGTAGTAACGCTCCATGTGGAGGTTCTCAGCAAGAGCCATTTCTTTCCTACTTTCCGGAAAACCTGTATGTATCTACAGCTTAACCTAGTCGTCCTTACCGCGGAAGGCTGCGCGTGCGCGCTCCTTCGTGATCGCGGCAACGGCGGTCAGCGGGATGCCTGCCGGGCAGACGTCCGCGCACTCGCCGTACAGGGAGCAGTGACCGAAGTTGGTCTCCACCTCGTCGACCATGGCGCGGGCGCGCTTGCCGCGCTCCTCGCGACCCATCGGGGACAGGGTGAGGTGAACCAGCTTCGCGCCGGTGAACAGGTGGGCAGCGCCGTTCGGGCAGGCTGCGACACAGGCACCACAGCCGATGCAGGCTGCGTGGTCCAGCGCCTTCTCCGCGTCGGAGTGGTTGACCAGCAGGTCGTCGGCGTCCGGTGCGGTACCAGCCTGGACGGAGACGAAGCCGCCCTTCTCCATGACGCGGTCCAGTGCGGAACGGTCGACGACCATGTCCTTGATGACCGGGTAGGCAGCGGAGCGCAGCGGCTCCAGCTTGATGGTGTCACCATCGTTGAAGGAAACCAGGCGCTGCTGGCAGGCAGGCTTGTTCTGGTCTGGGCCGTGCGGACGGTCGTTCACCATCAGGCCACAGGTACCACAGATACCCTCCCGGCAGTCAGAGGCGAAGGCGAAGGGCTCCTTGCCAGCCTCGACGTACATGGTGTTGACGTGGTCCAGCAGCTCCAGGATGGACATCTGCTCTGCGGCGTCGTCAATCTTGACGGACTCGAAGTGGCCTTCGGCGTTCGGGCCCGCCTGACGCCAAATTTCAAGATTCAGCTTCATTACTTGTAATTCCTTGTCATCAGCGGGATTCGATCGAAGTACAGCGGCTCGGAGTGGCGGATGAACTTCTCATCGCCGTTCGACTCCCAAGCGGAGACGAAGCACCAGTTGTCATCGTCACGCTCGGCCTCGCCGTCCTCGGAGAGGTGGTCATCGCGGTAGTGAGCACCGCAGGACTCGTCGCGGTCCAGTGCGTCGACGCACATGAGCTCGCCGAGGTCCAGGTAGTCGGCCACGCGCAGTGCGTATTCCAGCTCCTGGTTCATCTCGTTGGCCTCGCCCGGGACGTGGACGTTGGCCCAGAATTCCTTGCGCAGTGCGCGGATCTTCTCGATGCCGTCCTTCATGTCTTCGACATTGCGGGACACGCCACAGGAGAAGTACAGGATCTCGCCGAGCTGGCGGTGGTAGTACGCAGCGCCGTGCGGCTCCTCGCCGCGGATGTTCATGATCCGGTCGATGCGCTTCTGAGAGCGCTCCAGGGCCTCCTGCGCGGCCGGGGAGTCCTCAGCCGGGACCTCCTCGCCCAGCAGCGGCGCCAGGTAGTTCGGGATCGTGAACGGCAGGGTGAACCAGCCCTCGACGGAGGAGGAGAGCAGGGAGTTCGCACCCAGGCGGTTCGCACCGTGGTACATCCAGGAAGCCTCACCGGCACAGAAGAGGCCAGGGATGGAGGTCATCTCGTGGAAGTCGGTCCACAGGCCACCCATGGTGTAGTGGCAGGTCGGAGCGATGCGCATCGGGGTCTCGTACGCGGATTCACCGATGGCCTCCTCGTACATCTGAATCAGGTTGCCGTAGCGCTCGCGGATGGTGTCCTTGCCGAGGCGCTTGATGGCGTCACCCAGATCCAGGTAGACGGAGTTTTTCTTCGGGCCAACGCCGTAGCCAGCGTTGATCTGCTGGGCGTTCGCGCGGGATGCGATGTCACGCGGAACCAGGTTGCCGAATGCCGGGTAACGACGCTCCAGGAAGTAGTCGCGCTCGTCTTCCGGGATGTCGTTCGGGTCGCGGTCGTCGCCCTTCTTCTTCGGGGTCCAGATGCGGCCGTCGTTACGCAGGGACTCGGACATCAGAATGGTCTTGGACTGCCAGTCCGAGTTGACCGGCAGGCCGGTCGGGTGGAACTGCACGAAGGACGGGGACGCCATGTAGGCACCCTGGTCGTAGGCGCGCATGATGGCGGAGACGTTAGAGTTCTTCGCCAGGGTGGACATGTGGTACACGTTGCCGTAACCACCGGTGGCCAGCACGGTTGCGTGGCCGGTGTGAGCGGTCAGCTCACCGGTGATCAGGTTGCGCATCACGACACCCTTACAGACGCCGTCCTCGACGATGACGTCCTGCATGTCTGCGTGGGTGAAGATCTCCACGTTGCCGGCGCCGATCTGGCGGTACAGCGCGGAGGTCGTCGCCAGCTGCAGCTGCTGACCCGTTTGACCACGGGTGTAGTAGGTGCGGGAAACCTGCACACCACCGAAGGAACGGGTTGCCAGGGTGCCGCCGTACTCGCGGGAGAACGGTGCGCCGATGGCGTTCATGTGGTCGATGACCTTCGGGGACTCCATGGCCAGGCGCCAGCAGTCGTTCTCGCGGCAGCGGTAGTCGCCACCCTTGACCGTGTCCTTGGTGTGGAGGTAGGTCGAGTCGTTATCCAGCTTCTTACCGCGGGAGGAGTTCACACCACCCTGCGCAGCAATGGAGTGCGCGCGGCGTGGGGAATCGTGGTAGGTGAAGACCTTCACGTCGTAGCCCAGCTCGCCGAGGGCTGCAGCGGCAGCGCCACCGGCCAGGCCGGTACCGACGATCAGGACGCGGAACTTGTTGCGGTTCAGCGGGGACACCAGGCCGAAGTGGTCCTTGGCGTAGGTCCACTGCTGATCCTGGCCGACCTCGTGCGGGGCGTTGTCCTTCAGAACCTTGCCGACGGTCACACCGTCGACGGAGGACTCAGGCGCGGTGAAAGCTGCGACTGCCTCGTCGTAGTTGAAATCCGCAGTTTGGTTGTGCGGGTGATTAATAACATCGCTCATAGCCGTTTACTCCTTAACAGACTCGCGAGCTTAAACGCCTGGGACGAATGGCACTTGCTCAATGCCCCCGAACAGCACAGCCAGTGGGATAGAGATATTGCCGATGAGGATCAGGGCCGGGACCAGGTAGGAGATCCACAGGATCACCTGGCGCCAGCGGTGGCCGGTGATACCCAAGTCCGAGGATGCGGTCCAGATGCCGTGAGACAGGTGGGCGAACAGGATGAACATCGCAACGATGTAGATGATCGCCACTGCCGGGCGCTCGAAGGAAGCCACGAGGTTCTGGTAGGCGGCGTGGTTGCCGTCCACGGCCTCGGTGAACTCGCTGGACGCAGCCGGCTGGACGCCCAGGGTCAGGTCCAGGATGTGGAAGATGATGAACAGCAGCAGCACGATGCCGGTGACCGGCATGGTGCGTGCGGAGAAGGTATTCCAGTTGCTGACCATGCCCTTGCGGCGGAAGCGGCCGCGGGACTGGTGGCTGCGGCCGATCAGCGCGAACGCAAACCACACGTGCAGCACGATTGCAACGAGCAGCACGATGCGGAAGATCCACAGCAGGCCGCTCTCAGGCAGGATCGGCGAACCGACCTCGCGGAGGAAGTCCGCGTAAGTGTTGAGTCCCTCAGCGCCGGTGTAAACCTTCAGGTTTCCGAGCATGTGGACCAGAACAAACAGGCCGAAGATGATGCCGGTGACGGCCATCGTCAGCTTCATAACCCAGGTTGGGATGCCCGGCTTTTCACGCAGGGGCTTCGTCGTTATTTTTCCGTGGACAAGGGCGTCCCGGTTTTCGTCATTCTTTACAGTCATGGCACCTCCAGTGTCGTAATAACTCTACGAGCTTGGAGACCTTGGTCACTAACTGCCATGGTCCACCCTGGGGTTTTACACCCTATTTGGGGCAAAATCACAGGAAGTGTAGCTATTGCGCAACAACTTCGTTGCGTAAATAGTCCCGAGTCACACCAGTCGCAGCAGCCACAAAACTCCCCGCCCCGGCGGCAACGACGGACACCGGGGCGGGGAGAAGAAGAGGGCAGGTCCGGACCTAGCCCGCGGCGAGGACCGTCTCGCCTGCAACAACCTGCGGCTCACCGGTGACCCGAACCTCCTGACCCAGCACCGTGACCACACCGGCGTCCTTACCCTGCACGGAGACCAGCTCCACCTCACCCGGGCGAACCGTCACGCGAACCTGAACATCGCGGACGGTGACGTTATAACTGAGGTGCTCCCAGCCTTCCGGCAGGCGGGGATCGATGGTGAACTCGCCGTCGTGATCGCGCAGACCACCAAAGCCATAGGTCAGCGCAGTCCACACTCCACCGCAGGAGGCGATGTGCACGCCGTCGCTCGTGTTGCCATGCATATCCGCCAGGTCCACAAACAGCCCGCGGTGGAAGAACTCCAGGGCCTTATCCGCATAGCCGAGCTCGGCGGCCATGATGGACTGCACCACCGCAGAGAGGGTGGAATCCCCCGTGGTCAGCCGGTCGTAGTAGTCATAGTCCGCCCGCTTGACCTCCTGGGAGAATCGCTCCCCCTGCAGGAACAGCGCCAGCACCACGTCCGCCTGCTTCAGGATCTGATAGCGGTAGATCGTCAGCGGGTGATAGTGCAGCAGCAGGGGACGCTTCGGCTCACCGTTCGGATCGTCCAGATCCCAGATCTGGCGGTTGAGGAAGAAATCATCCTGTGGATTAATCCCCAGCTCTTCATTGAAGGGGATGTACATCTGCTCGGCGGCCAGCTCCCAGCGGTCCAGCTCGGAATCGTTGAGCTTGTGCTGGGCAGCCAGGTCCGCGTAGTCATCCGGCCGCTCGGCGCGCATCTTTTTCAGCACCTTCGCAGCCATCCGCAGGTTATATTGCGCCATCACGTTGGTGTAGAGGTTGTTATTCACCACCGTGGTGTACTCATCCGGACCGGTGACCGCGTGGATCTCGAAGCGATCCTGCGCGGAGTTAAAGAAGCCGATGGATACCCAGAACCGGGCCGTGCCCAGCAGGATCTTCACGCCCTCGCGCATGAGGAAGTCCTTGTCCTCGGTGGCGTAGAAGTACTTCATCAGCGCGAAGGCTACGTCCGCGTCGATGTGATACTGCGCCGTCCCGGCAGCGTAGTACGCGGAAGATTCGTGCCCGTTGATCGTGCGCCACGGGAAAAGCACGCCGTCGTGGGACAGCTCCAAGGCACGCTCGTGCGCGGAGGGCAGCATCTCGTAGCGGAAGCGCAGCGCATTGCGCGCGTAATTCGAGTTCGTGTAGCTGAGGAACGGCATCACGTAGATTTCCGTGTCCCAGAAGTAGTGCCCGCCGTAGCCGGCACCGGTCAGCCCCTTGGCGGGAACGCCGGTGGTCTCGGCCCGTGCGGAGGCCTGGATCAGCTGGAAGATGCACCAGCGGGCCGCCTGCTGCAGCTCCGGCTGCCCACCGATGCGCACATCGGAACGCTCCCAGAACTCGCCCAGCCACCCGCGCTGGTTCTCCACGAGGCTGCTGTAGCCCACCTGCTTCGCCCGGTTGATGGTCCGATCGCAGCGGAAGGCCAGCTCCTTCGGGGCCACGTGGCGGGAGGAGTGGTAGCTAACGAACTTCTCCAGTCGCAGATGGCAGCCCTTCGCGCCGTTGATGTGGTAGACGACGCTGGCAACATCCTCCGCGACCTCCGTGGTCACCTCGACGTCGCCGGAGTCCGCGGTCGCCGGGTTGTCCACGCGCAGCTCGTGGTCCATGGAGGCGGCGACCGTCATGCCGGAGTGGTTGACCTGGTAGCCCAGGGTCGCGCGCTCCGGTTCGGGCTGGGACTGGTGCTTCGGAATCAAGACGCGCTCGTCGAAGGTCGAGCCCTTCCGCGGATCCAGCTCACCGCCCTGGACGGCGACGGGGCCGTTGTTGTCCGGGAATTCGCCCTCGCCGTCCTGGCGGTTGAGCAGCTGGGAGGAGATGACGACGGCGGCGTCCGAATCCAGCAGCTCCACCTCGAGGGCCATGATCGCGAGGTGGCGCTCCTGGAAGCTGACCATGCGCTCGGTGGTCACGCGCACGCGCTTGCCGCCGGGGGTGCGCCAGATCATGCTGCGGCGCAGCACGCCGTCGCGGAAGTCGAGGGTGCGACTGTACTCGCTGATATC
>DWUR01000138.1 GCA_019120635.1 Candidatus Corynebacterium intestinavium | reverse complement strand
CGTGCTGGGCCCACGTGGTCTGATGCCGAACCCGAAGACCGGCACCGTCACCACCGACGTTGCTAAGGCTGTCTCCGAGATCCAGGGCGGCTGGACCGACTTCGACGCTGCGATCGCTACCCCGGACCAGATGGCTAAGGTCGGCCGCGTTGCTCGCGTGCTGGGCCCACGTGGTCTGATGCCGAACCCGAAGACCGGCACCGTCACCACCGACGTTGCTAAGGCTGTCTCCGAGATCAAGGGCGGCAAGATCTCCTTCCGCGTGGACAAGGCTTCCAACCTGCACGCCCTGATCGGTAAGGCTTCCTTCGACGAGAAGAAGCTGGCCGAGAACTACGGCGCCCTGATCGACGAGCTGCTGCGCATCAAGCCGTCCTCCTCGAAGGGTAAGTACATCAAGAAGGTCACCCTGTCCTCCACCAATGGCCCGGGTGTCCCGGTCGACGAGACCATCCAGAAGAACTACGCAGACGAGGCTGAGGCTTAAGTCCTAGCGTCACTGACGTAGCTGCCCCGACCCGGCAAGGGTCGGGGTTTCTTTGCCTTCTGGGGGAAATAAGGCCCCGCTTCCTCATGAACTGGCTCATCTAGGGGCGGGGCCCGAAGTGTTTTCGGGTGGGCGGTGATAACAGGGTTTATGGGCAGCTTCTGGCTTAGGCGGCCTTCTTGTTTTGCTTCGAGATGCTCCAGAACATGAACACCAGCAACGCAATGGTCACCCACATGGCGTAGCGGTTGACCTGCTCCACGATGGAGATCACCTGCTCGCCGTAGGTGACGCCAAGGTAGGCGAAGAAGGCGTTGGTTGCCAACACGCCGAAGGCGTTGAGGCCCAGGACCATCCAGAATCCCATGCGCCGGACGCCGGCCAGCAGGTTGGCGATCACGATCGTGGGAACGAAGGGGATATAGGAGAGCACGATCGCCGCGCCCAGCACGCCGGGGCGGGCGTGTTCCAGTCGCGCGGTCCAGCGCTTGAGCCTGGGGGAGTGGGCCACTGACATGCGCAGGTATTCAAGGCCCCACTTGTTGCCGACCAGCCACCACAGTGGAACGGTCTTCAATGCGCCGATGAGGGTCATGAGAACGATGGCGACCGCCGAGGCTCCGCCGGTGGTGGACTCCGCTCCGCCAACGATCGAGGAGGTGTAGCCGCCCACCATGAACGCGTAGGGCACGGGGTTGTTGAGCAGCCACACGCGCAGCGGGATCATCGCGAAGCCGAAGACGGTCGCAGCCAGAAGGTAGACCCAGATCCACTTATCCAGCCGTTCGGGCTGGGAGATGAAGGTCGGGATCTGTTCTTCCGTGCCGTCGGTCTGTTTTTCAGCGTAGCCCTCTGGGGTCGTATCGGCGGTGTCGAATGGTGCCATGGTTGTTCCTTCGTTGTTATCACCGAGCGGCGACATCCTGGGTGAGTGCGGCCGGCAAAGTGATAGCTGCGGGGGCAGGTGGGGTAAGGCTTTGAGGGTATCAGCTGCCCCGCACCACAAGATTCGCCTCGCAGGCGTTATGTTTCCGCCCTAGTCTGGAAGTGCTGACTAAGGCAGGGCACCAGATGTCACAATCCACCCCAAGCGGTAAAACTTCCCAACTATCAGTCCGCATCGTTGCGGACCCCGGGCTTGTATCTGCCCAAGTATCAAAGGTCCTCGACCGCGGGGACCTGCCAGAAGATTGCAGCTTTAACCTCGACACCCAGCTGCTGCTCATGGACCCCAACCGTTCCCTGATCGCGCCGGATGTTCCGAGCGGTAGGAGCTCCGCGGACCTCGAACTGCTCGTCACCGAGCTGCCGCGTTTTAATGGCGCCACCGTGTTGAGAAGTGAACTTTATCCGAACCAGGATGTGGCGGTGATCAGCTACCCCACGCTCGGAGTTCTTGGCGCCCGGGAAGGGCTAGCTCAAGAGGTGACGCGGGTGATCCAGGAATACCGCGACTACCTGGCGTTCTCCCAGGGCGAAGGGGAGCAGTCGACCCGGGAGGAAAAGAGCAAGATCAAGACGATGCTCGGCATGATCTCGACGAATCAGCCGAGTCGCTCGATCGGTGCACTGTCCGGCGCGCTGGCTGCTGGCATCGGGGTAGGCGCCTTCGGCATCTTCTATAGCTCAATCTGGGAAATGGCCGACTACCTCACCGTCACCCGCCTGGCGGTGGTCAATATCGTCGCGGTGCTAGCCATGATTCTGTGGTTACTGCTGGATAACAGCCTCTGGGACAAGCCCAGTGCAAAGTCCTTCAAGGGGTTCATCGCGCTGTACAACGGTTCGACGTTGCTCACCCTCACGGTCGCGGTTCTGGGGATGTATGTCATCCTCTTCCTCTTCATTTTTGCCGGCGCCGGTGCGATCATCGCCCCGGCCTACATGACGAAGGTCTTAGGTGAGCCGGTGACAGTGGGAACATATGCTCGGATTTCTTGGCTCGCAGCATCCATGGGTGTCACCGCCGGAGCCCTGGGGTCGAGCTTCAATTCGGACGCCGCGGTCCGGCGCTTGACCCACGGGGTTCGGGAACGGCAGCGGCTCTACTCCCGCAATGAGGACTACGACGGGGAAGCCGATGGCACCGAGGAGAAGGATTGGGATGTGCAATGGGGCCAGCGGTCCCAGGAGGCGTCGCGGCAGCATTGGCACGAGATGAAGCGCCAGGGGGAGCAGGCGGAACAGCACCGCGAAGCCGCCTAGTCCGATTTGGTTCTCGGCCTGCCTCGCGTTAAACTGTGAGGCGAAGTTTTGATTTGTTTCAAAGTTTCACCGAAGACCGTCGGTCACTTGGGAAAACGCTTTCCAGCATCGCTGAGGTATTCAGCAAGCTCGCGTGAGCGCTCCCGGGTTGAAGGATCATCGTCATGATGACGGCCCACGCAGGTAACACGAGACGTTTTGTATCGCACCGCTAGCTTCACGCCAGCGAGCTGCGATTCCACAAGCGCCCCGTTGCCCCCTGCGGGTACGGGGCGCTTTGTCGTTGTGAAAGTGTTTCCTTCGTTTCGATCGCCGGTGCACGTACACACGTACACCAGAACATCAGGAAGGAGGCGAGAGTATGGCTAATCCAAAGAACACTGCAGCGCTGCAGGAGCTCAAGGCACGCTTCGAGGAAGCAGACGCCACCGTGCTGACCGAATACCGCGGTCTGTCCGTGGTTGAGACCACCGAGCTGCGCCGCGCGCTGGGTCAGGATGTCACCTACTCCGTCGCCAAGAACACCCTGCTCAAGCTGGCTGCTAAGGAAGCTGGCATTGAGATCGACGAATCCCTGCTGACTGGTCCTACCGCTATTGCTTTCATCAAGGGCGAGGCTGTTGACGCAGCCAAGGCCATGAAGGCTTTCGGCAAGGATCACGAGGCTTTCGTCGTCAAGGGCGGGAACATGGACGGCGCGCCGCTGTCCGCTGAGCAGGTCATGGCTATCGCCGACCTGGACAACCGCGAGACCACCCTGGCCAAGCTGGCCGGTGCTCTCCAGGGTTCCTTGGCAAAGGCTGCTGGACTGTTCAACGCTCCTGCATCCCAGGTTGCACGCCTCGCGGCTGCCCTGCAGGAGAAGAAGGACTAGTTCCGCCACGCTGGGCGCGAGGGCACGGTGTGCCACCGCGCTGGACCACAATCCGGTCCGTCACAGTAAAAACTTTTAAAAACACTTCGCCGCAGGGCTGATTGCCCAGGCGGCACAACACGAAAGGATGCCTATTATGGCTAAGTTCACCAACGAAGAGCTGCTGGATGCCTTCAAGGAGATGACCCTGATCGAGCTCTCTGAGTTCGTCAAGCTGTTCGAGGAGACCTTCGACGTCACCGCTGCTGCTCCGGTTGCTGCTGTTGCGGCTGCTGGTGGCGCTGAGGGTGGCGCTGCTGCTGAGGAGAAGGACGAGTTCGACGTCGTCCTGGAGGACGCAGGCGCTAAGAAGATCGGCGTCATTAAGGTTGTGCGCGAGGTCGTCTCCGGCCTGGGCCTGAAGGAGGCTAAGGAGCTCGTTGAGGCTGCTCCGAAGGCTCTGCTCGAGGGCGCTTCCAAGGAGGACGCTGAGGCAGCTAAGGCTAAGCTGGAAGAGGCCGGCGCAAAGGTCTCCCTCAAGTAATCCAGTTGCCGCGCATAGCGGCCGCGTGATTCACCGCCCCGCAAGGTTCGCCTTGCTGGGGCGGTTTTCTTATTGTTGCCCAGAGCTGCTTTTCAAAGGGAAACAGTATGGCTGCGGGTTGTTGTAGCATGTTCAGCATGAACTCGAAGTCCCGTATCGTTGCTGTGTTTGTGCTCGGCCTGGCCAGCGCCATGATCGTGGCGGGCGTGCTCCTGCCACGGCTCTTCCCTGAGGAGCGGCCGGTGCCGCTGGGACTGCAGCACACCACCTTCACCTTGGAAGATGAAGACGCGACTGTGGGGCCGGGTTACCTGGGTGAGGGGAAGGATGAGCCCATCCAAACGCCGGTGGCTCGCCAGTTCAACATGCAACTGGGCCAGCCGGCCACGGAGGAGGAGGCGACGGTGCGTGTCGGCGTCTCCAACGCTCGTACCAACGTGGACGATGACCTGGAGTCCCTGCTGGACGCGCAGGTTTATAGCTACCGGCTGAACCGGATCAACGGCGAGGCCGTGGGGGAGGCCAAGGTCGCGGATTCCCCGGCAACGCCGCCGAAGGCCGTGGAGATAGAGGGCTCCTGGGCGAAGTTCCCGGTGGACACCCAGCGGCAGAGCTACGAGTACTTCGACTGGACCGCCCGCCACGCCTACCCGGCGGAGTTCCGAGGCACTGAGCGCAGGGAGACCTCCAGCGGTGAGGAGAAGGAGATCTACCTCTTCCGTCAGGAGATCCCGGCGGAAAAGGTCAGCTCCCGCTATATCGGCATTCGCAACGCCATCGTCAAGGACCGCGACCGTGCGGAGCTGTACCACGGCGGCTGGCGCGAGCTGGCAGTGGAGCCGGCGTCCGGCATGATCGTCGGCATCGAGGAGCACATCCGGGACGAGTACCGTAATGCTGAAGGCGAGGCGGTGGAGCCATTGCTGAAGTTTGAGGGGCGCACGACCGAGGCCAATGAGCGCCAGATGCTGGACCAGGCCGACGAGCTCGGCGGTAAACGTTCCACGGAAAAGTGGGGCCGCGGGGTGTTCTGGGCCGGCGTGATCCTGCTGCTCGCAGCACTCGTGGTGGCGCTGCGTCGCGAACGTAAAAGCCGGGCTACAAGCGTGTAATTTTGCGCCCGCCGAGGCAGACAGATACTATCGGCCTGATCGGTGTCCGTGGGGGTGGACATTTGGGGGCTACTACTATATGGTAGTTCGTTGCGCTGGTTAAATTCTGAACCCTTGTGGGCAGGCGAGTTGAGAGATGATGATCTCACTAACTATCGGCCTTGGCAATAAGCTTCCCTCCAGCAGTCACGGACTGCGGAAAAGCGGATTTGACAAGGTCCTTTAGGCGTTCCTGCTTATCCAGCGTTCAGAGTAACACCACCGATATAGACCACCACGAAAAATCGTACGCTCACGCAACCGTTTCCCAGCCTGGCTCCACCCGGGCGAGGAGAAACGCTTAGTGCTGGAAGGACCCATCTTGGCAGTCTCCCGCCAGACAAGTTCAGTGGCCGGAATCCCCGGAGCTTCGACTCGCTACTCTTTCGCGAAGATCGACGCCCCGATCGAGGTTCCAGGCCTTCTTGACCTCCAACGAGAGTCCTTCGCCTGGCTCGTCGGCGCCCCGGAGTGGCGCGCCCGCATGCAGGCCGAGGCTGGGGAGGGAGTCCGCGTCACGAGCGGACTAGAGGACATCCTCGAAGAGCTGTCCCCCATTGAGGACTATTCGGAAAACATGTCCCTCACGCTCTCGGAGCCACGCTTCGACGACGTGAAGACCTCCATCGACGAGGCCAAGGAAAAGGACATCAACTACGCGGCACCGCTGTACGTGACCGCGGAGTTCACCAATGCCCAGTCTGGCGAAATCAAGTCCCAGACCGTCTTCATCGGCGACTTCCCGATGATGACCGACAAGGGCACCTTCATCATCAACGGCACCGAGCGTGTCGTCGTCTCCCAGCTGGTCCGCTCCCCGGGTGTCTACTTCGATGAGTCGATCGACACCTCCACCGAGCGCCCGCTGCACGGCGTGAAGGTCATCCCCTCCCGCGGTGCATGGCTGGAGTTCGACGTCGATAAGCGCGACACCGTCGGCGTCCGCATCGACCGTAAGCGCCGCCAGCCGGTGACCGTCCTGCTGAAGGCCCTCGGCCTGACCACCCAGGAGATCACCGACCGCTTCGGCTTCTCCGAGATCATGATGTCCACCCTCGAGAAGGATGGCGTCGAGAATACGGACGAGGCACTGCTGGAGATCTACCGCAAGCAGCGTCCGGGCGAGTCCCCGACCCGCGACTCCGCGCAGGCCCTGCTGGAGAACTCCTTCTTCCGTCCGAAGCGCTACGACCTGGCTAAGGTCGGCCGCTACAAGGTCAACCGCAAGCTAGGCCTCGGTGGCGACACCGACGGCAACATGACCCTGACCGAGGAAGACATCCTCACCACGATCGAGTACCTCGTCCGCCTGCACGCGGGCGAGCGCACCATGACCTCCCCGGAGGGCGTGGAGATCCCGATCGAGGTCGACGACATCGACCACTTCGGCAACCGCCGCCTGCGTACGGTCGGCGAGCTGATCCAGAACCAGGTCCGGGTTGGCCTGTCCCGCATGGAGCGCGTCGTCCGCGAGCGTATGACCACGCAGGACGCCGAGTCCATCACCCCGACCTCCCTGATCAACGTGCGTCCGGTCTCGGCAGCGATCCGCGAGTTCTTCGGTACCTCGCAGCTGTCCCAGTTCATGGACCAGAACAACTCCCTGTCCGGCCTGACCCACAAGCGTCGCCTGTCCGCGCTGGGTCCGGGTGGTCTGTCCCGTGAGCGCGCTGGCCTCGAGGTCCGCGACGTTCACCCCTCTCACTACGGCCGCATGTGCCCGATTGAGACCCCGGAGGGCCCGAACATTGGTCTGATCGGTTCCCTGTCCTCCTACGCCCGCGTGAACCCGTTCGGCTTCATCGAGACGCCGTACCGCCGCGTCGTCGATGGCCAGATCACCGACGAGGTGGAGTACTTCACTGCTGACGAAGAGGACCGTCACGTTATCGCTCAGGCGAATACGCCTTTCGATGCGGACATGAAGTTCACCGAGGACCAGATTGAGGTCCGTCTGCGCGGTGGCGACGTGGAGGTCGTCCCGGCAAGCCAGGTGGATTACATGGACGTCTCCCCGCGCCAGATGGTCTCCGTCGCAACCGCGATGATTCCGTTCCTGGAGCACGACGACGCCAACCGTGCTCTCATGGGTGCGAACATGCAGCGTCAGGCTGTGCCGCTGCTGCGCGCCGAGGCTCCGTATGTCGGTACCGGTATCGAGCAGCGCGCTGCCTACGACGCCGGTGACCTGATCATCGCCCCGAAGGCTGGTGTGGTGGAGTACGTCTCCGCTGACTACATCACCATCATGGACGATGAGGGCATCCGCGATACCTTCATGCTGCGCAAGTTCGAGCGCACCAACCAGGGCACCAGCTACAACCAGAAGCCGCTGGTCAACCAGGGCGACCGCGTCGAGGCCGGCCAGGTCATCGCCGACGGCCCGGGCACCGATAACGGTGAGATGTCGCTGGGCAAGAACCTGCTCGTCGCCTTCATGCCGTGGGAGGGCCACAACTACGAGGATGCGATCATCCTCTCCCAGCGCATGGTTGAGGAGGACGTGCTGACCTCGATCCACATCGAGGAGTACGAGATCGACGCCCGCGACACCAAGCTGGGCCCGGAGGAGATCACCCGCGACATCCCAAACGTCGGCGAGGACGTCCTTGCTGACCTCGACGAGCGCGGTATCGTCCGCATCGGTGCGGACGTCCGCGACGGTGACATCCTCGTCGGTAAGGTCACCCCGAAGGGTGAGACGGAGCTGACCCCGGAGGAGCGCCTGCTGCGCGCCATCTTCGGTGAGAAGGCCCGCGAGGTTCGCGATACCTCCATGAAGGTCCCGCACGGTGAGACCGGCAAGGTCATCGGCGTGCGCGTCTTCTCCCGTGAGGACGACGACGACCTCGCCGCTGGTGTCAACGAGATGGTCCGCGTCTACGTCGCCCAGAAGCGCAAGATCCAGGACGGCGATAAGCTCGCCGGCCGCCACGGCAACAAGGGTGTCGTCGGCAAGATCCTGCCGCAGGAGGACATGCCGTTCCTGCCGGACGGTACCCCGGTGGACATCATCCTGAACACCCACGGTGTGCCGCGTCGTATGAACATTGGTCAGGTCCTGGAGGTGCACCTCGGCTGGCTGGCGAAGGCCGGTTGGCAGGTCGACACCAACTCCGACGACCCGAAGATCAAGGCGATGCTGGAGACGCTGCCGGAGGAGCTCTACGACGTTCCGGCCGACTCCCTGACCTCCACCCCGGTGTTCGACGGTGCGTCCAACGCCGAGCTGTCCGGTCTACTGCGCTCCTCGCGCCCGAACCGTGACGGTGTTCGCCTGGTGGATGACTTCGGTAAGGCGCAGCTGATCGACGGCCGTACTGGTGAGCCATACGAGCACCCGATCTCCGTGGGCTACATGTACATGCTGAAGCTGCACCACCTGGTCGACGAGAAGATTCACGCCCGTTCCACCGGTCCTTACTCCATGATTACCCAGCAGCCGCTGGGTGGTAAGGCCCAGTTCGGTGGCCAGCGCTTCGGCGAGATGGAGGTGTGGGCAATGCAGGCATACGGTGCCGCCTACACCCTGCAGGAGCTTCTGACCATCAAGTCCGATGACGTGGTGGGCCGCGTGAAGGTCTACGAGGCGATCGTGAAGGGCGAGAACATCCCGGATCCGGGTATCCCAGAGTCCTTCAAGGTCCTCCTCAAGGAGCTGCAGTCCCTGTGCCTGAACGTTGAGGTTCTGGCCGCGGACGGCACCCCGATGGAGCTGTCCTCCGATGATGACGACGAGCTTGAGTCCGCAAACGCAGCGCTGGGTATTAACCTGCAGCGCGATGAGCGTCCAGACGCTGACATCGACGTCGGCTAACGCTCAAGGCTTCGCACACTTTCAGATTCTGACCTAGGTTCACCCACAATGGCCCTCCACATTCTTGGAGGGGAAAGGAAGTCCACGTGCTGGACGTCAACTTCTTCGACGAACTACGCATTGGCCTGGCCACGGCCGATGACATCCGTCGCTGGTCGCGCGGCGAGGTAAAGAAGCCCGAGACGATCAACTACCGCACCCTCAAGCCAGAGAAGGACGGTCTGTTCTGCGAGCGCATTTTCGGGCCGACTCGCGACTGGGAGTGCTCCTGCGGTAAGTACAAGCGTGTCCGCTATAAGGGCATCATCTGTGAGCGCTGTGGCGTTGAGGTGACCAAGTCCAAGGTTCGCCGTGAGCGCATGGGCCACATCGAGCTGGCCGCTCCGGTAACCCACATTTGGTACTTCAAGGGCGTTCCGTCCCGCCTCGGCTACCTGCTGGACCTGGCCCCGAAGGATCTCGAGAAGATCATCTACTTCGCGGCCAACATCATCACCTCTGTTGATGAGGAGGCTCGTCACAACGACCAGACGACCCTCGAGGCAGAGATGCTGCTCGAGAAGAAGGAGGTCGAGCAGGAGCGCGACGCTGACCTGGCCGACCGTGCCAAGACTCTCGAGGAGGACCTCGCAGAGCTCGAGGCCGCCGGCGCGAAGGCCGACGCCAAGAAGAAGGTGCAGAACGCCGCTGACCGCGAGATGCGCCACATCCGTGAGCGCGCTGAGCGCGAGGTGGAGCGCCTCGACGAGATCTGGAACACCTTCGTCAAGCTTGCCCCGAAGCAGATGATCGCGGACGAGACCCTCTACGAGGAGCTGCTCGACCGCTATGAGGATTACTTCACCGGCGGCATGGGCGCGGAGGCTATCCAGACCCTGATCCGCAACTTCGACCTCGAGGCCGAGGCCGAATCCCTGCGTGAGATTATCCGCGACGGCAAGGGCCAGCGCAAGCTGCGCGCCCTGAAGCGCCTGAAGGTTGTCGCTGCGTTCCTGCGCTCCGGCAACGATCCGGCCGGCATGGTCCTGGACTGCATCCCGGTCATCCCGCCGGAGCTGCGCCCGATGGTGCAGCTGGACGGTGGCCGCTTCGCGACCTCCGACCTGAACGACCTGTACCGCCGCGTTATCAACCGCAACAACCGTCTGAAGCGCATGCTGGATCTCGGCGCCCCTGAGATCATCGTGAACAACGAGAAGCGCATGCTGCAGGAGTCCGTGGACGCGCTGTTCGACAACGGCCGTCGTGGCCGTCCGGTCACCGGCCCGGGCAACCGTCCGCTCAAGTCCCTCTCCGACCTGCTGAAGGGTAAGCAGGGCCGCTTCCGCCAGAACCTGCTGGGTAAGCGTGTGGACTACTCCGGCCGTTCGGTGATTATCGTTGGTCCGCAGCTGAAGCTGCACCAGTGTGGTCTGCCGAAGCTGATGGCCCTGGAGCTGTTCAAGCCTTTCGTGATGAAGCGCCTGGTGGAGAAGTCCTACGCGCAGAACATCAAGTCCGCGAAGCGCATGGTTGAGCGCCAGCGCCCAGAGGTCTGGGATGTTCTGGAAGAGGCCATCGCCGAGCACCCGGTGATGCTGAACCGTGCACCAACGCTACACCGCCTGGGTATCCAGGCCTTCGAGCCCGTGCTGATTGAGGGTAAGGCGATCCAGCTGCACCCGCTGGCCTGTGAGGCCTTCAACGCGGACTTCGATGGTGACCAGATGGCAGTCCACCTGCCGCTGTCCGCCGAGGCCCAGGCTGAGGCCCGCATCCTGATGCTGGCTTCCAACAACATCCTGTCCCCGGCGTCCGGTAAGCCACTGGCTATGCCGCGTCTGGACATGGTCACCGGCCTGTACTACCTGACCCTGATCAAGGGCAAGGAGGAGTTCGGCGGCCAGGGTGCCTTCACTGAGGCCACCGAGCAGGGCCCGGCGACCGGCGTGTACTCCTCCCTGGCGGAGGCCATCATGGCCTACGACCGTGGTGTGCTCGGCCTGCAGGCCCCGATCCACGTCCGAATCGACCACCTCCGCCCACCGGCAGAGGTTGAGGCGGAGCAGTTCCCGGATGGTTGGCAGAAGGGCCAGACCTGGACCGCCGAGACCACCCTGGGCCGCGTGCAGTTCAACGAGCTGCTGCCGTGGAACTACCCGTACGTCGAAGGCGTGATGGACAAGAAGAACCAGGCCGTCGTCATTAACGACCTGGCAGCGAAGTACCCGATGATCACCGTCGCGCAGACGGTGGACAAGCTGAAGGACGCTGGCTTCTACTGGGCAACCCGCTCCGGTGTGACCATCACCATGCACGACGTGCTGGTCCTTCCGAATAAGCAGGAGATCCTCGACGAGTACGAGGCCAAGGCTCAGCGCATCGAGAAGAAGCTGGCCCGAGGCAAGATCAACGAGTCCGAGCGCTACCAGTCCCTGGTTGACCTGTGGAAGGAAGCAACGGACTTCGTCGGTGAGTCGGTGGAGAAGCTCTACCCGGATGACAACCCGATCCCGATGATCGTGAAGTCGGGTGCTGCCGGTAACATGCGCCAGATCTGGACCCTGGCCGGCATGAAAGGCATGGTCACGAACTCCCGCGGTGACTACATCACCCGCCCGGTGAAGACCTCCTTCCGTGAGGGCCTGTCCGTGCTCGAGTACTTCAACAACTCCCACGGTTCCCGTAAGGGTCTGGCGGATACGGCACTGCGTACCGCTGACTCCGGTTACCTCACCCGTCGTCTGGTGGACGTCGCGCAGGACGTCATCGTCCGCGAGGACGACTGTGGCACCAAGCAGGGCGTTGTTCTGGACGTCTGCACCCCGGTGCTGGACGCCAACGGCGAGAAGACCGGCGAGTTCGCTCGTGCGGACTTCGTCGAGACTTCCGTGCTGGGTCGCTTCCTGGCCGCCGACGCCATCGGCGCGAACGGCGAGGTTGTGTGCGAGGCCGGTGCGATCATCGGTGAGCTGGAGCTGGCTGAGCTGGTCAAGGCTGGTGTGGAGACCGTCAAGGCCCGCTCCGTCATGACCTGTGGCACCGCCACCGGCGTGTGCTCCACCTGTTACGGCAAGTCCATGGCTACGGGTAAGAAGGTCGAGATCGGCGAGGCCGTCGGTATCGTGGCTGCCCAGTCCATTGGTGAGCCGGGTACCCAGCTGACGATGCGTACCTTCCACCTCGGTGGTGTTGGTGGCGATATTACGGGTGGTCTGCCGCGTGTTCAGGAGCTGTTCGAGGCTCGTGTTCCGAAGGCGAAGTCCCCGATCGCTTCCGTGGACGGTAAAATCAAGATCGAGGACGAGGACGCGTTCTTCACCCTCACGATCATCCCGGACGATGGTTCCGAGGAGGTTGTGTACGAGAAGCTGTCGAAGCGTCAGGGCTTGGCAACGCTGGGCACCGGTGGTGTGGAGCGTCCGCTCCGCGACGGTGACCACGTGAAGATGGGCCAGCAGCTGCTGAAGGGCGCTGCGGATCCGCACGAGGTTCTCCGCGTGATGGGTCGCCGTGGCGTGCAGCAGCACCTGATCAACGAGGTGCAGAAGGTGTACCGCGATCAGGGTGTGGCTATCCACGACAAGCATATCGAGATCATCGTGCGCCAGATGCTGCGCCGCGTGACGGTCATCGACTCCGGTTCCACGGAGTACCTGCCGGGCTCCCTGGTGGATCACGCCGACGCGGTTGCGGCGTCGAAGGAGGCCGTGAAGACGGGTGGCCGCCCGGTCGAGGTTCGCGCCGAGATCATGGGTATCACCAAGGCTTCCCTGGCAACCGAGTCCTGGCTGTCCGCCGCTTCCTTCCAGGAGACCACTCGCGTGCTGACGGATGCTGCGATCAACAAGCG
This sequence comes from Candidatus Corynebacterium intestinavium, assembly GCA_019120635.1. GTDB lineage: Bacteria > Actinomycetota > Actinomycetes > Mycobacteriales > Mycobacteriaceae > Corynebacterium > Corynebacterium intestinavium. The sequence continues at coordinate 3,995 of DWUR01000138.1, read as the reverse complement.
TTCCGATAAGCTCATCGGTCTCAAGGAGAACGTGATCATCGGTAAGCTGATCCCGGCTGGTACGGGTATCGCCCGCTACCGCAACATCCAGGTCCAGCCGACCGAGGAGGCTCGTGCTGCGGCGTTCACGCTGCCGTCCACCTTCGGTGATGGTTTCTACGGTGACGAGGGCTACGGTGATTTCACCGGCGCGTCCGTCCCGCTGGATGACCTCGGCCTGCACTAAGGCTTAGGATCTCGGGCTTAGACTGAGAGCGTTAAGGCCCCAGGGTTTTCTACCCTGGGGCCTTTTTGCTGTGCCTTGGAATATGAGAAGGGGACTCGGGGGAGGGGGGAGCGGGACGCAGAGGAAGGCGCACGCCAATACGAGCAAAGAGTTGCGGCGGGAGGTGCCTTGCCCCGCGCTTAATCCAGGCGCAGAACGCGTACGGTGACGGAGCCGAGGATGTGCGAGCCCGTGATGCGCAGCGTCGGGGCGTTCGCGGGGAGCTGCTCCGGTGGGATGGCACCGCGGGCGACCTTGAAGGTCGTCTCCCCGAAGGAGCCGTCGGTGTCGATGTGCACGCGGATGCCCTCCGGAACGAGGATTTTGACCTCCCCGAATACAGCCCCTACGTCGACCGTGGTGTGGTGCGAGGCCAGGCGCGCGGCGAGGAGGTCGACAGTCACTGTTCCGGCGTGCGCTCGGATCTCCTGGTAGGCGGGCACGGTCCAGTGGTGGAGCCGGCGATCAGAGAATAGAGCCTGCACCCTGTTGTTGGGCAGGTTCTCGCCGGTGACCATCTGGTTGGCGAAGTAAGCGACCTCTTCCGGGGACCGCGTGGGTACCGCCGGGCGGTTGAAGTTGGTGAGCTTCTCCCAGAAACTTTGCCCATTGTTCGCAGGCGCGGGTCGCTGTGTGGGTGTGCTCGGGCTCGGCGGGGTAGAGGGAGCTGTCGGGCGGCCGTAGAGTGCCGCGCGCGGGTCGAGGAAGAGATCCGTCAGGGGCACGAGCAGCTCGCCACGGGTCTGGGCGACGATGCACTGCTGAACCCGCTCGTCGAACTCCGCGATGCTGATCTGGCCGCGGCCAAGAGCGTCGTGGAGGAGAGCCTGGGCGCGGTTGCGGTCGTTGTCATCGCAACGGAGGGCGTCGTCGTTCATGGCTAAGAGGATAGTGCAGCTCAGCGTCAGCAGTGTTGGGCAGACCGATACGTGGTCGATAACACAACCGGGCGAGACCACAACCGGCACAGCGAGACAGGAAAGAGATCCCCTCTCCTTACCCGCTAGACTCTGAGCCCATGGGAATCTTTTTTCGTGAGTCCAAGAAGGTCGGCCGCAACGGCCGCATCAACGTCTCCAGCGGCGGGGTGGGCGGCTCCTACAAGCTAGGGCCGGCCCGCATCACCCAGAAGGCCAATGGGCAGCAGATGATCCGCATTCAGACCGGCATCCCGGGCCTGAATATCACCAAGACCTTCGGCAAGAAGCGCCGCTAAAAACCCGCCGCACGTCGCTCGCCTGTCCGTGACGGGAAGGCGAGCTGGGCGTTAACTGAACATGGCCATAAAGCCCTCTCTTCGGCTGCGATGTTGTCCGCCTGTGGTGCTAATCTCACTTGGTGGCAATTCGAGCCGGAGGGAGTAGAAGTGCACGTCCGAATTCGTCAGATCGCAGGCCTCGACGGGCTGCGAGGGGTCGCGGTGGCAGCTGTTGTGCTGTACCACTTCTTCGGCGACATCCTACCCGGCGGGTTCATGGGCGTGGACGTCTTCTTCGTGCTCTCCGGCTTCCTCATTACGTCGATTCTGCTGCGCGAGGTCGCCCTCACCCAGGGCGTGAGCTTCCGGGTGTTCTGGAAGCGGCGCCTGTGGCGTATCGCTCCGTTGGCCCTGTTCGTCCTCATCATGACGACGGCGGTGGTGGGGACGATCGGTGGGGATCTTGCGGTGAAGCTGCGCACCCAGTTCTTCGGTACCGCGTTCTTCGTTAATAACTGGGTGCAGATCGCGAACTCTGAGTCCTATTTCGCGAAGTCGGACATCCAGGTCACGGCGCACTATTGGTCGCTGGCGATCGAGGAGCAGTACTACCTGATCTGGCCGATTCTGGTCTGGTTGGTGCTGCTCGCCGTTCGGCGCAATGCCGCCCGCTTCCGGCCGCGCATGGCGGTGCTGACGGCGGTGCTGGCCATCGCCTCCATGGTCGCGATGGCGGTGATCTTCGATCCGCAGCAGGACCCGTCGCGGGTGTACTACGGCACAGATACCCACGCCTTCGGCCTGCTGCTCGGTTCGCTCGTCGCGCTCCTGCTGACCTCTCCGGTGCGTTCCCGGGTCGCGGATTCGCACCCGCGCCGCCTCAACTGGTTTAAGCACCAGCTGCTCGCGGACTGGATCCCCGCGCTGGCTTTTGTGGGGCTCGTGGCGATGATGATGACGGTGCACGCGGAAAGCGCATTCACCTACCGTGGCGGACTAGTCATTGCTAGCGTGCTGACCTCCCTGGTCGTGATGGGGCTGGCACGCGGCGATAACGCGATCGACGAGTGGATGAATATCCGCGTGCTCCGCTGGCTGGGGCATCGCTCCTTCTCCATCTACCTATGGCACTGGCCGATCGTGATGATCCTGCCGGTGCTGGCACCCTGGGCGCCTGAGTGGCTCATCGGCATCGCGGCCGTGGTGCTGACAGCCTTGATCTCCGAGTGGAGCTTCAAGCACATCGAAACGCCGTTCCGACGTCACGGTTACCGCAAGACGATCAAGGGCTGGTTTAGTGGTGGAGTGATGCGCAAACTGAGTGTCGGATTCGCCGTCGTCCTCGTGGGGGCGCTGACCGCCTGCGGGCTGGCCACCGCGCCTTCGGAGTCAAGCCTGGAAAAGGACCTGAAGGAAAAGTCCGAACGCCTGCAGAAGGAAAACGAGGTAGCGGCGAAGACCACCCCGCCCGCCCCAAAGGACGGCAGCAAGATCCCGGTCGAAGATCGCAAGATGCCCTCCGGCAAGAAAATCAGCATGGTCGGTGACTCCGTGATGCTGGCCTCCGTGGACGCGCTGCAGGAGAAGTTCCCGGGCGCGACCGTGGACGCGGCACAGAGCAGGCACTACATCGCGACACTGCCGATCCTGCAGCAGATGGCGGATGCCGGAACGCTGCGCGAATTCGTCGTCCTTGGTCTGGGGACCAACGGTCCCTCCGACGGTGCAGGGGACCCGGAGATGCTGAAGAAGATCCGGGAGGCCGTGGGCAAGGACCGCGTCATTATCTACGTGATGCCCTACGGCGACCGCGACTGGATGGCGCACGCCAACGACGAGCTCATCGCCGAAGCGAAGAAGACCCCGAACGTCTACCTCGCGAACTGGTGCGAGGCAGCGGCGGAGAACGACGACTTCGTCGACGGCATCCACCCAGGCGAAAAGGGCGCGAAGCTCTACGCCGGTGCGGTGGAAAACGCGCTCAAGCAGTGGAAGAGCGGAAAGAAAGACATTCCACAGAGCTGCAGCAACTAGCTCGCGGTTGGGGGAGGCAAGGCGGCAACGCGGGGGTGAGGCTGCGTACCGGCTGTTAGCGCCAGCCAGGGTCGCCCGCAGCCACCCGCAGCCGCTTGCCGGCACCTGCGCCTGGATTTGCGCCCGGAAGCACCTCCGGGCGCATTTGGTTTCCAGCCACCACTGCGATATTCTGACACGTGTAGATTGTATTGCTCCGATGGCGCGTACCGAACGGTAAACGGCAGAGGGTGCTTAATACAGGGATCTTCGCGCCGAGTGCGCGGAGTGATACAAAACGGTAGTGGCCCCGGAAAGAGCCCCCATTTTTTGCTGTTCAAGGGTGTTTTTGGCGCCCCGAACGGCAAGTGGGTGCCCCACCAGGGGGTTCACGACATACCGAGGCTTCTGCAAGTTTAAAACCCAAAGAAGAAAGTCTATCTATGCCAACTATTCAGCAGCTGATCCGCAAGGGTCGCCACGACAAGCCGGGCAAGGTTGCTACCGCCGGCCTGAAGG